>CAUQAO010000113.1:0-7429 GCA_963515815.1 uncultured Prevotella sp.
CGATAACCCTGCATGGCTCATGGTTCAAGCGCTTTCTGCAGTGTCTTTGAACTGCGAAGACAATGCCATCGGTCTGTCGGCAGCCTACTATGCCGATGCTATCGGTCGCCATTTGTTGAACGAGTCGCCGCTCATCAAGTCGACAATAGATCAATGGAAACAGGAAAAGGGAGCGGAAACTTCGCTCATGAGTAATCTGCAGAAGAACCAGTCGCTGAAGACAATGCTGTTAGAAGAAACGCCTTGGGTGGCTGAAAGCAACAAGGACAGCGAGCAGAAACAGCAACTGATCAACTTCTTCGATAGCAACAGCATCGGGTATCGTATGAATTCGGTGTTACAAAAACTGCAGACATTGCAGAATCCCAATGGTTCTTTCAGCTGGTGGAAGGGCATGCCGGGCAGCCGATATATGACAACCGAGGTTACGAAAATGATGATTCGGTTGAATATGCTCATCGGAAAGCAACCGCAAACCGAACGTATCATTCGGAGGGCAATGTCTTACCTTGATAAAGAAGCAGCTAAAGAAGTGCGCCATATCAAAAAGATGGTGGCAGAGCATATTAAGAATATCCAGCTCGATAATGATATATGCGTTTATCTTTATATTAATGCATTGACTGAGAGGCGACCGACGGCTGATATGAATTATCTGATAGAGTGGCTCACAAAATCTCCAAGAGCGCTTACAATTTATGGAAAAGCCAACACAGCCGTAATTCTTTCGCATTACGGTAAGGCTGCTTTGGCGAAAGAATACTTGCAGAGCGTCAGCGAATATACGGTATATCGAGAAGAGATGGGACGATATTTCGACACACCGAAAGCCCAATATTCATGGTTCGATTACCGTATTCCGTCGCAGGTTGCGGCTATAGAAGCGATGAAACGACTGACGCCCGGCAGCCGAGATATAGAAGAAATGAAGCGCTGGCTGTTGCAATCGAAACGAACACAGGCATGGGATACGCCGATAAACAGTGTCAATGCGGTGTATGCTTTCTTGCATGGAGAAATGCAAAAACTGCAAACAACCGAACCGTCGGTAGTTATCAAGATCGACAATCGGCCGATTGTCTTGCCGAAAGCTACGGCCGGACTGGGATATGTCAAGACATCGAGAACCGGAAAAGGCATGAAGACGCTGACCGTTGACAAAACATCGGCCGGCACTTCGTGGGGAGCCGTTTACGCACAGTTTATGCAAAAAACGGCAGAGGTGGCCGAACAAAGTTCCGGGCTGCGTGTTACGCGAACGCTGTTGCATAACGGAAAGCCTGCCGATAACCTGAAAGTGGGCGATAGGCTAACGGTAAGAATAACGATAGAAGCCGATCGTGACTACGATTTTGTACAACTGCAAGACGAGCGGGCGGCGTGTTTAGAGCCGGCTGAACAGATCAGCGGTTATTACCGAGGCTATTATTGCGCCCCGAAAGATCATGCTACGAATTATTATTTCGATACCCTGCGCAAGGGCAAACATACCATAGAAACCCAGTATTACGTAGACCGAGCCGGCACATACCAGATGGGTACCTGCACTATACAGTGCGCCTATAGTCCCGAGTATAATGGCAGAACGGCGGCAAAGACTTTGAATATAAAAAAATGATGAATAGAAAAAACATGCTATCGGTGCTTTTAGCGCTGCCTTTATTTGCTTCGGCACAGCAGATCACGGCTATTAACGAGACGATAGACTGCGGACAGGTGATGTATAAACATCCGGTAACAGTAGAGTATGAAATAAAGAATACCGGCCGAGAACCACTGGTTATTCAAAAGGTGCTGACCGACTGTGGCTGTACTACAGCCGAGTTTCCTCGCCAAGCCATTGCGCCGGACGAGAAAGGTGTTGTAAAAGCTACTTACGATGCCAAGCAAATGGGGCACTTTCATAAGCAGATAGGTATTTACAGCAATGGGTCGAAGCAGCCTCTTATGTTGACGATCAAGGGAGTGATTGTTGACGAGATCGTCGACTTCGAAGGCGATTATCCTTTCAGTCTCGGCCTGTTGAAAACCGATCTGAACAATATCGAGTTCGACGATGTGAACCGTGGCGACCGCCCTTTGGTCAAAATGCACATCAAGAATACCACCAAGGACATGGCGCAACCGGTTGTTATGCACCTGCCCAATTATCTGAAGGCCGACGTTTCGCCCTCAAAAATTGCACCGGGGCATGCGGGTGTCGCCACCATTATGCTCGATAGTAAGATGATACGCGATTACGGACTGTCGCAAACATCGGTCTATTTAGGCTTCGCTCCAGGCGATAAGGTTTCAGAGGATAAAGAAATAATCGTTTCTACCGTGCTCTTACCCGATTTTCATGGAGCGGATGACGGTGCTGTCGTGCCGCGACCCAAGATGTTGTTATCGACAAAGACGCTCGACTTGGGCACGTTCGGCACCAAAAAACGATTGAAAGGGCAGATATTGATAGAGAACTTAGGACCGGCAGAACTTGATATCGAGAACGTGCAAATGTACACCCGCGGTTTGAGTTTATCGCTAAGCAAGTCGAAGTTGCAGCCCGGCGAACGTGCCAAAATGAAGATTACCGCCGTGGCCGACGATATTCGCAAAGCCCGTAACAAACCCCGCGTGCTGATGATAACCAACGACCCTGAAAACGCAAAGGTCATTATCGACATACAGGTGAAGTAAACGCTCATGATACAAATAGAAATCGATAACGGCAGCGGCTTCTGTTTCGGCGTCACAACGGCTATACAAAAGGCACAGGAAGAACTGGCCAAAGGCGAGACGCTATACTGCCTGGGCGATATCGTGCATAACGGAATGGAGGTAAAACGGCTGCACGACAGCGGCCTCATTACCATCAACCACGACGATCTGCGTTTGCTACACAACGTAAAGGTGCTGCTTCGTGCCCACGGCGAACCGCCCGAAACTTACGAACTGGCCCGAAAAAACAATATCGAAATCATCGATGCAACTTGTCCAGTTGTGCTTGCATTGCAGCGCCGTATCAAAAAACAATACGACAACCACACCGATGCGCAAACCGTAATCTTCGGAAAAAACGGTCATGCCGAGGTGTTAGGTCTGGTAGGGCAGACGCATAGCCGGGCAATCGTGATAGAAAAATTCGACGATGTAAAGCGATTAGACTTTACGCGCGACATCTATCTCTACTCGCAAACCACCAAAAGCTTGGACGAGTTTCACCGTATCATCGACTATATTCAGGCGCATATCTCGCCCCAAGCCACGTTCCGCAGCTTCGATACCATTTGCCGACAGGTGGCCAATCGCATGCCCAATATCGCCGTTTTTGCCTCTAAGCACGACCTTGTTTTATTTGTGAGCGGACGGAAAAGTTCGAACGGTCGTGTGCTTTTTGACGAGTGCAAGAGCGTAAATCCGAACAGTTATCAGATAGAAGATGCCCGAGAGATCGATTTCGGCTGGCTGCAGGGCGTGCAGACGATCGGCATTTGCGGAGCGACCAGTACGCCGAAATGGTTGATGGAAAAATGCCGAGATCATATTCTGCAACACCTCGCGGCGGCATCCGATTAATCCTGTTATGCTCTTCCGTTTCATCTGTCATTGCAATATTTTTGCCGTTGAGCGACTCAAAACCACCTTCCGGGTGTCAGATGGTACTTTTGAGCGACTCAAAACCATCTTCTGGGTGTTAGATGGTACTTTTGAGCCACTCAATGAACATTTTCTATTTACATTTTTATAATATAACCTATGCGGCAAGTATTTCGATTGGCTCTGCCCTCTATCGTTTCCAACATTACGGTTCCGCTGCTCGGCTTGATCGACCTGACCATCGTCGGACACATGGGCGATGTGGTTTATATCGGCGCCATTGCCATCGGTTCGATGATTTTTAATGTGATGTATTGGCTGTTCGGCTTCTTGCGAATGGGAACCAGCGGCATGACATCGCAGGCGCTGGGGCGCAGAGACATGCCCGAGGTTGTTCGTTTGCTGGTTCGTTCGCTGGTTATCGGTATGGCCATTGCCATGCTGTTCATTGTTTTTCAGGTGCCGATTTGTTGGCTGGCCATGCGCGTTATGCATCCCTCGGCCCAGATTATACCCGAAGCCTCTACCTATTTTGCCGTCTGTATATGGGGCGCTCCGGCCGTGTTGGGCCTTTACGGATTCACGGGATGGTACATCGGTATGCAGAATACCCGCATTCCGATGTATGTTTCTATCTTTCAGAACGTGGTCAATATTTTGGTGAGCCTGCTGCTGGTCTATGGCTTCGGTATGCGTATAGCGGGCGTTGCGCTGGGAACGTTGACGGCACAGTGGGCCGGTTTTGCCGTGGCTCTGTACTGTTGGTGGTGCTATTATGGCCGATTGAACCGCTATTCGTGGCGGTCGGCGCTGTTCAGGCGTGCGGATATGGCTCGTTTTTTTGTGGTCAATCGCGACATTTTTTTCCGAACGCTGTTTCTGGTGGGTGTCAATCTGTTCTTTATCTCGGCCGGTGCGCGTCGCGGCGATGTCATTCTATCGGTCAATACGTTGCTCATGACGCTTTTTACACTGTTCTCTTACGTCATGGATGGCTTTGCTTATGCTGGCGAAGCGTTGAGTGGGCGCTATTTCGGCGCATCCAACCGTGCGGCCTTTCGTCGGGTGTACCGTAGCTTGTTTGTCTGGGGAGCCATCGTTGTCGTGGCCTTTACTTCAGTCTATGCCGTGGGAGGCAGCAATTTCTTGGCCCTGTTGACCAACGAAACAACCGTTATTGCGGCCGCCGAAAGTTACTTTTGGTGGGCGGTGCTGATCCCCCTTTTCGGTGTTTCGGCATTTATTTACGACGGTATTTTTATCGGCATTACGGCCACGAGGGGCATGCTTCAGTCGTCGGTGATTGCCGCCTCGGCTTTTTTCATACTCTATCTGTTGCTCCAGTCGGTATGGGGCAACCATGCCCTTTGGTTCGCATTCACCGTTTATCTGGGGTTGCGCGGACTGGTGCAATGGATTCTCTTCGGCCGATACGTTTCGTTTTGATCACACATCTATTTCCGTTATCTTTGCGGCTTAAAACGTAGAAAAAGTTATGCAGAGCTTGTTTACAAGAACCGAAATGTTGTTTGGCACAGCTGCCATGCAGGCGCTGGAGGCCGCACATGTAGCCGTTTTTGGTGTGGGCGGCGTGGGCAGTTACGTAGTCGAGGTGCTGGCTCGCAGCGGTATCGGCCAACTTACTTTAATCGATAACGACGTTGTTAGCCCGTCGAACATCAACCGGCAGCTGGTGGCCCTGCACTCTACCGTCGGACAGAAAAAAGTGGAAGTGGCCCGCCAGCGCGTGCTCGACATCAATCCTCGCTGCGTGGTTCGTACCTATCCGTTGTTCTATCTACCCGAAAATGCCGATCAGATAGATCTCTCGACGTGCAATTATGTGGCCGATTGTATCGATACGGTGGCGGCCAAAATCGAATTGATCAGGCGATGCCATGCCCTGCAGGTGCCCGTCATTGCCAGTATGGGCGCTGCAAACAAGCTCGACCCTACGCGATTTAAAGTGACCGATGTGTTTGAAACGCGAATGGATCCGTTGGCGAAAGTGCTCCGGAAAAAGCTGCGAAAGTTGGGCATCGACAGCCTTCGCGTGGTTTGCAGCGACGAACCACCGCTCGAACCTTTGTCTATCGCCTCGCAGCACACGGCCGTCGATGCTGCGTCATTGCAAACCAACCCGAAGCGGGCAATACCGGCCAGTAATTCGTTTGTTCCGGCAGCAGCCGGCCTGGTGTTGGGTGGGCAGATCGTGAAAGATCTGATTGCCAAAGCCGGCGCAATGCGCAATTCCTGAATCGTATTCCGTCCCTTCGTCAAGTACCAAGACTAAGGAAAGGCGAGAAACAATAACGCTGTACCGGTACGCCGACACCAAATGAGTTCCTTTTATCGTGTCGTACCGGTACGCCGGCACCAAATGAGTTCCTTTTATCGAATTGTACCGGTACGCCGGCGCCAAATGAGCTCCTTTTATCGAATTGTATGGGTACGCCGGCACCAAATGAACTCCTTTGGTCGCGGCGTACCCCTACAACGCCATCAGAAATAAAAAACGATAGCAAAAGAAGCAGGCTATACGGAGTGGGGTATAGCCTGCTTTGGTTTTGCCGGATGGCGGTTGCGGCCGTGCGCGCAACGTTATTCGTTTATCGGTTCTTGAGCAAGTCGCGAATCTCGGTCAGAAGTTTTTCCTCGTTCGAGGGTTCGACCGCTGCGGCGGGTTCTTCGGCTTTCTTTTTAGAGAAGGCGTTGAGCGCTTTGATCATGAAAAAGATGCAGGCAGCTATGATCAGGAAATCGACTGTTGTCTGAACAAAGTTGCCGTACCCGATTTTTGCATTGCCGATGGTGATGGCCAATGCTTTGAAATCCATCCCGCCGAGAAGGGTACCGATGATGGGCATGAGAATATCGTCTACGAGCGATGTAACGATCTTTCCGAAGGCTGCTCCGATGATAACGCCGACGGCCATGTCTATCACGTTGCCGCGCATGGCGAAGTTTTTGAATTCTAATAGTAATTTGCGCATAATTTTTAAATTTAATACTCGTTACGAACGCAAAATTAGAAAAAAAACAGTAACTTTGCCGTGGAAATAAATAAAATGTAACAATGGTGGTATCTGTTTCATTTAGGTCCTTTCCAAGCAAAGGGAATTTCGTCAGGATGACAATTATCGATAAAGATTTATATACTTAACCCTTTAATAAAATTAAAAAGTAAAATGATTAAAATTGGTATTAACGGATTTGGCCGTATCGGTCGTTTCGTTTTCCGCGCTTCTTTGGAAGAGGCAAATGCAAAAGATGTAGTAGTTGTAGGTATCAACGACCTTTGCCCGGTAGACTACTTGGCATACATGTTGAAATATGATACGATGCACGGTATCTTCAACGGTACCATCGAGGCCGATGTTGAGAAGTCGCAGCTGATCGTGAACGGTAACGTTATTCGCGTAACCGCAGAGCGCAATCCGGCCGATTTGAAGTGGAACGAGATCGGTGCCGAATATGTTGTTGAGTCTACGGGTTTGTTCCTCTCGAAAGAGAAGTCGCAGGGCCACCTCGACGCAGGCGCTAAGTACGTAGTGATGTCGGCTCCTTCTAAAGACGACACGCCGATGTTTGTTTGCGGTGTAAACGAGAAGAGCTATGTGAAGGGTACACAGTTCGTATCGAACGCATCTTGTACCACCAACTGTCTGGCTCCCATCGCAAAGGTGTTGAACGACAAATGGGGTATCAAGGACGGTTTGATGACGACGGTGCACTCTACAACGGCTACGCAGAAGACGGTCGACGGTCCTTCGTTGAAAGACTGGCGCGGCGGTCGTGCTGCTTCGGGCAACATCATTCCTTCTTCTACCGGTGCTGCTAAGGCTGTAGG
>CAUQAO010000114.1:0-7360 GCA_963515815.1 uncultured Prevotella sp.
TTGCAGTGTGCAGAAGCCCTTAAAATTTATTTTTTGCCTCATTGCAGTGTGCAATGGCGCTTAAAATTTATTTTTTGTCTCATTACAGTGTGCAATGGCATGATTTTTTATCGGACAGTAATCTTTTTTGAAGAGATAAAAGCGGAAACCTTCCCAAGGGGCGATTCCGATGGGAAGGTTTTAATCCTGGTTGAAGCAGAATCAATCGTACCCCTCATTTTGTATCACGGTTCCCTTACCGTCGGTGATGACGATACGCGGTAGCGGATATACCTCTTTGCTTTTCGAAGCGTAAGGCGAGCCATTGATTTGCTGAGCATGTTCAATGAACTTGTCCATGCGAATAAGGTCGGCCCGGTATTGCCCGTTCTCGCACCAGAATTCATGGCTGCGTTCTTTCAGCAATACTTCTACAAACTTGGCGTCGGTATCTATGTCGGAATACGACAGGTTCGGAATTCCGGCACGTTTCCGGATCTGATTGATATAGGTCAGCGCCTCTTGCTTCTCGGCCGCCGACGAATTGGGTTTGCGGTAGAGGGCCTCGGACAACGAAAGATAAACGTCGGCATATCGATAGATAATCGGATCGATGCTGCTGCGACTGTTGTGATTGTACATATCGGGATCGTAGCCCAGTTTCATCGGAATAGGTCCCATGGTAAGGTGCGGATAGCTGCCCCGTTTGCAGAGCGTATCGGTTTTTTGGTCTGTATATTCTGATATGAGGTAGGTGCGCCGCGTATCGTTTTCTTCGAAAGAATCGTAGAAATACCAGGTACTATTGACCACTCCGTAACCGCCTTTCATGCCGCCTTTCTTGAAGTTGGTGGGCAGCACAAACATGTGCCAGTCGTTCCAGCTTACCATTTCTGAGTTTACCGGCAGGGCGAAGATGATTTCTTTGTTGTTCTTTCCCTGACCGCCTACTTCGAACATTTTGGTATAGCTGTCTTGTAGTTGATAGCCGAAAGAACTTTCCATCAGCTTACGTGCCAAAGTTTCTACTTTGTTGTAGTAAGTCTTGTCGGCCCGACTTTCGTGCAGGTAGAGGCGTATTAGCAACATATTGGCCAGTCCGGTACTGAATTTTCCATACTCTGCTTCGTTGGGCGCGGGTAGATTTTCTGCGGCGAAAAGCAAATCGTCTTCGATGAATTTTACCATCTCTTTATTCGAAAGGCGTGCAAGAGGATGATCTTGCCGGGGATTCTCAAGAATCTCGATCGGCGCTATAACCAATGGCCCGAACATGTCGTACAGTGTATAAGAAATAAAGGCGCGGGCACATCTTATTTCTGCTTCCATCTTCTTTTTCTTGGCTTCGCTCAGTATCGTGGCCTTCTCGATCAGGGCAAGATGAGAAGTGCAGCGACTTATGTCGTTGGCAAAACCGTCGCGATATCCGCCTCCCGAAGGATCTTTCTCGGTATAATAGAATCCCACCAGATAATCTTCGGTCGAATTCCAATTCAGGTCGTGCTGTTTCTTGAACATTCCGCCTCTTGCTGCCAGAATTTCGGTAGTGGCATCGTTGATAGATACGCACCCTCGTTCGTTGGTAGCGAACAGGCCGTCGAACCAGCTGGTTCGTATAGAACGGTAACATTCGTTGACTAAAGAAACATAGTCGTTTTCGGATTTCGGAAATAAGCCTTGGTTGATTTCCGAATAGTCTACAGGGTCCAAGTCGGCGCATCCTGTAAACGTCGTGGCTCCAAGGGTTATAGCCACTAAATATATGAATAGATTGAATCGTTTCATGATGTGTTAATTTGAGTGTTAAAGTGAAATGTTCACGCCGAAACTATAGGTTCTGGCGTTCGGATAAGCTGCCACGTAACTGTCGGTTTCCGGGTCAAGACCGTCATAGGGAGTGATGACAAAGAGATTGTTGGCCGATACATGTAAGCGTATACTATTGATGAAACCGAGTTTTACCAACCATGATTTAGGAACGGTGTAACTCAAAGTCACATTCTGTAGACGAACGAACCAAGCATCCTGATAAAAGAAATCGCCTAACGTATAATAATTTCCCCTGCCTTCGTTCCAAAAAGAGCTCGGATATTTTGTAGAAGGGTTGGTCAGCGTCCAACGTTCTTTATTCGTAGTGAGCCCGTTCAGCCCCGAGAGATATACGCCGTAGCTGTTTATGCCGTAAGCCGTGAGCGTGGGATCTGCAATTTTACGGTCGAACATTCCGTTGAACATAAATGAAAATTCGAAATTCTTGTAACGGAAAACATTATTCATACCTGCAAGCCATCCCGGATCTTGAGAACCGATGAGTTTGGTATCGGCATCATCGATTTTCCCGTCGGGTTTTCCTGTAAGAATAAAATGTCCATTGGCATCGGTTACAGGATTGCCTTTGTCATCCCGTTTGAAGCCGTCTATATCCTTGATCACCATCTGCCCCGGTTTAAGGTCGGGCTGTGCAGCCGGAACTTCTTCGCCGATTTGTAGAATATGGTCTGCCAAACGCGAATAGATCGGCCGTATCGGGTCGGTAACATTTTCGTAGACGTTGGGCTTCCAATCGGGTGTACGCTCCTTCCATTTATCTTTGTATTTGGTAAAAGTAAGATTCGTAGTCCAACTGAAGTCTTTTGTTTCTATATTACGCGTGTTCAGCATCACTTCGATACCTCGTGTCTGTGTCTTGCCGATATTCGACATCACTTTAGGTAGTTCCTGGTAAGAGTTAAGCAATCGATAGTTGAGCAAATCTGAAATGGTACGTTGGTAGATATCGATAGAACCGCTGATACGTCCTTTGAGGAAACCGAAGTCAACACCTAAATTCCATTCAGAGGTAGTTTCCCATTTAAGATCTGGATTTTCCAGCTTTCCTTTCTTTACACCGATCAGCGTCTTGTGGTTGCCATCTACATAAGCATTTTCGGCCAAGTAACTTGCAAAGGCATTGGTGCCGATGTCGGCATTACCGGTTTGTCCCCAACTGAGGCGCATTTTTAGGTTCGAAAGCCATGTTAACTTGCGTAAGAATCCCTCTTCACTGGCCAACCATCCTAAGGCTACCGATGGAAAATATCCCCATTTCCTGTTTTTAGCAAATACGCTTGCACCGTCGGCACGCATAGTAGCCGTGAACAAATAACGATCTTTGAGCACATAAGAAGCACGCATAAAATAGGATTCCATCTTATTCTTGGTGGCATTCGATTTGGTAATTTTCGTTCCGGTACCAGCATCCATATTGTTGTAGAGGAAGGCGTCTGTCAGGAAGTTATTGTTTCCGAGTTCGGAATAATCGTTGTTAAACTCTTCGTAAGAAGAACCAAGCATCAGGTTCATGGAGTGGATGCCTGCCAATATCTTGTGATAGGTAGCAGTAAATTCTGCTAAGTACTGATCGTTGTTCTTGTTATAGATATATGCAACTCCACCTTTTTCTTTACCATTTACGGTTGTACGAGGCTGATAGGTTTTTCTGTCCAAGTTGGCATGATCGATGCCCAAGTTTAGACGTAGTAGCAAGCCTTCTATCGGTCGTGCCTCGACAAACACGTTTCCCAATAATCTATTCGTGCGTCCTTTGTCTATATTAGTAAGCAGAGAATATGGATTTGAATATCTCGGAACATACGGGTTTACGGGATAGGTATTTGTCTCTGGGTCGTAGGCCTTAACTTCTGGATTCATCTGAAGGGCAGAACGGATAATACCCGAATTTTCAAATTGTGCCGAACCTAACTGCGTATTGTCGTTATAGATTCGTGTCAAAGTAAGATTCAAACCTGCCTTGAAAAACTTTAGAAACTCTTGGTCTATGTTCGCTTTCAGGGTATAGCGAGTAAGTCCTGAATTCTTCACGATTCCTTTTTGGTCGAAGTGGTTAAAAGATAACATGTATTGCGTATGGTCACCACCTCCTTGAATATTCAGGTTATGCTCGTTTACCTGTCCATCTCGGGTAATTAGTCCTAACCAGTCCGTTCCTTGTCCGGCAGCAGATATCTGTGCAGCAGTATACGGGTAAGTAAGCTGAACATTGTTATAAGGTTTTTCCTCGGCTTCTTTCATTGTTTTTGTGCCATAGGGAGCCACCTGGTTGTTCCACATCCAGCTTTCTTTTGCGACGTCGTTGCGCATTTGCATCCAATCTTTCAGCGACAGCAGGTCATACATGTCGGCATATTTCTGATAAGAAAAGTCGTATGAATAGTTTACTTTTGCCATTTCGGTTTTACCTCGTTTGGTGGTAATGATAACTACTCCGTTAGCAGCACGGGCACCGTAGATAGAGGTTGCCGAAGCATCTTTCAGAACTTCGATAGATTCGATGTCGTTTGGATTCAGAAAGTTGAGAATACTCTGCGTTCCCGGATCCATCTTAGCGTCACCGCCCGAAGGCTGATCGAGTTTGGCAATGGGGAATCCGTCTACAATATAAAGAGGATCATTGCTGGCATTTATACTGCTTGCGCCACGTACAAAGATGTCTACGCCGCCACCAGGTTGGGCACTATTTTGGCGCACGTACATTCCGGCGGCTTTTCCGTTCAATGCTTGGGCCACTGAGGATACACCGCTAAATTTCATATCTTCACCCTTTACCGTGGCGATAGATCCTGTCAGATCGCGCTTGCGTTGTGTACCATAACCTACAACGATCACTTCATCTAAGTCTTCCGAGTTTTCTCGCATAGTGATGCGAATATTGCTTTTTCCTTGAACTCGGAGCGTCTGAAATCCGATATAGCTAATTTCTAACAGGTTTTTGGATGACTCCATGTCGAGAGCGAATTTACCATTCACGTCGGTCAGTGTTCCGTTATTTTTACCGACTTCTTGAATAGTGGCTCCGACAATAGGTTCTCCCTGGGTATCTACCACAACTCCGTTTACATGCTGTTTGTTGTTGGGCGAAACATTCTGTTGCGCCGTTAGTTTCAACGGTACCATCAGCAATAGGGTACCGATGATGGCTAAAGCCATTTTCATTTTACTTAATTTATTACTCATAATTTGATAGGTTTAGGTGTTTTTATTTTATTTTTTATTGTTGCAGGTGTTAAGGAATATAGTTTTTCTGGTTTTTTAGCTAGAAGCTATTTCTTGCCGTCATATTTCTTTCTGGCTTCTCCCAGCAGTTGGATTCCTTTCAAAATACGTACCCTGTTTTCTTCGATGGTAGGTTTCCAGAAGGTTTGTAAGAATCCTAATAGCCGGGAGTCGGCGATATGGGTTCGAGAGAATTTTACCGTATTACCTATACTATCCGGATTATCGGCATGATAACTGCCTGTAGGTATCTGCATGTATCCGTGTTTCTCTAAATCTAAGTACGCTTTTACATACGAGTATTCGGGCTTGAAGTCTTCTCCGTAATACCAGTTGCTTTGAATGACCGATTTGGGCATTTTCCTAGTAAACTGGTCTAAGTGGTTCCATAGCATATAATCGGGCCATATCCAGGCTTGTGCTTTGTGTTTCTCTACTTGTGAAACGAGATATAAGAAGTCATTCCACCATACGTCATTCTGTCTGATTACTACGTAGCGGTAATACTTTTGATGTAAGGCACTCTCTTCGTCCATGCCCAAATGGAAGAATCGAGGATGGTCGAACAGATCGCATACTTCGCCGATCAAGTCAGCGCATACCTTGTAATATTCGGGGGTAGACACCATTTTCGAGTATTCTCGCAGCCAGGTGTCGTGGCCGGCCGAGAAGTTCAACTTAGGTATTGGCTCCATTCCCAGGTCCTTGATGCGTCTGACTTCTTGGTGCAGGCGGGCAGGTGTCCAAGCTCCGTTTACTGCTATTTCGGGATGGCTGTCGTACCTTATGGCATCGCCCAAGTCTATCAGCACCATGTTTGCACCTACTTTTGCCATTTTCTCGATGGCATCGTTCCAGAGGGATTCGCTTAATTCTAGGTCCGGACGAAATCCTCTGAATGGACGATGGGGCGAGATATATTCTTCCCACATATTGAAACTCAGATGTAGGAGGCAGCCCCATATCTTATCGCTTGTTTTCATCCTCAGTTTTTTTATGTTTGTTTTCGAATTCTCGACGGGCTTTTCCGGTCATTTCGATGCCTTGTATGATTGGATCACGGTATTTCCCGATAGTCGGCATCCAGAATGTTTGAAGAAATCCCATCAGATGGTGGTCGTCTATATGCCGACTGCAGTAGTTTACCGTATTTCCTATACTTGTAGGATTACTTAGTTGGTTGCTTCCCGTAGGAATCTGGTCATAGCCCTCCCGGGCAAGGTCGAGATAGGCTTTCACGTAGCCGATCCCCTCATTAAATTCGTTGCCATAATACCAGTTGCTTTGCACTACCGATTTGGGCATCATCTTGAAGAATGTGTCGGGATGATGCCACAGATAATCAGCCCACACCCAAGGGCGAACTCCGTGCGTCATAGCCTCGCCTATATAAAAGTAGAGGTCGCCCCACCATTGTTCGTTCTGGCGAATAATGATATGGTCGAATTGTTTTTGAAACTCGTACGTTTCCTCATCCATACCGAAATGAATGAAACGAGGCGTATCGAAAAGTTTGATTGCCTCTCGAATCAAGTCTCGGCATACACCGTAATAGATCTGCGAGGAGAGCATTCGTGAATATTTGCCCATCCATGCGTCATGGGTAGCCGAGAAGTTCAGCATCGGGATTGGTTCGATACCTGCTTGTCGAATCTTGGCCAATTCTGTACGTAATCGGTCTGGTGGCCACGCGTTTTTCAAGGCAATTTCGGGATGAGAGTGCCACTGTACGGAGTCGTCCAGATTAATTACTACCATATTGATACCCTGTTTCGACATGGTTTGGATGGCCTCATCCCACACTGATTGCTCGGGTTCGAATTCGCTCCGCAAGCCTCCCCAGTTTTTAATGCCGCCGGCAAAGTTGAAAGACAAGTGAAGCAAACAAGCCCATATTTTGTCGGTAGACAAGTTCTCGGTTACAGAATCCGTTTTCATAAAGGGCGAAGAGGATACGTAGTGAGGTATACAACTGGCCAATCCCAGCGCCGACAGTTGTTTGATAAATGTGCGCCTTGTAGTCATCTTCTGGTTCTTAATTAAACGGGTGAGATTCTTCTCACCTTTTATAGTATTATATTTCGACTTATTCAGTCCTATCAGGTGCCAAAGGTAGAGAATAATTAGGACGCATACAAATATTCGGAAAAGAATCTAAATAGATTCGTATGAATATGAGAAAAAGAAGGGAAAGAGGATCTGCCTGTTTTGATATATCCTCATTTCTTTTCTGCGCAGCCCGTGCAAGCTGTTTGTTTTCGTTCCGCGGCTTCGGCTGGCCCGTGCAAACTGTTTGTTTTCGTTCCGCGGCTTCGGCTGGCCCGTGCAA
>CAUQAO010000115.1:0-7194 GCA_963515815.1 uncultured Prevotella sp.
TTCGGAAAGAAAACGATAGTGGGTTGAGAGCAAAGAATAAAGGCCAACCGGATTGCCCTTCGCCGGCTGGCCTTGTTTGCGTAGTGGTTCGTCGCTTGTTTATTTTATGACTTTTCGTGTGCGCCCGTCGGCTTGCTTCACGATGTACACCTGTCCGTGCCGCATGTGCCGTACGCGCTGCCCCTGGACGTTGTATAGCTCGGTTCGAGGAGTGGTGGGTGCTTCGACGGTGGCGATGCCGGTAGTGTTGAGGCTGATCTCGACGCGATAGGTGGTCGACGTGCGCAGGTCTTCGCCGAAGACGGTTATTTCTGCCGTTTGTTTGCGGTCGCTTACCGGACCGACGGTTTTGACGATCAGCGATTTTTCGTTCGTCGCTACCGCCTGGATATCGTCGGCAACGATGGGCCGATTGGCGGTTGCCCGGTACTCGGTTTTGTTGTGTTCGAGGTTGGCGATGGGTTGGCCGGCAATGGTCAGGGCTGCGAGGCGGGTGTTGTATATCAGTTCGATGTCGTCGATCAGCATTTCGTCGTTATGCGCGCCTTTGCCCGGTACGGCGTTGGTCGAAATGGTGACGAGCAGTGCCTTGCCGTCGATGGTTCGGTCGATATATTCGAAGGGGATGGCAATGCGTTTCCACTGTCCGCCAGTGGTTGCTATGGTGCTGTTTCTGGCCTTTGCCACGACGTTGGTGTAGGCTTTGTCTTCGGGGTCCTGGTAGTAGGTACCGTTGGTGATGGCTGCGCTGACGGTGGCGTATGGGTACGTGGCGTTGGGGGTTGCCTGCTTGAAGTTGATCCATAGAGCCAGCGAGTCGGGGCGGCCGCCGAGCGGGGTGTAGAAGGGGTCGCCGTTGCTGTCGATGCCAGGTATGGACATATCGATGTAGGCATGGTTGGCTTTGTCGGCGGCGTTGATGGCTCCTGCGTTCATGCGTCCGGTGGTCATGGTTCCGTTGGCGATGATGCCGAATATGCTGGTGGCGTAGATGCTGGCGCATTTTCCGGTGCCTGTACGCGTGTCGGTGGATACGCGACAGTGTTTTCCGGCCATGCTGGCCCATTTTCCGCTGGCGCTCCCGAACGAGTGCCATGCCAACGGTTCGTCTGTGGAACCTTCTTTGCGGAAGTTTTCGAAGTCGGCATTGGCGATTTGGTAGCCGGTGTCGTCTTTCCCGAATACAACGTCGATGTGCTGTTCGAGCGCAGCCATGTAGATGCTGATGGCTGCTTTCAGGCGGTTGCCGCTTATTCTGGCTGCCATTTTGACGGGTACCGGACCTAAGCTGGGCCCTGTCCAGAAGTCTACTCCGGGTGTCGTGCCCTCGGTGATGGTGATGTCCTGGCCGGTTGTCAGTTCGGTCGTGCTGTTCAGCTGTGTGCCTTCGATATCTTTCAGAACGATGTTGCCGACGGGCATTTGCTGTCCTTCGAGCGTGAGGATGAAGTTTTCGAGGCTTAGCGTGTACCTGCCGTCGGGTTGTCGGTCGACGGATATGGTAGCGTTCTGTTCGGTCTTGGCGCCGTTGATGGTTACGGTCAGCCGGTCGTTATAGTCAGTTGCTGTTGCGGCCAGGCTGCATAGTACCGTGAAAATACATGTAAAAATCCTCTTCATAAGCTTGTCTATTTGTGTTTACTGTTTGTTGTTATTTGCTGATTCTGTAGTTCAGCCCCACTGTCCCGAAGATGGGGTACAGGGTTTGTTCGATGGTTTTGAAGTTGCTGCGGTGAATACCGTTGAGTCCCCAGTTGATGTCGGCGTACAGCCCGAAGCGGCGGTAGATGTTGCAGTCGATGCCGATGCCCACGCCCACTTGCAGGTGCCGCATGTATTCGGAGAAGTCGTAGGTTCCGCGGGTTCCGTTTTCGTTGCCCATTTCTACGAGCGGTCCCGTGGGGTTGCCTACACGCAGGTAGCCGTCGTAGGCACTGCCTTCGAAATTTTTCGAGAACAGGTACGACAGGTAGGGACCCATGCGCAGGCGCAGTTTACGGTTGATACAGTACGTGGCCTGTATCGGCAGGGTTACCATCCACTGGCGTACTTGCGTATTGATTGAGCCGGTGAAGACGCCTTCCAGCGATTCGCCGCCGCGCACCATTTGCATGTGGTAGTTCTTCACTTTGGCGTCTATCTCCATGTCTTTGTTTTCGAATCTCAGTCCTATGAGCAGTCTCCAATGCGAGTCGAAAGGTTTGATGGCATCTACTCCAATTACCGAATTGTTGCACAGTTTATACGATTCGAGGCTTCTGATGGTCGAGGGCAGACCGATGGGGGAAGTTCCTCCTAGGTTGTAGCCTAAGCGAGCGTACAGTTTTACACCGTCTAATACGGTGTGTGCCCCGATAGTTGTCCATAGACAGGCGAGGCAGAGCGGTAGGATGAGTCTTTTGTACATGATGATTATTCTTCTTCTCTCGAGCAGATAATTCTTACTTCGTCGATACATAATTCGCTGCCGATAGCTCCTTCGAACTTGTCGCCCTCGTGGCTCGACGAAAAGACCACGGCCAGGCTGTATCCTCTGGCGGTGAGCACCGCCTCATCGGGCTGTACGGTGTAGTTGAACGGCACTTCGAACGGTTTCCAACTGTCGGCCGAGGGGATTTCGGCCAGTCGGGCAATACCGACGATATGGCTGTTCGTCAAAACATCGTCGCCGTGCAGCACGACCGGATGGGCCAGCGCGTCTTGATTGCGGTACAACACGGCGTAGATGGCGGCGCTGTCGGTGCGGCCGGCAACGATTCGTCCGCCTTTATCCTGAAACTGTTCGCCGGGTTTATATCGGTACCAACCGGTAAACTTGATCGGTTTTTTATCGAATGGAATGCCGAAGAGAGTGGCTTTCAGGGCATCTTTCAGTGCTTTCGACAGGTCGAAGCTGCCTAAAAACAGATTCCCCGCAGCCAAACGCTTTCCGGCCAGCACACCGAACGGTCCAGTGCTGCGCGTGGTCAGCTGCACACACGATCCGCTGTGGCCGTCGGCTTTGGGTACGGTAGGATACATTTGGGGCGTGGCCGAACTCATACTGAGACGGAAGCCTGGATTGCCCGTCGCCCAATCGTTGGCCAATGTGCCGTCGGCCTGCGGCTGAAACCACACGTAATATTTGGTTGAGGGGCGTTCCAGTTCATAGTTTTCGAAATCGAAGCAGATGGTATCGCTCACGGTGTGCACAACCGGCAGAAAGCTGATGCTGTAGTGTCTGTGCCACAGCCTGTCTTCAGAATTGACAGTATAGACAACTGGCCCGCGACTGAAGTTTTGTACCGAACCGCTGGCTGGGCTGATGGTTGCACCTTTCGTCAGCTTGAACCTTACAGAGAGTGCCTTTAGGTCGGCTTTTCGCCGTACACTGAACACGATCACGCTGTCGGCATAACCCACTTGTTGTTTGGCATGGGCCGCGCTGAAAAATATATCTTCCGGCTGATCTACGGCGACAGTGGCCTCGAGGATGTCGCATTCGGCATTTAGGGGCTCGGCCTTGAAGCATGAAGCAAGAATCGTATTGATCGTAATAATCGATAAAACGTGGTATAATTTGATCATCAGAGCATATTAAGAAATATTTTTAAAAAACAAAGAATAAAATTATGAGATGTCAACCCAAATAACTAAATTTGCAGTCATACACCTTATTTTTACTTAATAACGTATACATTATCTATTAAATTTTATTATTAACTAAATTTATTATTTTATGAACATCGGAATGAATGTTATTAAGGCATTTTGTTTATTTACTTTGCTTGGATGCTTTATTGGATGTAAGGACGATGAACAGAAAGGGCAATCTTTTAATAACAATTTGCCTGTTGAAATTACAGGTTTTGAACCTAAAGAAGTTACTTCGCGCACACAATTCTTATCTATGGAAAAAATTTTGGAGAAGACCCCTCTTTGATTCATTTGAAATTAGGAGGTGTGGATACAAAAGTGGTGGGTTGTAGCAATGAATGTCTATATTGTATGGTCCCTCGTAATTCGAATAGGGGGACTATCGAGATTTCTATTGGTGATCAGACTGTTATGGCTAACGATCGATTTACTTATATCTCGAATACACAGGTTACTACATTGTGTGGCTATGTAGATAAGACTGGACGTTATGAAATAAAAGACGGTTCGTTCGATGAATGTGGCTTGAATTGTCCGACTTGGCTAAGTATTGATCCTCAGAATCCGAACCATATTTATATGATTGAAGCGGCGAATAGTATTCGTTTGATAGATGTGAAAGCGAAAAAAATGTCTACCATTATAACAGTGGGGCAGATGAATATTACGAGTCCGCGTACTTTGAGTTGGAGTCTGACCGGTGACACTCTATTTGTGAATAACTGGGCAGATTGGGAAGCAGCTCCGATTTCTATTGTTATGCTTTTGAGAAAAGAAGAATTTAAGAGGCCGCATATACTTCTTTCTGGTCGTAATCATATTATTGCGGTAACTACCCATCCAAAAACTGGTGATATATACTTTACTCAAGAATCTAATGGTAGCGTTTATCGGTATAGTATATCAACGGGAGAGGTAGAACAAATGTTTACGGTAGGAGGATCCTGGATATGGATGTATTCTTATTTTCATCCGTCGGGCAACTTTGCCTATATCATTCGGCCACGTGAAGGTACTATTTTTAAATGTAAGTTTGATAAAGAAACCAATCGGTTGGAAGCTCCATCTGTTTTTGCTGGAAACTGGAATTGGGGGTATAGAGAAGGGGTAGGAACCAATGCTAATATGGGAGTTTTGTGGCAAGGAGCTTTTGTGAAAAATGAGGATTATGTGAATCAACACAAGGAGGACATATATGACTTCTATGTAGCTGACGGAGAGTTATGGGGTGCACATCCGGGTGATTTGATATGGCGGGTCACTCCTTCAGCTGAAGTTATTCGCTATGTCGGTCGTGGAAGTACGGCAATGGATGGTAATCATTGGGGCTATGTAGACGGTGATTTGCTTAAGGAAGTTCGGTTCAATGGTCCGCACAGTATCGCATTCGATGAAAAAAATAAAATCTTTTATATAGGTGATCAGTATAACCATCGTATTCGTCAGATTATTGTTGAATAATAAAATATCCTGTAAATTATGAAACAAAAAATATGGGTTATCATAGCTTTCCTATATTGTTTTATGTTAGGAATAACTGCCCAACAAACTAACCAAAAACAAATAGTGGTGTCCGGTGTAGTGACCGATACCAATAATGAACCATTGATTGGTGCTAATGTGACGGTGAAGAATGTGCCGGGATTAGGTGTTATCACCAATATTGATGGAAAATATACAATTAAAATGCAACCCTACAATCGCTTGGTGTTCTCCTACATCGGTTATAAGACTCAAGAGATTTTAGTGAAAGAGGAACATACCGTCAATGTGGTGATGAAAGAGAATAAGGAGACAAGCCTTGATGAGGTAGTCATCACTGCTACCGGCGCACAGAAGAAGTTGACCGTGACGGGTGCAGTTACTACCGTCAATGTAGATCAATTAAAGGCATCACCTTCAGGTAGCATTTCTAACTCATTGGCAGGAAACGTAGCGGGTGTGATAGCCCGTCAGACTACTGGCCAACCGGGAAAGAATGTTTCTGAATTTTGGATTCGCGGTATCTCTACCTTTGGAGCCGGGGCAGGTGCATTGGTTTTGGTGGACGGATTTGAACGTGACATGAATGAACTGAACTACGAAGATATTGAATCGTTCACCGTGTTGAAAGATGCTTCTGAAACTGCTATTTACGGTTCACGCGGTGCCAACGGTGTGGTATTGATTACTACTCGCCGCGGTAAGGTAGATAAGATTACCATTGATGCCAAGGTGGAAACCATGTACAACACCCGTACTTTTACGCCTGACTTTGTGGATGGCATTACCTACGCCTATATGGCGAATGAGGCACGCCGTACGCGCAATCTTGACCCTATTTACACTGGTAACGAGCTGAAAA
The DNA here is from genome assembly GCA_963515815.1 of uncultured Prevotella sp. Taxonomy (GTDB): domain Bacteria; phylum Bacteroidota; class Bacteroidia; order Bacteroidales; family Bacteroidaceae; genus Prevotella. The sequence continues at coordinate 5,981 of CAUQAO010000115.1, forward strand.
TCTTGAAACAAGGTCTCGACCCCGACTTACTACCTAATGTAGATTGGATGAACGAATTGCTGAAGAAAGGCGCTATGAATTATCGTGCCTCGTTGAATTTGAGTGGTGGTGGGCAGAACGCACGTTATTTTGTTTCTGCCAGCTACCTCGATGAAGGAGGTATGTATAAGGTAGACAAGTCTTTGAAAGACTATAACACCAACAGTAACTCCAAACGTTGGAACTATCGTATGAATGCGGATATCAATATTACCAAGACGACCCTTTTACAGGTGGGTATCGGTGGTGCATTGAAGAAGATGAACGAATCGGGCTTGACTTCGGATCAAATTTGGACCAGTCTGTTGTTTCAGACTCCTACTAGTATGCCCAAAATGTATTCTAACGGCTACGTACCTACTGATGCGAGTAGTAACCTTAATCCTTGGGTGGCATCTACTCAATGTGGATACAATGAACAGTGGTGGAACAACATTCAGACCAATGTCACTTTGAATCAAAATTTGGATCTCATCACCAAAGGATTGAATTTTGTGGGACGTTTCGGCTTTGATACAGATAACTACAATTATATCCGCCGTTTCAAATGTCCAGAGTTATGGAGTGCTGACCGTTATAGAAAAGATGACGGTTCCATCAACTTCACCCGCCAAAGGAAAGAACAAGTGATGGATCAGACTTCTGGTAATAGCGGAGAGCGCAAAGAATATTTTGAAGCAGAACTTCAGTATGCCCGCAATTTCAAGGGACATATGCTGAACGGAACATTGAAATACTCGCAAGACTCCAAAGTGAGAACACAGGAAATAGGTAAAGAAATCGTTAATTCGCTTCCTTTCCGTCATCAAGGGTTGGCCGGTCGTATTGCCTACAACTGGAACTATCGTTATTTCTTGAACTTTAACTTTGGCTATACCGGTTCAGAAAACTTTGCTTCTGGCCATCAGTTTGGTTTTTTTCCTGCCTATTCGACTGCCTGGAACATCGCCGAAGAACCCTTTGTCGAGAAAAACCTGAAGTGGATGAATATGTTTAAAGTGCGCTATTCGTGGGGTAAAGTAGGTAACGATAAAATGTATGAGCCCAATGGTGCACAGATACGTTTCCCTTATCTCTACACAATAAGTTATGGTGGTGTCCCTCCTACTAATATTTGGTGGGATTATAACGGATATTATTCTGCGGTTGGAGGATATAACTGGGCGGATTATGGC
>CAUQAO010000116.1:0-7116 GCA_963515815.1 uncultured Prevotella sp.
AAATAAATTTTAAGGGCTTCTGCACACTGCAATGAGGCAAAAAATAAATTTTAAGAGCTTCTGCACACTGCAATGAGGCAAAAAATAAATTTTAAGTGCTATTGCACACTGCAATGAGGCAAAAAATAAATTTTAGGTGCCATTGCACACTGCAATGAGGCAAAGAGTTATTTTTACCAGCTAAATCTGGATTAGGAGCGTATCGGCTAACTTTTACGCTCGATTACAAAGTCGAGATAAGCCTTGAACGACTGTTTCAGTTCCTCATCGCGCACATATCCATGGATAAATGATAAGGCCTTGTCACGAAACTCGTACATACGTTTTTCGGCATATTCAATACCGTTATGGGCTTTTGTAAAAGCTATCAACTCCTCTATTTCTTCGGTAGACACACAATTCTCTTTCACCTTTGCCGCCAACGCCAACATTCGTTCTTCAGGGCAGGTTTTCAAAGCATGGATCACGGGCAGCGTAAGTTTACCTTCTGCCATATCATTTCCCGTAGGTTTTCCTACCTCTGCCGAGGAGGTATAGTAATCGAAAATATCGTCGCGTATCTGAAAAATGATTCCTAGATTTTGTCCGAATCGGCGAGCAGCTTCCACCTCTTCGGGCATGGCTTTAGCAGCATGAGCACCGATGACGGCACACGATTCGAACAGGGCCGCCGTTTTTTGTTTGATGACCTGGTAGTAAATCGCTTCCGAAATATCCTCGTTCTGTATATTTGTAAGCTGCAAGATCTCACCGTTCGAAAGCATTCTCCCCAGATTGGCCAGATTTCGGATAATCGTTTCAGAGTGGGTGAACGATACGTATAGCAAAGCGGTCGACAGAATATAATCGCCCACCAGCACAGCCACCTTATTATCGTACATGGCATTGACCGAAGCCTGTCCGCGCCGTTCGGCACTCTCGTCTACCACATCGTCGTGCACAAGACTTGCCGTATGAAGCAATTCCAAACCCACGGCAGCATTCTGAGCCACATCGGTAACAGTTCCGAAATTTTTCGCCATCAACAAAATCAACATCGGTCGCATGCGTTTTCCGGTACGCTGACGGATAAAATACAACGCTTGCGACAGTAATCCATCTGTGTGCGTGAGCGACTGAATGAAAAGCTGATCGAAGTTGTTAAGCTCGCTCGTTATCGGTTTTTGTATGAGAGATAGATGGTCCATGCTTTCTAAATTTGTTACAAAAATACTGAATTACCCCGGCACTTATACCATTTTTTCGTAATTTTACGCCATCAATATTCTAAATTATGGATAAACTTTTTCTCTTAGATGCGTATGCGCTTATCTACCGATCGTACTATGCTTTTATCAATAAACCGCGAATTAATTCTAAAGGATTGAACACATCAGCAGTGATCGGATTCTGTAATACGCTGAATGAAATCATGACGAAAGAAAACCCCACACACTTGGGAGTGGCATTCGATCACGGTTTAACATTTAGAAATGAAGTTTTCCCGGCATATAAAGCACAAAGAGAAGCAACGCCCGAAGATATCAAAAAATCGGTCCCACTTATTAAGCAGATTTTAGACGCATACCATATCCCTATTTTACAAGTGGACGGCTTCGAAGCAGATGATGTAATCGGAACCTTAGCTATAAAATCGGGCGAAAGAAATATCGACACTTATATGCTTACACCTGATAAAGACTATGGACAGTTGGTGCGGAAAAACATTAAAATATTTCGTCCGCGACACGGCGGAGGCTATGAAGTGATAGGCGAAAAAGAGATTATTGAGAAATATAATATTTCCTCGCCTCTTCAAGTAATCGATCTTCTGGCTCTCATGGGCGATACGTCAGATAATTTTCCGGGTTGCCCCGGCATCGGCGAAAAAACGGCTTCGATACTTATTCAACAGTTCGGAAGCGTAGACAACTTGATTGAGCATACCAATGAACTGAAAGGCAAGATGCGAGAAAAAGTTGAAGCTGCAATCGAAGATATCAAAATGTCGAAATTCCTGGCAACCATCCGAACCGATGTGCCTATCGACCTAAACTTGGATGAGCTGAAAATCACTCAACCGGATGAAACCGAATTGGGAAAAATCTTCGCCGAATTAGAATTTAAAAGCTTTGCCAATAAAGTTCTGAACAAACCGAAAAATAATATAAAAATAGAGAGTCAACAGCTCGATTTTTTTGGAGAATCTACACCGGATAGACAGATTACGGCTAAATATGAAAGTCTTGATAATCTTAGTACCGTGAAACATCAATATAAGTTAATTGAAAATCACGATGATATGAAAAGTGTCTGTGATCTTTTATTAACAAAGCAAATTGTCAGTTTAGATACCGAGACAACTTCTACCAATGCTATTGATGCCGAATTGGTGGGCCTCAGCTTTTGCGTCGAACCTAAGCAGGCGTTTTATATACCCATTCCAGCCGATCAAGAAGAAGCAAAAAAGTGTGTGAACATATTCAAGCCGTTGTACGAGAATGAACAGATTCAGAAAGTGGGGCAAAATATCAAATATGATTTAGAGGTGCTACACCATTACGATATCGAACTAAAGGGACCATTCTTCGATACCATGATTGCCCATTATCTGATTCAACCTGAGCTTCGCCACAATATGGATTATATGGCAGAGGCATATCTCAATTATCAAACCATTCATATCGACGAGCTGATAGGACCGAAAGGAAAGGGACAAAAAAGTATGCGCGATGTGCCGCCGGCCAACGTTTACGAGTATGCTTGCGAAGATGCCGACATCACGTTGCAACTTAAAAATATACTCGAACCCAAGCTAAAACGGGTCGGAGTAGAAAATCTGTTCTACAAAATCGAGATGCCCCTCATTTCGGTTCTGGCCGAAATAGAGATGAACGGCATACGATTAGACACAGGAGCTTTAAAAGAAACATCCGACATTTTTACGAAACGCATGCTCGATTTAGAGCAACAGATCTATCAATTGGCTGGCGAAACGTTTAATGTCTCGTCGCCCAAACAAGTTGGCGATATATTATTTGGGAAACTACAAATAGCAGATAAACCCAAAAAGACGAAAACCGGCCAATATGTTACCAGCGAAGAAGAACTGCAGAAATACGAATCGAGAAATCCGATCGTAGCAAACATCCTAAACTACAGGGCGCTGAAAAAGCTGTTAGGTACGTATATAGATGCGCTGCCCAAGCTGATCAATCCCCGTACAGGCCACATCCATACCTCGTTTAATCAAACTGTAACGGCCACAGGACGGCTATCTTCGAGCGACCCCAATCTGCAAAATATCCCTGTTCGAGGCGAAGATGGCAAAGAGATACGAAAATGTTTTATTCCTGAAGATAACTGCCTATTCTTTTCGGCAGATTATAGTCAGATCGAATTGCGTATTATGGCCCATCTAAGCGATGATGAAAACATGATAGAAGCTTTTAAAGAAGATTATGATATTCATGCGGCAACGGCAGCAAAGATTTTTCAAAAGTCCGTGAATGCAGTAACTCGCAGCGAACGAACCAAAGCTAAACAAGCCAATTTCGGCATTATTTACGGTATTACCGTATTCGGTTTGGCAGAGCGTTTAGGGATAGATCGTAACGAAGCCAAGCAATTAATCGACGGATATTTCGCCATGTTCCCAAAAGTTCAGACTTATATGGAACAGTCAAAACAAATGGCACGCGAGCATGGTTACGTAGAAACATTTTTCCACCGCAGGCGCTATTTGCCCGATATCAATAGCCATAACAGCACTGTTCGCGGCTTTGCCGAGCGCAATGCCATCAATGCACCGATACAGGGATCGGCCGCCGACATTATTAAAGTGGCCATGATACGTATTTACCGGCGCTTCAAAAGCGAGCAGATCCGCTCGAAAATGATTCTTCAGGTGCACGACGAACTCAATTTCAATGTAATTCCCGAAGAAAAAGAAATTGTAGAACGCATTGTTATCGAAGAAATGCAAAAAGCCTATACCCTGAAAGTACCGCTCGTGGTGGACTGCGGTTGGGGTAAAAACTGGTTGGAAGCGCATTAAAAATAGCCTTCTAATAAAGCAAGGAGGTCCGTGGAAAGCGGTTCGCAGCGAATTTGCTTTATACCGAATTAATGAGTAACTTTGCAACCTCAGCAACAAATTCTTTTTTAAAATGTCATTAAAATGCGGCATCGTAGGATTACCGAACGTAGGTAAGTCTACCCTATTCAACTGCCTGTCGAGTGCCAAGGCACAAGCGGCAAACTTTCCTTTCTGTACCATCGAACCCAACGTCGGCGTAATTACCGTGCCCGACGAACGCCTAAACAAGTTGGCAGAAATTATTCATCCCGGAAGAATCGTACCCGCCACATGCGAGATTGTGGATATTGCAGGACTGGTCAAAGGCGCCTCGAAAGGCGAGGGACTAGGCAACAAATTTCTGGGCAACATACGCGAATGCGATGCACTGATACACGTGGTGCGATGTTTCGACGACGAGAACGTGGTACGCGAAGGCGGAATGGCGATCGACCCTGTCGGCGACAAAGAAATCATCGACACCGAACTGCAGCTGAAAGACCTTGAAACCATCGAGGCCCAATTGGCGAAACAGCAGAAGATGGCGGCAGCCGGCAACAAAGAAGCCAAAGTACTGGTGTCGGTACTCGAAGCCTATCGCGCTGTTTTAGAACAGGGAAAGAACGCCCGAAGCGTATCGTTCGACACGAAAGAAGAGCAAGACGCCGCCCGCGATTTGTTTTTGCTGACCACCAAACCGGTGCTCTATGTCTGCAACGTAGACGAAAGTGCAGCAAAAGAGGGCAACGAACACAGCCGGAGAATTGAACGAATAGCTGCAGAAGAAGGCGCAGAAGCCATGATCATCGCAGCAAAAACCGAAGAAGACATCGCCTCGTTAGAGACTTACGAAGACAAGATAATGTTTTTACAAGAGCTGGGACTGAGCGAAAGCGGCGTGAACCGACTGATCAAAAAAGCCTACTCGCTGCTCGATCTGCAAACCTTCATCACTGCCGGCGAGATGGAAGTAAAAGCCTGGACCTACCGCAAAGGATGGAAAGCGCCGCAGTGTGCCGGCGTGATACACACCGATTTCGAAAAAGGATTTATCCGGGCGGAAGTCATCAAGTACGACGATTACATGAAATACGGCAGCGAAAGCGCCGTTCGCGAAGCCGGAAAATTAGGCATAGAAGGCAAAGAATACATCGTTCAAGACGGCGACATCATGCATTTCAGGTTCAATGTTTAGACAAACATAAAAAACGACACACAATGATCAACCACCTACTCTACATCCTTTGGAATCCCGATCTCGAGATCTTCCGCATCGGTTCTTTCGCCGTTCGGTGGTATTCCACCTGCTGGCTCATCGGCCTGTTGCTGGCCTACCTCATCGTGAAGCGGCTGTATAAAGAACAAAAAGTAAAAGATGCCTACTTCGAGCCGCTTTTCGTTTACTGCTTTCTGGGCATCTTGATCGGTGCTCGACTGGGTCACTGCCTCTTCTACCAGCCCCAATACTTCTTCTCGGGCTGGGACCGTTTCATCGAGATGATCATCCCGATACACCACATGGCCGACGGCTCGTGGAAGTTTATCGGCTACGAAGGCTTGGCCTCTCACGGCGGAACCATAGGGCTCATCATCGCCCTCTACTTGTACTACCGCCGCACGCACATGAACCTGTGGCACGTGCTCGACGACATTGCCATCGCCACCCCTATTACGGCCTGTTTCATCCGGCTGGGCAACCTCATGAACAGCGAAATTATCGGCACACCGACCACTGTGCCCTGGGCCTTCATCTTCGAACGAGTAGACCAGCTGCCCCGTCATCCCGGCCAATTGTACGAAGCCCTGGCCTACCTCATCTTCTTTTTCGTAGGCTGGCATTTCTACAAAAAGCGCCCCGATAAAGTAGCTACCGGCTTCTTCTTCGGCCTGTGCCTTACGCTCATCTTTACCTTCAGGTTCTTCATCGAATACACCAAAGACATTCAGGTCGACTTCGAATCGGGCATGCTTCTCAACATGGGCCAACTGCTCAGCCTGCCCTTCATCATCATCGGAATTGCCTGCATGCGCGGCGGATCGTGGATGAAAAAAATCGGAGCAAAATAAAACACCCGCACCGAGCACCAACAACGAAGAGCCATACTCCCCTATTCAAAACAGGAGTATGGCTCTTCAACGTCGAGAACGCCCCTAAAAGAACGATGCGACAACTACAGACCGAACTTATAGCCTACCGTAAACTGAAATACATTGTGCCGAACGTTTTCCGAATTAACCGAAAACGCATTCGACACACCGAAATTATAGCGCGCATCGAACTGCACATTCTTTATCTCGTACGACATCCCGATAGGAACCGAAACAACAAACGAATTGATAGAAAAACTCGGGGCACCGGCTGCCTCGAAGAATTTTGCTAACTTGATTTCGGAAGAAACGCCGCCCGCTTCTACCCGAACCTTATCATTCACCAAAAAGCCCGGCTGCAAACCCAGTTTCATGGCCAAGCCCTTGGTCACGTAACAATTTACCAGCAGCGGCACATTGACATAATCCAGCTTAAACACAACCGACGCGCCAGCCTCACTGCCTTTAACTCCCTGCTGCGAATACAGCGCGCCGCCCGAAAGCGAAACAATATCCGTAACCTGATACTCGGCTTCGGCACCTGCGGTCAAAGTGGTTCGCGCGGTCGCAAGATCTACATTCGTCATCGAAGCAATACCGATGCCCACCTTCGGCTGAATATTCACACTGCCTACGGCCCTTTGAGCAAAAACATTCGCGGTTACAAGCATCAAGCCTGTCATTACAATAATCTTTTTCATCGTTTTTAAGAATTTAATGATAAAACCGGCAACAAATGTAAGAAAAAGTGCTGAGCAGGCAAAAAACACGCCCATATATCAAAAAAATGTGAGCATTCGAAGCTCCGGAGCTACTGATTTGTCACCAGACAGGCCATTCAGAGTGTCTGAACGTACTGATTTGTCGCAAGACAGGCCATTCAGAGTGTCTGAACGTACTGATTTGTCACCAGACAGGCCATTCAGAGTGTCTGAATGCACTGATTTGTCACCAGACGGGCCATTCAGAGT
>CAUQAO010000117.1:0-7090 GCA_963515815.1 uncultured Prevotella sp.
AGCAGTGGAAAGCGCTGATCGACCTCGAAACCGATGTCGTTACCGAGGCCACGGCAGCCGAACAACCGATTCACCTTTTATAATAGATCCGTCATATATCCGATGCGACATTCGTTACAACAAAAAATTACGCGCAGCCGTCGGGCGCTCCCCCTCGCAGCCCTCTATGCCGTGGCCGTGTGGTGGGCGGACGGCTGGTTTGAGGGCCGCGAGTGGCTCGGGCCGGCGCTGGCCGCTTTGGCGGCGGCGCTCGTCGTGCTACTGAACAATCGGCACGGCCTGATGCGCACCTACAGCCAGATGGGGCCGTGCGTGTTCGTGCTGTTCGGCGCGGCAGCCCTGCCGCTCACGGCGCAGGTCGAGGCAGTCGGGGTGCAGCTGTGCTTCGCGGCGGCTTTCGTGGCCGTTTTCGACACGTTTCAAGACAAAACGGCCGTAGGTCGCGTTTATCTGGCCTTTCTGTTCATCGGCGGGGCCAGCGTGTGGTTCGTGCAAGCGCTGTGGCTGGTGCCCGTGTGGTGGGCCATCCTGGGTTTCTATATGCTGAGCCTGAGCGGGCGCACGTTCTGGGCGTCGGTGCTGGGAGTGCTCACGCCCTACTGGTTTTGGCTGGGGTATGCGGTCTTCAGGCACGATGTGGCGCCGTTCGTGGCCCATTTCGCTGCCCTCGGAAGGTTCGCCCCCGTGGCCCGGTTCGACGGTTTGAATCGCAGCGACACCCTGCTGCTGGGGCTGGTGTGCACGGCGGCGCTGATCGGTATGCTGCACTTCGTGTTCAACAGCGCGCGCGACAAGATATGTGTTCGGCTGCTGTACTACAGTGTGATGCTGATGACGTTCGCCGTGGCCGCGTTCGTCGTTCTTCAGCCGGTTCACTTCGCCATGTTGCTGCCGCTGCTCATCCTCGGTTCGGCGTTGCTCGCGGGCCATTTCGTGGCGTTCAGCAGCTCGCGCCTTTCGGTCGCGGTATGCCTGGCGCTGCTTTTGTTTACACTCGTTCTAACAGGTTATCGACTATGGATGGTTTAGCAGAACTTTTGATACATTACGGCTACTGGGGCATGCTGCTAGCCGCGTTTTTGGCCGGCACGGTGCTGCCCTTCAGCAGCGAAGTGGTAATGGTGGGCCTGGCGGCGGCAGGGCTCGACGTATGGGCGCTGCTGGTGTACGGTACGCTGGGCAATGTGGCCGGCTCGATGCTCAATTATTATATCGGCACGCTGGGGCGGCTCGACTGGATAGAGCGCTACCTGCGCGTGGGGCAAGACAAGATGGACCGCGCCCGTCGGCTCATGGCGCGCTACGGCGTTTGGGTGGGATTCTTCGCCTTTCTGCCCGTCATCGGCAGTGCCATCGCCATCGTGCTCGGGCTGGTGCGCAGCAACGTGTGGCTCACGCTGCTCACGTTTACGGCCGGCAAGGTGTTCAGGTACGTCGTGATCATCTGCAGCCTGCTCTCGTTAACCGGCTGCATCGGCGGACCGCCGCAGGATCGGCGACAAATTACCGTGACCATCGAACCGCTGCGCTACTTCACCGAACAAATTGCCGGCGACCGCTTCGAGGTGAAAACCATGGTGCCCCGCGGCGGCAATCCCGAAACCTACGAGCCCGCGCCGCAACAAATGGTGCGTCTTTCCGCCGCCGACCTGTATATAAAAGTAGGCAGCATCGGCTTTGAACGCACGTGGATGAAACGGCTGGTACAGAACGCGCCGCACACTGTTATCGTCGACGCTTCGGCCGGCATCGCGCCGGCCTGTTCGGCACACGGCGCCACCGACCCGCATACGTGGATGAGCACCGCAAACGCCGCACAGATGGCACGCAACATTTACCGGGCGCTGGTGCAGGTAGACCGAAAAGACAGCGCATATTTCAGGCAAAACCTCGACCGCCTGCTCGCCGCCATCGAAGCTACCGACAAGCAGGTTCGGCAGCAGATAAAAGAATGCCCGTCGGCCGCCTTCTTGATTTACCACCCGGCACTCACCTACTTTGCCCGCGACTATGGGCTGAAGCAGATGGCCGTCGAAGAAGAAGGACGCGAACCCAGCGCCGCCCAGCTGAAACAAACCATCAATGCGGCCCGCAAACAAAACGTAAAGGTGATGTTCGTGCAGAAAGAGTTCGTGAACCGCAACACGCAGATCGTGGCCCGGGCCGTGGGTGCCGAAACTGTGGACATCGATCCGCTGAACTACGACTGGCACAAAGAAATGATCGGCATCGCCCGGAAACTGAAATAAAAACACGCAGTATGCAACCCATCATCCGATTAGAAAACATCGCCGCCGCCTACGACAACAAAACGGTGCTCACGGACGTCGACCTGACCGTCTTCGACCACGACTTCCTGGGCGTTATCGGTCCCAACGGCGGCGGCAAAACCACCCTTGTTCAAATCATCCTGGGCCTGAAGAAACCCAGCCGGGGCCGCATCGCCTTTTATCGCAACGGTCAGTCCACGGAGCAGCTTACGATGGGCTATCTGCCGCAATACAGCGAGATAGACCGCCGGTTTCCGATCTCGGTCGAAGAGGTGGTGCTCTCGGGCCTCAGCAGTCAGAAAAAACTCTTCAGCCCCTTCACCGCCACCCATCGCCGCCAGGTCAGCGACACGCTCGACAGAATGCAGCTGGCCGATCTTCGCCAACGGGCCATCGGCACACTGAGCGGCGGACAACTGCAACGCGTACTGCTGGCTCGGGCCATCGTTTCGCGCCCCGAAGTGCTCATCTTAGACGAACCCAACACGTATATCGACCGGCGTTTCCAGGAACAGATGTACCAAATGCTGAACGATATCAACCGCGATTGTGCCATCATCATCGTGAGCCACGACGTGGGCAGCATTCTGCAAAACGTCAAAGCCATCGCCTGTGTGAACCGAACGCTGCACTATCACCCCGATACCGAACTGCCGATGGAAGAACTCGAAAAACACTTCGGCTGCCCCATCGACCTGATCGGACACGGACACATGCCGCACCGCATCCTGAAAGAACACGCCGAATAGAAAGCCGGTTCGGAAATTATCCGTTATCTTTGCATCATCTAATCAATCCATTTATTTTTTTTATTTTAATATTCAATTCCTATGAAACAGTTTTTTAAAACCAGCGCCATTCTGCTTACAGTCGCTCTTATACTGAGTTCGTGCGCAACAATTGTTTCGGGGACGAGTACCGAAATCGTTATCAGAGGGCAACAAGACGAACCGGTAAACATCACGACCTACAGAGCAACGCACCGACAAGTAATGCTGCCCTACGTCTTGGAAGTACGCCGAACCGATTTGAACGAGAGAATTTCGGTTACGTCCGACCATTACGTTTACCAAGACTTTATTCCTGGACAAAAAGTAAATGGCTGGATTTGGGGCAATATTTTGCTTTTTAATTTTATAGGATTAGGCATAGATGCCACTACCGGCGCATTCTATGAAACGAAAAGAGACGCGGTAGAACTGCAATATAAACCGAAGACCGAACAGCAGTAGCAGATAGAGTGCACCCAGCACGGTAAAAGGGAAATGAAAGGGAAACAAGAATTTCGGAATAAAACATTATATTTGCAACATGAACTCTAAAAGTACCAATAAAATGAAAGTTGGAGATATAGTACATATTTCGCCCGACCTCACAATGCTGGATAATTGGGTGGATGGAAAAGTGATCGATGTAGAAGAAAACTCTTTCGTAGGTGTCGTTGTATCGGCAAAGACAGACAATGGAGCAATCTTTTTCGGGCGTGAAGAGCTTTTCAAACCGGCATGATATGTTTGCATTAAGTTTCGATATGGGCATCGCCGGCCTTAAAGAGCACTATGGCGAGCCCTACAACAACGCCTATTTTGAAATCCGCCAAATCCTTAAAGAAAACGGGTTTGAATGGGTGCAAGGAAGTACGTACCTGACCTCATCCGATGATTTGAGCAAAATATTCGGTGCTATCCAAGCTCTCTCGAAAATAGATTGGTTCAAGAAGTCTGTCCGAGACATCAGGGGGTATAAGGTGGAAAACTGGTCAGACTTCACAGACCTAGTAAAGAACTCATAAAAAAGTAAAAGCGAAAGCCGAAAACGGCAGTTGCCGACAAAACGATTCGTAATATGGCTATCCGATATTATCTTCTACTTTTCTGCATGCTGTTCGGCATCGAAGCCGATGCGCAACGCTTCAAACGGCATGAAGTAGGCCTGAGTATCGGTTTCGGAAGCAGAACCGGAACACAGTACGACCATTTCGTCGGTCGAATGCTTAATCGGTATCAACTCGCGGAAAGCGAAATCAAAGATTTCAATTTCGATGCCATTATCAATATCAATGCCGACTATATGTATAGTTTGACAGACAAATGGAGCATGGGTCTGGCTATCGGTATCGGAGGAGTGTCGCGCTATTTCGATAATTCTTGCTTCATCGATGATCGTACAAGTCCGATCACGCAGTCGGCCAGTATTTCTACCGATATCTATTACGCGCTTCCTGTTTTGCGTTACTATTGGTGGGAAGAAAGGAGCCGACTAATCAGAACATACTGTCAGTCGGCTTTTGGCATCGTTTATCAGCGAGATATATTCAAACCGCAGGACAACGAGACAGGCCTTCTTCAGGATCATCACGAATATCTTTTTCGGCCGGCCTATCAGTTTACGCTGTTAGGAGTAGAATTCGGGCGTCGAGACGTTTTGCAGTTCTATTCGGAATTGGGCTACGGATGTCTGGGCGTATTCAGGTTCGGCCTCAAGATTGTTCGTTAAGCGCCGTTGAGGTTTATAAACGCAAGACGCCCCGCGACAGATAATCAACTGTTGCGGGGCGTCGGTTTGTTTCGTAGGTTCAGCAACCCGTACCGTCAAGGCTGCAGGCAGGCGCGTCGGTGGGTGTCAAGTTGATGCCTGCCGCTTCGGGGTCTAAGGTAACCGTACCGTCGACTAATACGAAGCACGGAATGCCGGCATAGCCTGCTTTCCTGGCACGATCGAATGCCGGATGGTTATCGCGCAGGCGCAAAAACTCTTTCAGGTTGCGCACATGTTCGCCAATATCGATCACCTGATAGCGGCTGTCGCCCTTTACCTTCTCTTCTACCTGCACACAATCCGGACAGGTTTTCATTCCATAAATCTTTATCATATTGTTTCCTTTCGTTGTTTAGTGGTTGCAAATCTTATTCGCATCGACTGTAAACCTGTCGTGCTGTGCCGGCATAAACTTGCCGCGTGCTGCCAAGAAATCGACCAATTCTTCGGCTGTCATGCCTTCTGCAGAGCAGGTATGAAAGCGTTCTTCTGTGCCGAACCGCTCGATGATGGCTTTTACTAAGTCTTCTTTTGTCGCATAACTGTTGCCCTCCATCATGTGAAGAACTTCGTGTCCATGTACCATTTTTTCTTTTCTTTTTAATTTCGATCGAAAATATCTTTTGCAAAAGCAGTGCCAACCCAATGCCATCGAAATATTAATCGAAATCGGCCAAATTGACAAAGCGTCCGCGCTTGCGTCGGTCGTCGATCAGCTGCTGCAGGTGTTTCTTTCGCTTCGACGCCACCCATCTTCTGGCGAAGATATTGGGAATGGCCACGCCGATAGAAAGGCATAGCACGATAAGGCCGGCGTTGATCAAAAAGTCTAACGAGCGAAGAAAACCTTCTACCTCGCGCCCCATCTGTATGAATCCGAATATACCGCGGTACATCAATATACCCGGCACCATCGGGATAACGCTGGGTATCGACAGTACATGGTTGGGGCTACGTGTGGGTTGTACCAACCGTATGGCAACGATCGAGATAAGCGATGCGCCGATCAGCGACCCGATAATAACGCCCAACCCCATGTCGAAAGCCAGAAAGTTGCGTATGAACATGCCCATGATGCCTAACAGGGCCACGGCCGGAAGCGTACGACGGGGCACGTTGAAAATCATTCCGAAGCCCACCGACGATATGCCTGTAACCACCGCTGCTTCCCAATAGCTGATGTCCGGCGCGATGCTGAGCGTGGTTAAAAACGTATTTGCCCCGCAGATGCTTACGGCTATCACGATGCCGAATGTCATCGAAGCTATCTGAACCATGGCGTTGGCCAGGCGGGCAAGTCCCACCAGCAGGTAATTGTCGAGCATATCGTCGAGAAAGTTGATCAGCGCCACACCCGGAACCAAAAACAGGGCGCAGCACAGATATGGATGATAGGGTCGTGCGGTAAAGCCTTCGGGCAGGATGAACGTGGTCAGCCAAACCGTTATCGTTGCCAAAAAGGCAGTCAGCGCCGTTACCATGTAAACATTGAAGTTAGACTTCAGCAGTGCGCTGCGAATAGAAAAGCCTGCGTAGCCCGCTATCATTGCAGGAATAAACGAGGGCCAGTCGCCCCCGAACAGCACGCAAAAGCCGCCGCAACCCATAGCTGCCCCCAGCCGAACGAGCCACGACGGATAATCGGGCTTGGCCGTAGCAATGCGCCTGACCACACGCTCGAACTTGCTCAGCGTATAGTCTTTCTGTATGGCTTGCCACGACAATTGGCTCATGGCGGCCAGCGCCTTCATGTTGATGGTGTACTTATCCGAGTGGATGAATCGGCTGAATGAGTGCGTCTCGTCGCTGTAGTTTACTTTCAGCGTGCCGTACAGAACGTCGATATGCAGATGCTCGTCTTCCAATCCCAGGAAAGCGGCGATACGTCGCATGTTGCGTACGATGCGGTTGGTATCGGCGGCGCTTTCCATCAGCACCATTCCGGCACGCAGAAGGATGGTCAGTTTGCAGTGAACACGCCGGATGTTATCGTTAAGTTGATCTGTTTGTGCTTGCATATCAAGGATTGCCTGTCTTAAAGATGAAGAAAAAAGCCGATGCTGCAAAGTTACGTTTTTTCTGCGACAAAAGTGGGACATCGCTTTTGGCGCGAGGGGATAAAGCCCCCTGTTTCGGCATTTCTTTCCACAACATTTGGCAATTTCGGAAAAATGTTCTACCTTTGCTGCCGTGAGTAATAGCAATATGACATACCAGATGAGTGGCAGCGCAAGCCCGGTGCAAGATTTTTTCGAGAATCTTGCAAATTTTACGTCCGATTG
>CAUQAO010000118.1:0-7034 GCA_963515815.1 uncultured Prevotella sp.
AAAGTTCTGATTATCAAGGACTGATATAGGTAAGTTCACTTACCACCAGCTCCACAAGCAAGTGTTTCGGAAACTACAGTCGGTTCGACGGTAAATTTTACGTTCCGAACGGACGACCGAAAGTCGAAAAAAGAGTCCGAAAGTCTGCTGCGTAATGTAGCGAACGGCTTTCGGACTCTCTTTTATTTCTTATTTAATAACATTGCCTTTGGCATCCTTTCGCGAGAGCGAAGCAACCTTCACTTCGAAATCGGTGGTCGAGTTATTATCGTCTACAAACTTACGGCCGTCCCAACGGCGGGTCAGCGCCAAGCCCGAATACTTGGGAAATTCGACCTGACTCATGCTCGAAATCGAGTTGCCCGAGATACCATTGTAGCCACGATCGAGCTTGCTGGGACGCATCTGAAAACGGCTCCGTGGACAAATCGTCATGCAGTCGATAACGTCGGCGAAAGGTATTTCGATAGCGTACAGATCGCCGAAAGCGCTACTCGTTACATTGATATAGTGGCGATAGCCGGGCCTATCTTTCGTGTCTTCGTAGTTGGCTTCGAAGTCGGCGGGCGTCCACGGCAACTTGATGAGTGCTATCCCCACACGTTCTGATACGCGCGTGAAGTCGAACATCGGACTGATTTTTCCTTCTTCCCCTTTCCGTTCTACAATAGCATGCATGTCGGGCACGTCGGGATTGTTTTTCTTTCCGGGATCGTATGCAATGTTGGTCCATTCGAAATCTGCCTTCGAAAGGTCGAGGAACGCATCGAGACCTTTGTACATTGACAAATCTCCCGCTTCGGCAGCAAGCTCTTTCTCGAAACTGGATTTATGATCGATGGCATACTGTGCAACGACCACCGTTTTTCCCGGCAGTACGGGATGTTCCTGTCCGCTACCGGGGAAATAGGATATGGCCGAGGCTCCGTAATAGCGATTCACAAAATCATTCTTCGGCGCAAACTGTAAAGCCAGCGTCGGATCGATAGCATTGGTGCAGAGCGCCAGTCCGTCGAGAAATTTCACCTCGTCGGTAGGATTGTAGATAACGATATACTGATCGTCGTCGTAAAGTTGATTCGTATTCTTCCATCCCCATGCTGACAAATCGCGTACCCAGTAATGGCCAACGTAAAACACTTCCTTGATCATCAGGTGATCGATACGCGTTTTGGATGTAGATTGAGTAATGGGCATTTCGTTGCGCGTGCAGCCGGCCAGACCTGCTGCGGCCGTAAGGACAGCCCAAAGTCCGAGTGTTTTTATACTTTTCATTTCTTTTCTGCTTGTTTTTAAATGAATGTTTTATAAGAACCAGTTGCCGAAGCCCGATCCACCTCCGATGCCATGCGTCTGAATGTTCTGTGCTGCCTCGAGAGCATCTTCGGCCGACAGTCCGATCTCACGCCCCAGATAATAATAAAACGGATCGTTGGGATCTACGGCCGTAGGATCGGTATCGAAACTGCTGCAAAAGATTTTGATAGGAATATTGAATCGGATGATCTCTGCCCACTGCGAGTCGGCGCCGTATTCTTTCGGCTCGTCGGGACTGTAAGCTTCGGCGCAGATAAACTTGCTGATAAATTCGTAGGTAGAGTGCCGACGAAGATACTCGTCGCGAGGAATCAACGCCTTTTTGCCCTTTGGACATTTCATGACGCGTACCGAGAGGTAGAACTTGGGCAGCAGATACGATGGACGGGTGTATCGGCCACTCTCGCCCGTAGCCGGATCGGTTCGGCGGGTTATCTCGAGCGGCCATTCCTCGTGCAGCGGATCGTTCTCATCGGCTTCGATGTCGAAGTTGAAGTGCCCTTTCAGTCCTACTCTATCCTGATCGTACGGCGCCACGGCCCAGTCGGCATCTTTGCGCGTAAGTGGGGGCAGCAGCCGCTGATTGAACAGTTCGCGGGCGCCATCACCCATGGCGTCTTGAATCCATGTGTCGCGATAGATATATTCGAACACTTTCGGCGTAGCGTCGGCTCGCTCTTTCCATGTTTTCTTGTCGGCGAAGAACGGCGACGGCACAGGCTTATCGTCTATCGTTCCGCCCTTTTTCCATTCTCCGTACTGGTCTTTATTCGGCTTCCATATGCCTCGGCAGTCGGTCACCTCGTACGGATTCCCTTTGTCGTCTACTTCGCTTACGGTAAAAAATATCTGATACTCGTCGGAATGTTCAAGGATATCGTCGTTGAGCAAACGTCCTTCCTTATCGAAGAAATAGAGACACAGCCCCCATCGCTTGAGCCTTCCGCCGATCAGGCGAATATAGTCGGGGCCTTGTTTTCCTTCATTCTGCTCAAGGTATGTAACAGTACTCTTTCGCTGCACCTCGACGGTGGGCCATTGGCCGCTGTTATTGCGAATGATGACAAATTCTTCTTGTTTCCACGGCGCATTTTGGTACACAAAATTGCCGTGCATCATGGCATCGCCGTGCGAGTGCCCTTCTTTGAACATCGCCAAGCAGGTAGCCCAATTGTTGAATGCCCCCTGGGGATCGGGATTGGACAGCGTACCTTCCACTTTTACCTTCTTCAGGCTGTCTACGTACCGATCGGCCCCGCTATGGGGAACGGATTTCGACTCCAGAGGATTATCATTATAATCGACATTCACATTGCCGAACACGAAGTTATCGCACGACGTACAGATGGCTGCCGATGCCACCAGCACCCAAGTTTGTTTTATGATTTTATTCATCGTATAGTCTCCTTATTTTACATCAGTACCACGTTTCTTCTGTATTGTCTAAAGAACTCTGCAGGGGCAGAAAGCATTTGCCACAGGCGTGCGCGCTCTGCATTGGGGTAGAATCGCCGAACGTCTCTGCAGCATTTTTCTTCGCCGTCTCTGGTGTCGGCGATTACGCGAACAGGAATCGGATAATCGATATCGAAGCTGTCCCATCCAGGCTGAATCTGATTGAAGTCCCAGAGATAGCCGTTTTCGCCATTGTTGGTGTTGCAATATTTGGCGGGCTTTTCGGCCTCGCCTACGTGCTGTTGTCCCTTGTTGAGGATGTGGCAGATGCGTACCTGCAACTGAAAAGCCAATTCGGCCTGCCGAAACTGCAGCATGCCTTTAAAGCCGAGCCGGTCTTTCGGTGAGCCTTCATCCAGGCTTCGGCTCTGGCGCAGAAATCCTACGGTCTGTCCGTAGCGTTGGCGCGGCAACTCGGTATCGGGATCTACGAAATCGTCGTTGTACGATTCAACGAATAGCTTGCCCAGTTCTTCTTCCACGGGGTCGGTGTCGCGGTATTCGTAGGTAAACAGTTCGGGTGTGAGTTCGTTGAGCCTCATCAGGTCTATCACTTTGTAGAGTCGATAGGTCTGACCGTTTGGCGCCGTATAGGGCTGGGTAGCTTCGGGTTTTCCGGATATTTCGATGGCTTTCCAAGCCAGTTCGGTATCGTAGGGCACTTTGTTTTGTCCCAGCACGAAGTTTTCGGGGGCAAAGATATTCGAAGCAGAGAACTTGCTGGCGGGTTCGGGCGCGCCGTCTTTTTGCTTAAAGGTGTATCGATCGTAGTAAGTGGGCTTTTCGGCCAGCGATCGCGGATAGGCCAGCTGTACGCCTTTCTGTTGGCTGCCGTCGTCTTTTGCCGCCTGGTCGAGTGCTGTATTTCCGACGCCAAAGAAGTGCTGATGTACCAGCAGCGTGGCGTTGTCTTCGTCGGGCATGCTGTAGCCTTCTTTGTCTTTCATAAACGGATAACCGGAGAACTGATGATTGATGAGCATACCGTTCTGGTCGTAATACTTCAACTCCAGACCGTAGTAAATCTGGTCCGAGGCCACGACGTCGAAGTGTGTGCGCGCCGTGGTAACGGTCATTTGTCCATCGTCGTCTTTGGCGATGTCTATTTCTTGCATGATGGGGATAGAAGTAGAATCGCCCACTGCGTGATACGTGTTGTATACCTGCACAGAGTCGGTTCCGTTAGGTCCCACGCCTATCATTCCGCCTTTGTAGCCCATTCGCAGAATGGCGTGCACGGCATAAATCTGGTCGTGCCCTTTCACGTCGCGTTCGATCGACGATGCCGGCGCTTTGATAAACTTCTTGAAGAAGTCGTCTACCTGATCGTTTGTGCAGCCGGCCAGCACCACGGTGCAGCACAGCAGCAATATTTGGATGTATGTCGATTTCATTTGTGTCGATGTTAGAATTTGAATAATGTGCGAATCGAGAAATTGGCCCCGCGTTCGTGGGCATAATACCTGAATCGGTCGGTGTATTCTTTGTACAGCGCATTGAGAATGTTCTCGCCCACCAGCATCAACTTCAGTTGGCGGTGTTGCGGGAGCTGGATGCTGAATTCGGCCGTTCCGTTGAGCAGGAAGTAGGCCTGGGGCGAGTCGCTCACCAGATCTTTATCCGGGTCGAAGCGTGTCTGCTTGGTTACGTAGATACCCGAGAGCGACAGCGAGGCGTTGTACTTCTTCTCGGGACTGAACGAACGGCTATAGGTGCCCGACAGTCCGTAGCGGTCCGAGGGCATAAAGGGCAGCCAGTCGTTTCGCGTGATGTTACGTGCAAACATCCATTCGCCCTTGCCCACGAAGGTCAGCCCTGCGACGGGCGTAACCGTGGCTTCGATGTCGCCGCCATAGAGCCGCACGTCGTCCTGGTCGTAAACGAACTTGGGGTACTTGCCACTGGGATGATTGTGGAATCGGTCTTTGCCCGTACCGATATGATCGTAGATATAGCTATCGATTCGCTGGAAGAAGGCGCTCGGCTCTACCGACAGCCACGTGTTGCGGTAGCGTGCGCCGACAACCGACTTATAGCCTCGTTCGCTGGCCAGATGCCGGTTGCCCACTACCCAGTAAGAGCCGTCTTGCAGACCGATGGCGTACAGCTCGTTGATATCGGGCGGGCGCCACGACCAGCCGATGTTGGCGCGCGCGTCCCAATGGTCGTCGAACCGATAGTGCGCGGCAAAACTGGTGGTGAAGTTGCTGTAGAGTTTAAAGTCGTCGTAATACGTATAGCTGCTCAGGCTGGTGTAGCCGTTGACCGACATCACGCGGAAGTCGTAGCGCATACCCAGCGCGCATTGCAACCGCCCCCACTGCGCCTTGTGCAGAAAGTAACCGCCCATCGACAGCGCCGCAAAGTTGGGAACGAAGGCGGGCTGCTTGGTTCCTGGATAATTGAAGTTGGTTTGATACGTATTGGATGTACCCATGTCGGTCGACATGTGCCACAGCTTCCATTTGGCATGCCAAAGCACGTCGAACTTATACGTTTTCAGGATGAGGTCTTGCACCGGAATCCAGCTCCATTGCGTTTTCTTGCGGTTCTCGAACTCCTGCCGCAGATTCTCCTGAAACGAGAGGGTAAAATCTACCCTGTGGTTCTCGTTGATGTCCCATTTCAGTTCGCCTTTCAGCGTAAAGTGCTGCGACTGCTGGAAGGGCGGCTTGATGGTGTACGAGAAGGGGAAGAAGGTGTCGGGATCGGGACGTCCGTACTCGAATCGTTTGATGAGCTGGTCGAGATCGGATATCTTGCTGGCATAGTAGATGCCGCTGCGCTGATAGTACAGACTGGTGAACACCGTGGCCGTGAGTTTTCGGCCCTGCCAGCCTCCCATGGCCGAGAGGCTGATGGTGTTATACCCCGTATTGTTCAGTATATAATCGGCCGTGCGGTAGTCGCCGCCTTTGGTGTACATGCCGTGCAGGCGCAGCCCGAACTGTCGGTAACCGGCCTCGATGCTGCCGCTGCCGCTGGCACCGCGCGCGTTGGTGTCGTAGCCCATGTTCAGGCTGCCGCTCGTCTTCAGCGTTTCATGACCATAGGGCAGCGGCGCATCGTTGAGCAGCACTACGCCGCCCATAGCGCCGAAACCGTAGCGAATGCACTCGGCGCCTTTCACCACCTCGACCATGCTCGAACCCGTATAATCCAGCTCGGGCGCATGGTCGGCTCCCCAGCTCTGGCTCTCTAAGCGCACGCCGTTATTCATCAGCAATATCCGGCTGCTGTGCATTCCCTGAATCACCGGCTTGGCAATGGTATTTCCGGTACTGATAGAGCTGACGCCGGGCACCGTTTCGAGCAGCTTGGCCAGCGATGTGGCACCGCCCTTCTCTAACGCATCCGAGCCGATGGTGGCCGACTGTTGCAGCACCGAGGTATGGCGTTGCTGTGCCGTTACGGTTACATTGTCTATCACGCGGGTGTCGTCGACCATCTGCAGACTGACGCGCCGGTCGGTCCCGATCGTTACAACCTTCGAGATGTTTTTGTAACCGATGTACGACACCTCGACCTTCACCCGGCTTACGGCCTTCTTAAACCGCACCACGCACTTGCCGTCGGCGTCGGTCACAACCGCACTCACAGCGCCCTCGCACCGCACAGCCGCGCCCACGATAGGTTCGTGCGTACTTTGGCTTTTTACCTCGAACGTTACCTGCGTCTCTTCATTCTGGTCGGCAACACGATCGCTACCCACGGTCGAAGCCGCAGAAACCGCAGAGACAAGCAGCAACAACACGAAAAACAAACTTCTTTTTAATCGCGAGCGGCTGCGCCACGCAGCGCCCTTCGATTTTAAACAAGATATTAGCATATACATAAATAATGATAGTTAATAAAAAACCGGTCCACCGGAATGGACCCAGAAAAAGGCCGTCTGTCCGTAGCGAACGAACCCGACAGGCCCGAAAGAGAGCGAAAAGACCGGGAGAGCCGATTCTATCGCCCGTGCAAAGGTCTATATCTCCTGAAAACCGAACAATACTTAAAAATGAGTAAATAGCCACCCCTAAAAATGGTGATAGAAGTCTGTGCAATCTGGTTGCACGGGCCAGCCGACGCCGCGGAACAAAACAACCTGATTGTACGCGTCAGCCGACGCCGCGGAACAAAACAACCTGATTGTACGCGTCAGCCGAAGCCGCGGAACAAAAACAACCTGGTTGCACGCGTCAGCCGAAGCCGCGGAACAAAAACAACCTGGTTGCACGGGCCAGCCGACGCCGCGGAACGAAAACAACCTGGTT
>CAUQAO010000119.1:0-6982 GCA_963515815.1 uncultured Prevotella sp.
AAAATTTATTTTTTACCTCGGCGAAGTGTTCGGCAGCACTTAAAATTTATTTTTTACCTCGGCGAAGTGTTCGGCAGCACTTAAAATTTATTTTTTTATCTCGTCGAAGTGTTCAGAAGCCTGTAAAAATCATGTGCGGTAACAAGAAGATTCTCCGTAATCGACGATTAACAAAGATTAAGTCGCACTGAAGGCAATCCGTTAAAAGCGAGCGGCGCTCTTTTAGAGAACTATTCGTATATTTGCCGATACGAGACAGAAACACAATGTATCTACGATGGAGCAACTATTGCATTATTGTTGGAAACACAAACTTTTCCCCCTCAAACAACTGACAACGACCGACGGACAGACTGTCGACGTAATCGATACCGGATTACACAATGCCGATGCGGGTCCCGATTTTCTGAATGCAAAGGTCAAAATCGACGATACCGTATGGGTGGGAAACGTAGAGATACACGTTAAATCGAGCGACTGGTATGCGCATAGACACGAACACGATGCGGCCTATAACAACGTTATTCTGCATGTTGCCGACGTGATAGATACGGAGGTGCGAACGCAGGACGGGCGAACGGTGTCGCAATTGCATTTGAGCGTGCCCCAGAAGGTGAGCCGGCAATATGAACGTTTGCTGGCCATAGATGCCTACCCGCCGTGTTACGAGATAATTCCGCACCTGTCGCGGCTGACGGTTCATTCGTGGATGTCGGCATTGCAAAGCGAGCGGCTGGCGCAGAAGACCGACCGGATAAACGAGCGCTTGCGCAGCTGCAACGGCGATTGGGAAGCAACGCTTTTTGTTACCCTGGCTCGCAACTACGGGTTCGGAATCAATGGCGATGCCTTCGAACAATGGGCGCTCGCGATACCGTTGCAACACGTGGCCCATCATCGCGACGACTTGTTTCAGATCGAAGCTTTTTTTATGGGGCAGGCCGGTTTGCTCGGTCTTGAAACGGCTCCGCGGCAGCATCGGGAGGCGATGGCGGCCGACGACTATTTCGTCTGTCTATGCAATGAATACCAGTTTCTGTCGCGCAAGTTCTCTTTGCAACCTATCGATGCAAAGCAGTGGAAGTTCTTGCGACTGCGACCGCAGAATTTTCCCTACATTCGCCTCGCTCAGCTGGCCTCTTTGTATCATCGGCAGCGATTCGGTCTGCGAAACGTCGTCGAATGCGAAACGCTCGACGAACTCAGAGACATGCTACGGACAGGAGTCACACCTTATTGGGAAACGCATTATGTATTCGGGGCAGTCAGTGCTTCGACCGACAAACGCCTCTCCGAACAGACGATCGACGTGCTGATCATCAACACCGTTATCCCCACGCTGTTTGCCTATGGCCGCTACCTGTTGTCCGAAAGACTCTGCGAGCGGGCCTTGCTCTGGCTCGAACAGCTGAAAGCCGAGAACAACCATATCGTAAAAATGTGGAAAGCTTGCGGGCTCGAGGCGCAGAATGCGGGCGATTCGCAGGCACTGATACAACTCAAAACGGCCTATTGCGACCGAAAAGAATGCCTTAGATGCCGGATGGGATACGAATATCTGAAAGGAACTGCGCAACCGAAACAAGCGAATGAGAATGCATCAACCGAACATAAATAATATTAGACAACGAATATGAACTACATTTTTGAAACTCTGATGGAGGTTCGCGACTACGAGTGCGACATAGAGGGCATTGTCAACAACGCCAATTACCTGCACTACATCGAGCATACCCGCCATTTGTTTCTGCGGTCGCTCGGCGTAAGCTTCGCCGAGATGCACGAGCGGGGAATCGACGCGGTGGTAGCTCGGATGAGCCTGCAGTATAAAACACCGTTGAAGTGCGACGACCGATTCATCTCTCGGCTGAACTTAGAGAAAGAAGGCGTGCGGTACATCTTCCACCAAGACCTTTATCGCGAACCCGACAACAAGCTATGTTTCAAAAGCAAGGTCGAACTGGTATGCCTCATCGACGGCCGGCTGGGCAACAGCGACGAGTACGATCGAGCCTTTGCCAAATATTTAGCCCCATGATCGATACGCAAGAAATCGTCAACACCATTGCGCTGACCCGCATCAATTATTTTCACCTCACCGGCATGCTGCAGCTGTACCGGCGGTTAGGATCGGCCACGGCCATCATAGAACATCGTAATGACATTCGCGACGTTGTGCCCGATGCTTCCGAAAAGCTGGTCACATCGTTCAAAGACGTCGACCGGCATCTGCACCGAGCCGAAGTAGAGCTGGACTGGGACCTGGCGCATGGCGTGCTGCCGCTGTGCATGAACGACGAAAACTATCCGCAACGGCTGAAAGAATGCGACGATGCGCCGCTGATGCTGTTTTACAAAGGAGCGATCAACCTGAATCAGCGCCGCGTCATCAGTGTTGTCGGAACCCGGCGATGCACCGTTTACGGCGAGGATATTTTACGCCGGTTCATGAACGAACTCAGACAACTCTGTCCGCAGGTGCTGGTCGTCAGCGGGCTGGCTTACGGCATCGATATTCATGCTCACCGACAAGCGTTGCAGAACGGCTATCCTACTGTGGGTGTATTGGCGCACGGACTGGACGACCTGTATCCGCCCCGACACCGGCAAACGGCCGACGAGATGGTGCAACGAGGCGGACTGCTGACCGAATTTCTGACCCAGACCAACGCCGACAAGGTTAACTTTGTTCGACGCAACCGCATCGTTGCCGGCCTTTCCGACGCGTGCATCGTGGTAGAAAGCGCTGAACACGGTGGCGGACTCATTACCGCCAGCCTGGCCCGCACTTACAATAGAGACGTGTTCGCCTTCCCGGGCAATGTGACGAACCCTTACAGCCAGGGATGCAACAATCTGATCAGAGATAACGTAGCCGGATTAATCAGCCATGCCGTCGACTTTGTTAAAAGCATGGGATGGGAGACAGATGCCAACCTGCAGAAAGCGCATCAGGCAGGCATCGAGCGGCAACTCTTTCCCGATCTTTCGCCCGACGAACAAAAAGCCGTCGATATTCTGCGCCGAAACAACGATTTACAGATCAACACCCTGAGCGTGCAGACCGGCATACCTATTGCCAAGTTGGCCGGCATCCTCTTTTCGTTAGAAATGAAAGGCGTACTGAAAGCTTTGCCGGGCGGCGTCTACCATTTGTTGATGGTCTGAAGCCGGACGAAAGGCAGAAACGTACAAACAACCACGATGAAGATAGGAAAAATAGATTTAGGAACACGGCCGGTGCTGCTCGCACCGATGGAAGATGTAACCGATATTGGCTTCAGACTGCTGTGCAAACGCTTCGGCGTATCGATGGTATATACCGAGTTCGTCAGCGCCGAAGCCTTGGTCAGATCCGTCGAGTCGACCCTCCGAAAGCTCACCATCAGCGAAAGTGAACGTCCTGTGGGCATACAGTTGTACGGACGCGACGTCGCATCGATGGTCGAGGCTGCAAAAATAGTAGAGCAAGTCCGCCCCGATGTGATAGACCTCAACTTCGGATGCCCCGTCAAAAAAGTTGCCAGCAAAGGCGCCGGTGCCGGTATGCTGCGCAACATCCCGCTGATGCTCGATATTACCCGCGAAGTGGTGAAAGCTGTCCGAACACCCGTAACCGTGAAAACACGACTCGGATGGGATCAAGACCATATCCTGATCGGCGAACTGGCCGAACAACTGCAAGATTGCGGCATACAAGCCCTGACCATTCACGGCCGAACACGCAGCCAGATGTACACCGGCCAGGCCGACTGGGCACCCATCGGAGCCGTGAAACGCAACCCACGCATCAACATTCCCATTATCGGCAACGGCGACATCGCCTCGGCCCAAGAAGCGCTACAAGCCTTCGAACGCTATGCGGTAGACGCCGTCATGGTAGGCCGCGCTGCTTTCGGGCGCCCCTGGATCTTCGGTGAAATACGAAATCTGTTAGACGGAAAACCGGCCGACGCCTCGTTCGATATCGATCGCAAGATAGATATACTGAAAGAACATCTGGCCATCAATGTAGCACGCATCGACGAGTATCGCGGCATTCTGCATACGCGTCGGCACTTGGCCGCCAGCCCCATCTTCAAAGCCATTCCCGACTTTCGACAAACCCGCATCGCCATGTTGCGTGCCACAACGGTTGGCGAACTGAACAATATCTTGGAAGAATGCCGCACACGGCTGTCTGGTCGACAAGCGAAATGAAAAACCGAGGATTCTGAAAAATCCACGCGCATTTGCCATGTTTTTTGTGCGTCCCTGGTTGGGGACAGCCATTTCCCGAACGGTTTTGCCTTGTCCCCAGTTGGGGACAGCCATTCCCGAGCGGTTTTTCCCTGTCCCCGGTTGGGGACAGCCATTCCCGAGCAGTTTTTCCTCGTCCCCGATTGGGGACAGTCATTTTTTCGTCAATTTCTATCATCCCCAACCGGGGACACGCATTTTTCATTCGTTGTCGGCCGATTTGCCCAGAAAATTTTCTTATCCCGAATCGTGGCAAATCGATGTTTCAACGCAGCGAGGCTTTACAGCAATTCGGTCAGCTGAAACAACTTGATACCGTTACTGCCCTTCATCAGGATATAATAATTTTCGGGACGGTACGCTTCCAATTTAGCTTCTACCTCTTCGATATGCTTGAATTTCGGATAATCGGTGCGCGTTTTATAAAACTCCTCGCCCACCAGCCAAACCGTTTTGATGCCCAATGAAGGCAGCAGATCTACTATCTTTTGGTGTTCTTCGGTGCTTACGTCGCCCAGTTCTCGCATGTCGCCTAAAATGGCCATCTTTGGTTCTACCTTCATGTCTCTGAAATTGAGCAGGGCAGCGTTCATGCTTGTGGGGTTTGCATTGTAAGCATCTACAATCAGCTTGTTGTGCTCCGTTATCTTGAGTTGCGATCGGTTGTTGCTCGGCGTATAATTTTCCAACGCATGATCGATCTCAGGGTCGGTTACGTCAAAATACGTTCCGATGGTGATAGCGGCCAACATATTGTCGAGGTTGTAAGTGCCGATGAGCTGAGATTGGACCTCGTTCCATGTGTTGCCCGAAGCGCTATGGCACCATCTGAACTTCAGGAAAGGTGTGCTGTCGAGCACTTCGCCGCGTATGCTGACGTCTTGGCGTTCGGTTTGCCCGTAACCGATGCGTATGGGTAGGCTTCTTTCGTTGGCCATGTGCATAAGGTATTCGTTGTCTGCGTTGATAAACACCGGTGCGTTCGGCCGTGTCGCCATGAAATCGTACAGCTCGCCCTTGGTCTTCATAACGCCTTCGAACGATCCGAAACCCTGCAAATGTGCTCGGCCTACGTTCGTGATTAGGGCGAAATCGGGTTCGACAATCTCGACCAGCGTCTTGATGTCTCCCGGATGACTGGCTCCCATCTCTATCACGGCAATCTGGTGCTCGGGCGTTAGCCGAAGCAATGTTTTGGGAACACCGATCTCGTTGTTGAAGTTCCCCTGCGTGTACAGCACGTTGTATCGTTCGGCAAGAATGGCCGACACCAGTTCTTTGGTTGTCGTCTTTCCGTTGGTTCCCGTAATTCCGATGATACGGGTGCCCAGTGTGCGTCGATGTCGGTTGGCCAGTTGTTGGAGTGTTTGCAGACAATCGTTGACTAACACGAAGCGCATGTCGTCTTCATCAACAAACTCGGGCTCGTCGACAACGGCGTAAGCGCAGCCTTTTTCGAGTGCGGCACGTGCAAATCGGTTTCCGTTGAACGTTGTTCCCCGCAGTGCAAAGAAAATGCTTCCGAGCGGGCAGTCGCGGCTGTCTGTCGTTACGAAAGGGTGTTGCGTAAAAAGATCGTAGAGCTCTGATATATCCATAGCATTCAAGCGTTTTTTCGGCGGCAAAGTTACGCCAAATTGCAAATACTTCAAAATTATTTCGAAAAGCCGTTGCATAAGTTCCACTAAGAAATGCAAATAGTCTCTGTTATTAAACGAAGAGAATGAAAAACACTTGGGGAACGCCGTCGGCAAGGGGCTGAAAGCCCCGACGAGACAAAAGATTTCAATAGCAATATGAAAAAAGAGAAAAGAGAGGACGAGGTTTTCCCAAGATTAATCAACTCTGTATTGTGTGTGAAATCCATTATTGTCCTAAACGTTTTTCTTGCTGGTCCCCCCTCCAAAAAAACGTGTTTTTGGAGGGTTTTTAAAGCAAACGGGCACTTTTTTTTGATTTTTGCTTGTTTTCTAAAATGTTTGACCTATATTTGTCCTCAAATAATAAAAACATTTATTTTATTAACTTTATATAAAACAAAAAGTATGAATAAGACAGAATTAATTGAAAAGATTGCTGAAGCTGCTGGTATCAGTAAGGCTGCTGCAAAGAAAGCTTTGGATGCTACAACAGACTCTATCAAAGAAGCTTTGAAGAAAGGAGACAAGGTTCAACTGATCGGTTTCGGTACATTCAGTGTTTCTAAGCGTTCTGCTCGTGAGGGCATTAATCCTGCTACAAAAGCAAAAATCAAGATTGCTGCAAAGAAAGTTGCTAAGTTCAAGGCTGGTGCAGAGCTCGCCGATGCTCTTAACTAATTAGTCTGATAAAAGTAAAAAAAGAGGGTGTGTCAAAATAGGCACATCCTCTTTTTTTTTTATCTCTTTCCTGTTATTTTTTCGTAGTCTTCGTTATAGCCCGTGATATTCTGTCCCCTCCTTCTCCAAAGAGCTTTGGGGCACTTAGCAGAGTTATGATACAGTATTATCAAGGTAACAAGGATGTCTCACGTGGTATCCCTTGCAGTTCTGTGCTATATCCGCTTTGGATCTTTCCTCCGGTGATCCCGATCGGTTTCATGTGCTTGCCCCCATGGGGCAGACGTAATAATCTTCATGCCGGTTGTAATACAGACTGTCTTGCCGGAAGGGGGTGCGGGCTGTAACTCTTCTCCAGATGACGGCCATTCAGCGTGTAAAATTCATTTTTTGCCTCAGATGGTGACCATCCAGCGTGTAAAATT
>CAUQAO010000120.1:0-6982 GCA_963515815.1 uncultured Prevotella sp.
TTTTTCTACCGGTATGCCGAGCATGATTTTGGTGGCCAGATCGATGAGATTCAGCTTTAAGACTTTGCTGACGAATGGGAAGGAGCGCGAGGCGCGCAGGTTGCATTCGATAACGAGTATGTCGTTGTCGCGTGCCATGAACTGTATGTTGAAGGGGCCGTTGATGTGCAGTGCGCTGGCGATCTGCTTGCTTACTCGTTTGATTCGGCGAACGGTTTCGACGTAGAGTTTCTGGGGTGGGAACTGGATGGTAGCGTCGCCGGAGTGTACGCCGGCAAATTCGATATGTTCGGAGATGGCGTAGGCTATGATTTCGCCGTTCATGGCTATGGCATCCATCTCTATTTCTTTCGCGTTTTCGATGAATTTTGAAACGACGACGGGATGGTCTTCGCTTACGTTGGCGGCTAATTGCAGGAATCGTTCCAATTCTTCGTTGTTGGAGCAGATGTTCATGGCTGCACCGGAGAGGACGTAGGAGGGGCGCACGAGTACGGGGAATCCGACCCGGTCGACGAATTGTTGGATGTCGGTCATGGATGTCAATGCGCGCCACTCGGGTTGGTTGATTCCGTTCTTGGTGAGCATGGAGGAGAACTTGGCGCGGTCTTCGGCGTTGTCGATGTCTTTGGCCGAGGTTCCGAGCAGCGGTACGTGCTGTTCGTCGAGTTTCATTGCGAGGTTGTTAGGTATCTGTCCGCCGGTAGAAACGATTACGCCGTGGGGCATTTCCAACTCGACGATATCCATCACGCGTTCGAATGTGAGTTCGTCGAAATAAAGACGATCGCACATGTCGTAATCGGTCGATACGGTCTCTGGGTTGTAGTTGATCATGACCGATCGGTAGCCTTCTTTCCTGATGGTGTTGAGCGCTTGTACACCGCACCAGTCGAATTCTACGGAACTGCCTATGCGGTAGGCGCCTGAACCAAGTACGATGATGGAGCGTTTGTTTCTTTCGAAGGTGATGTCGTTGGCTCCGCCCGAATAGGTGAGGTAGAGGTAATTGGTCTGTGC
Organism: uncultured Prevotella sp.; assembly: GCA_963515815.1. Classification (GTDB taxonomy): domain Bacteria; phylum Bacteroidota; class Bacteroidia; order Bacteroidales; family Bacteroidaceae; genus Prevotella. The sequence continues at coordinate 1,021 of CAUQAO010000120.1, forward strand.
AGGGTATTCGGCCGCCAACGTATCTATCTGTTTTACATAGGGAACGATTTCGTACCGCTTTCTCAGGTTTCTGACAAGCAGCATGGCTTGGTGCATGTTGCCCCATTCGGTCTCTAATCCGATGGCGCGCGCTATCTGGAAGTCGGTAAAGCCGTAGATTTTTGCGGTGCGCAGTAGGTCTTTGTCCAAGACGTTGATGCTGGTGCATCGTTTCAGGGCTTCGTCTATGTCTATGATGTGTTTCAACTTTTGCAAGAACCATTTGTCGATTTTGGTCAACTCGTGTATCTGATCGATGGTGTAGTTCTTGTGCATGGCTTTCGATATGATGAACACGCGTTTGTCGGTCGGTTCGCGCAATGCCTCTTCGAGATTATCGATCTTTAATTCTTTGTTTTCGACAAAGCCGTGCATTCCTTGTCCTATCATGCGAAGGCCTTTCTGTATGGCTTCTTCGAAGTTGCGACCGATGGCCATTACTTCGCCTACAGACTTCATGGATGAGCCAAGTTCTTTGTCTACTCCTCTGAACTTCGACAGGTCCCAGCGGGGTATTTTGCAGACTACATAGTCGAGTGCGGGTTCGAAAAACGCACTGGTTGTCTTGGTTATAGAGTTCTTCAGTTCGAAGAGTCCGTATCCTATTCCGAGCTTTGCCGCAACGAAAGCCAGTGGGTAGCCGGTAGCTTTACTTGCCAATGCCGAGCTTCTGCTCAAGCGGGCGTTCACTTCGATAACTCTGTAATCTTCGCTCTCGGGATCGAAGGCGTATTGAACGTTGCATTCGCCTACGATTCCGATATGGCGGATGATCTTGATGGCCAGTGCGCGTAGTTTATGATACTCGCTGTTGGTGAGTGTCTGCGATGGTGCAACAACGATAGATTCGCCCGTATGGATTCCTAACGGGTCGAAATTTTCCATGTTGCATACGGTTATGCAATTGTCGTATCGGTCGCGAACGACTTCGTATTCGATCTCTTTCCAGCCTTTCAGGCTTTTCTCGACGAGCACCTGCTGAGAAAAGGCGAAGGCCTTTTCGGCCAGTTTGTTTAGTTCTTCTTCATTGTTGCAGAAACCGCTGCCCAATCCTCCCAGGGCATAGGCGGCGCGGATGATGACGGGATAGCCCAATGACGATGCCGCTTTGCAGGCTTGTTCTATCGTTTCGCAAGCCTCGCTTTTAATGGTCTTGACATTTATTTCGTTGAGTTTCTCTACAAACAGTTCGCGGTCTTCGGTATCCATAATCGCTTGCACGGGTGTGCCCAACACTCGGACGTTATACTTGTCGAGTATTCCTTTCTGATACAGTTCTACGCCGCAGTTCAGTGCTGTTTGTCCGCCGAACGACAGCAGAATTCCGTCGGGCTTTTCTTTCTGGATAACTCGCTCGACAAAATAGGGCTGTACCGGTAGAAAATAAATCTTGTCGGCAACTCCTTCGGATGTTTGCACCGTTGCGATATTGGGATTGATCAATACGGTCGTGATATTCTCTTCTCGCAAGGCTTTCAGGGCTTGTGAACCGGAATAATCGAATTCGCCGGCCTCTCCGATTTTCAAAGCGCCCGACCCTAATAGCAACACCTTTTTTATATTGACATCTTTCATGTTCTTTACTTTAATGCTTCTATAAACTTATCAAACATAAACTCAGTATCGACAGGGCCTGAAGAAGCCTCTGGATGGAATTGTGAGGAAAACCACGGATTGGTTTTGTGCCGAATGCCCTCATTGCTTCCATCGTTCATGTTGACGAACAGCTCCTCCCAATCATTGCCCAAAGTTTTTGCATCCACTGCATAACCGTGGTTTTGACTTGTAATGTAACACTTATCGGTTCCGACAAGTCTGACGGGTTGGTTGTGAGATCGATGCCCATACTTTAGTTTATAGATGCTGGCACCGCCTGCCTTTGCTAATAGTTGATTACCCATGCAGATGCCGCAAATAGGCTTTCCGGATAAATTCATCTGTTTGCGAATGATCTTGACCGACTCTCTGCACATATTAGGATCGCCGGGACCATTAGCCAAAAACAGACCATCGAAATCCATCTCTGTGTAATCGTAATTCCAAGGAACGCGAATGACCTCGACTCCTCGATCTACAAGGCATCGTAGGATATTGGCCTTTACTCCGCAATCGACAAGAACTACCTTTTTTCCTGCACCTTCATTATAGTGAATGATTTCTTTGCAACTTACCTGATCGACAAAATTCACATTTGCATAATCGGCTTTGGGGATATTATTCGGTTGACTGTCGAATAAGATTTTACCCATCATCACCCCATGTTCGCGAAGCACCTTTGTTAATTCGCGCGTATCTATTCCGGTAATGCCTGCTATTTTTTCACGCTTCAGCCAATCGGAAAGGCTTTCAGTTGCATTCCAATGGCTGTAATGCTCGCTATAATCAGAAACAATCAATGCCGAAACATATATTTTGTCGCTTTCCATAAATACGGGGATGCCATTCTTATGAAAAGAAAATTCGGGAACACCGTAGTTGCCGATAAGCGGATAGGTAAGAACCAATAACTGGCCGGTATACGACGGATCGGTCAAACTCTCGGGATAGCCCATCATTGCCGTGTTAAAAACCACTTCGCCTGCTACAGGGGACTCGTGACCAAATGACTTTCCGCGGAATTGTGTTCCATCGGCTAAAACAAGTGTTACGTTTTCCATTATACTCGTTAGTTTTATTATTCGTTTGTTTAGGTCTTTTCTATATAATCGATAAAAGCCCGGTTGCAAAGTTTAATTCCGTTCGGGGTGGGATACCTTCCTGTGAAGTACCAATCGCCTTTATAATGAGGAATTGCGCCATGAAGCCCGTCAATCGACTGAAAGACCAATTCAACAGGTGTCGTAACTCTCTCTGGACGCAGCATCTCGACAATCTTTTTGTTTATATCTTCGACTTCAAAACCGTCATAGATATCACGAACGCAGTTACGCATTTCTCCGATAGGTTTCTGTAGTTCTTCTAAGCAGGCGTGGTAGGTAGCAGTTATCAATTTCTGTTTTCCGTTATCCTTTAATAATTCAATGGCTGCGCGGAATGCACAAAACTCATCCAGGCTCGACATATCTATTCCATAATAGTCAGGGTAACGAATCTGCGGGGCGCTTGACACAATAACAATCTTTTTGGGATGTAATCGGTCAAGTATTCGTAAGATGCTTTCTTTTAGTGTCGTTCCACGCACAATACTGTCATCTATCACTACCAGGTTATCTTTGTATGGCTCCAGACTCTCGTAAGTAATATCGTATACGTGTGAGGCCAAATCGTTTCTCGAGTTGCCTTCTGTTATGAAGGTACGGAGCTTAATATCTTTCCAGGCAACTTTTTCCATACGTACCGTTTCAGATAGTATTTTATCTAGTTCTTCACGAGTGGGGAGATGGTTTAAGTGCTGTATTTTCTCTATTTTTTTCTGATGTACATAATTTTTGAACCCTTCTAATAGTCCATAGAATGCAACTTCGGCCGTATTAGGAATAAACGAAAATACTGTATGTTCTATATCATAGTCGACGGATTTTAATACAGCCGGTGTTAATTGCTCGCCTAATTTCTTACGCTCTTTGTAAATATCGCGATCGGAACCTCGGCTAAAATAGATTCTCTCAAAAGAGCAGGCCGATTCTCCGCGTTTTTCTACCACCTGCTCAATAGTGCATTCGCCGTTTCTCTTTACCAACAAAGCCTGACCTGGTTGTAATTCTTTGATATCGTTGCATTCTAAATCGAATGTAGTTTGCAACACAGGACGTTCGCTGGCCAGTACAACAATCTCTTCATTCTTGTAATAAAAAGCCGGTCTTATGCCCCAGGGATCGCGCATAGAGAACATTTCGCCCGATCCGGTAATGCCGCAAACTACATAACCGCCATCGAAGTCGGCCATTGTTGTTTTAAGGACATTGCTCATCCTAATATGATCTTCGATATAATGGGTAACATCCATGTTTTCTAACCCCATTGCCTTTGCATCGACGAAGTTGCGTTCAACCTCACGATCCAAACGGTGGCCCATCAATTCCAACATCAGATAGCTGTCACTATAGATTCGCGGACACTGACCCTGTTGTATCAATTTATCGAATATTTCATCGATATTAGTCATGTTAAAGTTACCGCAAAGGCATAGATTCTTCGCTCTCCAGTTATTGCGCCGCATAAATGGATGAACGTATGATAGGCCCTTTTTCCCCGTTGTAGAATACCGCAAATGTCCCATATACATTTCGCCGGCAAACGGCAATACCTTTTTTATGTATTCTATATCAGACAGCTGTTTTGAAGAGACTTCCTTGAATCTGCATTGTACATTCTCAAATATCTCTGTGATGGCGTTCTTTCCCTCAGCACGTTCTCTGAACATAAACTCTTGGCCAGGTTCAGAGCCAAGTTTGATACACGCCAAACCAGCCCCTTCCTGTCCTCGGTTATGTTCTTTTTCCATCATCAAGTAGAGTTTATTCAGTGCATACTTCCACGTTCCGTATTTTTCCTGGTAATACTCCAACGGCTTAAGCAATCGAATTATTGCTACTCCACATTCGTGTTTAAGAGGTTCCATCGCCAATTCTCTCAGTTTGTTTTTGAATATATAAATCCTATTTTCCAAATTGCTTTCGTTACCTTTCTTACGGTAACATGCAGCGCTCACTTTTATTTAAATAGAAAAATGAAGAATACCACAATTATATTCTGCTATTCTTCATTTCGCCTTTCATCTTCTTTACATCTTAGTTTCTTAAAATATTAATCAGTAAAGATGTCATTGAAGTAAGAATACCAATAAATGAGAACCATAGAGTTGTTGAAGGGCCGATACCCGAGTTTTTAGCTTTCACTCTGTTCGGTTCTACATACAACACATCGTTCTGCTGAAGATAATAATATGGAGAATTGATCAGATTCGCATCATTTAAGTTTAGCCGCACCATACTTTTCTGTCCGGTCTCATCTTCCCGGATAAGCATTATGTTATTGCGCTTTCCGTATACGGTCAAATCGCCGGCTTGTGCCAAAGCTTCTATTACGCTCATCTTCTCTGTCGATACAGGGATAACTCCCGGATGCCCAACTTCGCCTATCACAGTAATTCTATAGCTCGACATTCTAACCGTTACAATCGGTTTCTCTGTCTTTGCCATATAGGGAAGAATTTTTGTACAGATTAAATCTTGGCATTGTGTTTTGGTTAATCCCTGCACATGTACTCGGCCGATAACCGGAAAGTTGATATTGCCATCATTGTCTACCAAATAGCCATTTATTAATGCACCTGTGACATTAGACGGCTGGGTAGAAGTACCGACGATACTGGCAGACAAATTGAACGGGGCGGATGCTGCAGGATCTGTTGTACTTATCGTAATAGAAAGCATATCCTTGGGCATAATCTTGGCATCATAAAGCCCCTTGGAAGCGGCTAAACTAATTTGATCTATATTCTGGAAATAAGGTACATTCTTGCCACTGGAACAACTTTCCAGAAGCATAATTGTCATTAAAATGATAATCGGAAAAAAGAACTTCTTCATACAAACTGTATCAATGTTAATTGTAAACAAGCGCAAAAATAGCCCTATTTTTTTGATTTGGCAAATTATTCATTACAAATCGGGTCGAATATCTTTTTGCAAATGGGGGCGGTCCTTTCGGCGCTGCCATTTCTTTCTTGGCTCGGGCGAGGAAACCATCTGGGTGAAAATCGAGAAAGATAAGTTCGTGGAAGTAGCTGCTCCGGTGCAAGGATAGCACGTGCGGGGCGAACACAAGAAGAGAGTGGATAGCGACCGGCGGGTCTTTTCCTATCCACTCTTTTTTTTATGCTCGTTTCTCACGAAGCGGTATGTGCGTATCTTTCTTTACAGCATCACGGCCTCGTCGTTATCGGTTTTGATTTCCCATCCGATGGCGCTGGCACCCAAAA
>CAUQAO010000121.1:0-6958 GCA_963515815.1 uncultured Prevotella sp.
CTGTAGCAGCTGGTGCTACCTGGGCACCCTGTACACCAAACGACATAGGATCTACCTGTCGTACATCAAAGGCTCGAATACTGTTAAACCAACGGCCATTATATTCGCGAGCATCAATATCAAAGGACACCAATACCTCTTGCCCTATCTGAATATTGAAACGCTGCAAACGATCTTCTCCGAATACAGAAAATACCATCTTGTGCGGATAAGACTCATGCGTTTCTATAACATAATCCTTAGCTTTCCACTCTCCTCTTGCAGATGTTCCACTTCGTTCAGCTGTTTCTGCGATAACTTTTCCTTGTAATTCCATTTTATAGTGATCTTTTATATTAAGTAATTCAAAATTTCTGCATTTGAACTGATTGCGAAATTACTAAAATACTTCTAAATAAGAAACTTTTAGAATGTTTTTTTTGTAAGGCACAATGCTTTTTTGTATTTTTGTACCTACGAAATAAAGAGCAATAATTAAAACATTATACCAATGAGATTTACATTATCAAGCAGTGCGTTAAACGGTCGTCTACAAACGCTTTCAAAGGTTATCAACAGTAAGAATTCATTGCCGATTCTTGATAGTTTCCTTTTCGAGATACGTAATAACCAGTTAAATATTACTGCCAGCGACAGTGAGAATGTTATGCGTACAGCTGTACAACTTGACGAGTACGACGGCGAAAGCCGGTTTGCCGTTCCTAACCGCACTATACTCGATGCTGTAAAAGAATTGCCCGAACAGCCCCTAACCTTCGAGGTAGATACGGCTAATTATACTATTAAGATATTGTATCAAAACGGAATCTACAATTTCACAGCACAAAATGCCGATGAATACCCCAACATACAGGCTATCCCGGACGGCGCCACAGTGATAACCATCAATTCGACAATTCTGAACGACAATATCAATCGCTCGCTTTTCGCCACAGCACAAGACGAGCTACGACCTGTAATGAATGGTATCTATTTCGATTTGACTAATGACGGTTTGTCCATCGTTGCCAGCGATGGGCACAAGCTGGTACGCAATAAAAACTTTACGATCAAAAGCGATACACCCGCTTCATTCATTCTTCCCAAAAAACCGGCTACGCTATTAAGAAACGTCGTGAGTAAAGGAGATAGTGATACCGTAATTAAGTTCGATAATAGAAGTGCAGAGATCCATTATGACGGCGGTTCCCTTTCTTGCCGACTCATTGAAGGAAAATATCCGAATTACAATTCGGTTATCCCGCAGAACAACCCCAACCAGCTTACTGTAGACCGCAAAGCTTTATTGGGGGCCTTGAGACGTGTGTTGCCTTTTGCCAGTGAAAGTAGCCAATTGGTTCGTTTCCACTTAGAATCCGGTAAATTGGAATTGTCATCGGAAGATGTCGATTTCGCAACGAGCGCAAAAGAGAATATCGTTTGCGACTACTCGGGACAAACTATGAGTATAGGATTCAAAGGCAGTTCGCTGAGCGAAATTCTAACGAACTTAGATAGCGAGGATATTACCATTCAATTGGCAGATCCGAGTCGTGCCGGCATTATCGTTCCTGCAATACAGCCCGAAAATGAAGATATATTGATGTTAATCATGCCTATGCTACTGAATGATTGACTTGTGAATCGATCTTAACAGGAAAAGATGTATCTACTTCATGTGAACGGCAAACATCTGTCTTCATATAGTAGATACATCTCTTCTTTTGTAATAACAATATTGAGTCATGAAACTGAACCTGAAAAAGCCACTTGTTATCTTTGATTTGGAAACAACCGGTCTTGATTTGGTTAACGACCGAGTTATCCAAATATCATATATTAAAGTACATCCTGATGGGCAGGAAGAGCGTGAAAACCTCTTTGTCAACCCAGAAAAATCCATCCCCCCTATAGTAACCGAACTGACAGGCATCAGTAACGAAAATGTATCGCAGGCACCTAAATTTAAAGAAATAGCATCGAAGTTGAATGAGAAATTTAAGGGATGTGATTTTGCCGGATATAATTCGAACCATTTTGATATTCCAATGCTTGCCGAAGAATTTCTACGAGCAGGAATAGATTTCGATTTCTCGAAATGCAACCTGATCGATGCTCAATCTATTTTCCACAAAATGGAGCGTCGTAACCTGGCTGCGGCTTATAAATTTTACTGTAATCGAAAAATGGAAGACGATTTCGAAGCCCACCGTGCAGATCAGGATACCGAAGCCACCTACCACGTCTTGATGGGGCAACTTGATAAATACGATCCAAATACGGCCGAAAATCCCGATAGAGCTTTGCCCAATGATATGGAGAAACTTGCCGACTTTTCCAAAACAGATGATTATGTAGATTTTGCCGGACGAATAGTATGGCGAGAGATGACGGAACCGGATGGCAAGGTATTGACCGAAAGCGATGGAACCCCACGTAAACAAGAGGTATTCAACTTCGGAAAATACAAAGGCGCTGCAGTATCGGAAGTTTTGCAACGTGATCCGGGATATTATAGCTGGATGCTGGCCAGCGATTTCACTTATCATACCAAACAGATACTTACCCGAATACGACTGCGTGAATTCAACAAGAAATAAAACAATCCGTCTTTTTGATGAATAGCAAACATTATCTAAGTACTCTCCTGTTCTCAGTCTTGTGCTCTATACCGTTATATGGTCAAGAACTGAACGCACTTATTCGTATCAATCATAACCAGATTCAAGGAACGAATACACAGATTTTCGAGAACTTGGAAGAAACACTTAATAAGTTCATCAACGACAGACAATGGACAAACCTGCATTTCCAGAAAGACGAACGCATACCGTGTAACTTCAATATTACGGTCACGAAGTACGATAACGCCACGAATATGTTTACGTGCAAAGCATTGATACAAGCCAATCGGCCCGTTTACAACTCGGCATACACAACAACATTATACAATAACACGGACAACGACTTTAACTTTGAATTTGCACAATTCGATCGGCTCGAGTTCAACGAAGAAGCGATCAATAACCAGTTAACCGCCCTGATCGCCTACTATGCCTATCTTATCATCGGTATCAATCTGGATTCATTCTCACCGATGGGAGGAGAAGAGGTATTGCAACAGTGCATGAATCTGACCAATAACGCCCAGAATCTAAATTTCACGGGATGGAAGTCGTTTGACGATAACAGAAACCGCTTCGCCATCATCAATGATTATTTAGACAGGGCCATGGCCCCTTTCAGGCAATTGCAATACGATTATTATAGAAACGGATTAGACCAGATGACAACTAATGCTGAAAGAGGACGAACAAACATAACGACAGCTATTCAAGAAGATCTTAAAAAGTGCCACGACAATCGCCCGTTAAGCCTTTTACCGCAGATATGGACCGACTATAAACGCGACGAGCTGGCTAATATATATAAAGGAAAAGGCACGCAGAAAGAGAAAGAGGCGGTTTACGAGATATTATTTTCTATCAACGCATCCCAGAACAATGCATGGGAAAAGATAAAAGAATAAATGTTCAAGCAATTACACATCAAGAATTTTACACTGATCGACGAGCTGGATATTCATTTCGATTCCGGCTTTTCCGTCATTACCGGAGAAACCGGAGCCGGTAAAAGCATCATACTGGGAGCTATCGGACTATTGATGGGAAACCGGGCCGACACAAAGGTTATCAGAGCCGGACAAGAGCGTTGCATCATCGAAGCCCATTTCGATATCAGCCGGTACGACCATTTACAATCTTTCTTCGAACAATACGACATCGACTACGATGCAAACGACTGCATATTGCGACGCGAAATCAACCGGTCGGGAAAGACCAGGGCATTCATCAACGATTCGCCCACGCCGCTTGCCGTCATCAAAGAATTGGGCGAACAACTCATCGACATTCATTCGCAACACCAGAACCTCCTGCTCAACAAAGAAGACTTCCAGCTACATGTAGTTGATATTATTACAAAAGACGAAAACACATCGGCTGAATACCAGACGGCCTATCGAAAATATAAGCAAGAGGCAGAGCGGCTGAATCTACTGGAAGCCGACATTGAAAAGGGACATGAGAATGAAGACTTCTTGCGATTCCAAGCCAACGAATTAAGCCGGGCACAGCTTATTGCCGGCGAACAAGAAACTTTAGAGCAGGCCCTTGCGGCATTAGAACATGTCGAAGAAATAAAGTCGGCGCTCTATACGGCCGACAACCTGTTGTATTCCGAATCTTCAGGTATTTTACAGGCTGTAAAGACCATCGGCCAACAACTGGAAAATACGCAAAAGGTATATCCCGCAATAACCGAACTGACCGAGCGCGTCAACACTATTTACATCGAACTGAAAGATATTGCGCAAGAAATAAGTTCGATAAAAGAAGATATCGACTTCGATCCGAGCAAGCTAAAAGAAACCCAAGCCCGACTGGATACGCTCTACTCGCTCGAACACAAATTTCATGTCACCACTGTAGAAGAGCTGATAGAACAACAGAAACAGATAGAAAACACACTGGCTCATATCGATCACAGCGAAGAAGCATTGGAACAACAGCAAAAACTGGTCGGAGAATTGCTGAACGATTGTACCCAAAAGGCCTCGAAACTGACTGAAATCAGACAGAGCGCTGCCCGAAAGATAGAAAAAGAAATGCAGACTCGACTTGTGCCATTAGGCATTCCGAACGTGCGGTTCCAAGTACAAATTACCGAAAAGCCCTTAGAACGCGACGGTAAAGACCGCATAGCCTTCCTGTTCAGTGCCAATACCGCTTCGCCCATACTACCCGTTTCGCAGGTTGCCTCGGGCGGCGAAATAGCCAGAGTCATGCTGTCGCTCAAAGCCATGATCAGCGGCACCGTCAAACTCCCCACCATTATCTTCGACGAGATCGACACCGGTGTCAGCGGGAGTGTAGCCGAAAGGATGGCAAAAATCATGCAAGACATGGGCGCCGGCAACTGCCAAGTGATCAGCATTACCCACCTTCCGCAAATCGCAGCCTTAGGCAAAAATCATTATAAAGTATCGAAAGAGGAAACGCCGAACGGAACATCGAGCAAGATGTTTAGACTCGATCCTGACCAACGCATTCAAGAAATAGCGCAAATGCTAAGCGGCAGCAACATCACGAACGCAGCCTTGGCAAATGCGCGCGAACTGTTAAACGGAAACAAATAAGATATGAAACGAATAAAAACCAAAAACCTCTACTTACTCCTCTGTATCTTGTGCACAGCGACGGTAAGCCAAAACCTCGCAGCCCAATCCTCGAATGTAAGAAAAGCCGCGAAGTCGGTCTTTACCCTCACCACATTCAAGCGCGACGGAACCCTACTCGCATCTACCCACGGCGTCTTTATCGGCAACAACGGCGAAGCCGTGAGTTCGTGGAAGCCTTTCGTCGGAGCAGACAGCGCCGTTGTCGTCGATGCCAACGGAAAAGCGACGAACGTAGATGTCATGATCGGAGCAAACGAACTCTACGACGTATGCAAATTCAAAGTAGAAGGAAACACAACACCCATCAAAATCGCACAATCGCCCGCTAAACCGGGCGACAAAGTATGGCTCCTGGGCTATTCCATACAAACGCCCGACATCAGCCAGATGACCATTCAGAAGGTCGAAACATTCATGGAGCGATATTCATACTACATCTTCGCGGTCGAAGCGCCCGAAAATGCAGCCGACTGTCCTTTCGTCAACGCCAAGGGCGAACTGATCGGAATACTCCAACACGCCAGCAGCTCGAACGACGTGCATGCCATCGACGCCGCCTTTATGAACAATATGCAGGTCAGCAAAGGCCTCACCGTGGCCAGCCCCCTTCTGCGACAGACGGCCATACGCACGCAAATGCCCGACAACGAAGAACAGGCCCTCGTCATGCTCATGGTAGCGGGCGAACAAAACGCCAAGAACTACAGAAAATACATCAACGACTTTATCAAACTCTTTCCCACGGCCGTAGACGGATATGCCGCACAAGCCCGCCAATACGTCAACAACAGGCAGTTCGACCTGGCGGCACAAGAAATGGAAAAGGCCATCCGCCAAGCTACCCATAAAGACCAGGCGCATTCCGAATACGCCAAAATCATTTACCAGCAACAGGTATATCAGCCCGATTCTACCTTCACCCAATGGTCGTTAGACAAGGCTTTAGAACAAGCCACACAAGCCTATCGAATCAAACCCGATCCGGCATATCAGCACCAGATCGCCCAGATCATTTTCATCAAAGGAGAGTATCAGCGCGCATACGATCTGTTTATGTCGCTCACCCAAACACCCCTGCGATCAGGCGAACTGTTCTACGAAGCGGCACAAAGCAAAACGCAACTGAAAGCCGACCGACAAGAAATACTCGCCTTGTTAGACAGCGCCGTAGCCGCATGCCCACAGCCCCTCACCGTTGTGGCCGCCCCTTTCGTACTGGCCCGCGGAATCGCCCTCGACGAAGCCGGCGAATACCGAAAGGCCTTGGCCGATTACAACCGATACGACACGCTGATGTTAGGCCGTGCCGACTACACGTTCTATTACACCCGCTACAAGTGCGAAGTTCAGCTGCACCGCTACCAGCAAGCGCTCAACGATATTGCACACGCCGCACTGCTCAATACCCAAGAGCCCACCTATCTGGCCGAAATGGCATCGCTGCAGCTCAAGGTAAACCGCTTCGAAGATGCCATCAAAACCGCCGACATCTGTATCGAAGCAGCCCCCAACTACCCCGACATCTATCTTATAAAAGGATTGGCACAAATACAAAACAACCAAAAAGCCGAGGGACTTGAAACCCTGAAAAAGGCCAAAGAACTGGGAGACGCAAGGGCACAAAACTATATCGATAAATACAAATCCAATTGAGCAGCCTTTGCGCAATACCGCCTTTCATTTCGCCCACAAAAAAAGCTTCGGCGATTCTCTCGAACCACCGAAGCCAAAGTGTGTGAT
>CAUQAO010000122.1:0-6899 GCA_963515815.1 uncultured Prevotella sp.
CATCGGCAGAAACCCATTCGGACTATACACCCGTGGGCAGATTCGACGCAGCAGCCGTACATCACCTGAGCGGAATGTACCAAAACTGGTTTTTAGATTATGCATCGTACGTTATTCTGGAACGCGCCGTTCCGCATATCGGCGACGGGCTGAAGCCGGTTCAGCGACGCATCCTGCACTCGATGAAGCGCATGGACGACGGGCGCTACAACAAAGTGGCCAACATCGTGGGGCATACGATGCAGTTTCATCCGCACGGCGATGCGTCGATCGGCGATGCGCTGGTGCAGATGGGACAGAAAGATCTGCTGATCGATACGCAGGGCAACTGGGGCAACATCTTGACCGGCGACCGCGCTGCGGCACCGCGATACATCGAGGCCCGACTGTCGAAGTTTGCGCTCGACGTGGTGTTCAACCCGAAAACCACCGAATGGCAACAAAGCTACGACGGCCGAAACAAAGAACCGGTAACGCTGCCGGCTAAATTCCCGCTGTTGCTGGCACAGGGCGCCGAGGGGATTGCCGTAGGATTGAGCTCGAAAATTCTGCCGCACAACCTCAACGAAATCTGCGACGCGGCCATCAGCTACCTGCGCGGCGAATCGTTCAGTCTGTACCCCGACTTCCCCACGGGCGGCAGCATCGACGTGAGCAAATATAACGACGGGCAGCGCGGCGGCAGCCTGAAGGTACGCGCCAAGATCGAGAAACTGGACAACAAGACGCTCGTTATCCGCGATATTCCGTTCAGCAAAACTACGACAACGCTCATCGACTCGATTCTGAAGGCCATCGACAAGGGAAAAATCAAAGCCAAAAAAGTTGACGACAACACCGCAGCCGAAGTCGAAATTCAGGTGCATCTGGCACCGGGCATCTCGTCGGATAAAACCATCGACGCGTTGTATGCCTTCAGCGACTGCGAGGTAAACATCTCGCCCAACTGCTGCGTAATCGAAGACAACAAACCGTGCTTTCTGACGGTGAGCGACGTGCTGAAACACAGCGTAGACGGAACAATGGGACTGCTGCGGCAAGAGCTGACGATCAGGAAAAACGAACTGCTGGAACAGCTGTTTTTCGCTTCGCTCGAGAGAATCTTTATAGAAGAGCGCATCTACAAAGACAAGAAATTCGAAAATGCCGAAACGATGGATGCGGCCGTAGCACATATCGACGAGCGGCTAACACCGTTCAAACCCGATCTGATTCGCGACGTAACACGCGACGATATTCTCCGGCTGATGGAAATCAAAATGCAACGCATCCTGAAATTCAGTAAGAATAAAGCCGACGAGCTGATTGCAAAAATGAAGGCCGAGATAGCCGAAATAGATCGAGACCTCGGCCGGATGGTCGACGTAACGATCAACTGGTTCCAATTCGTCAAAGACAAGTACGGAAAGGCGCATCCGCGCATGACCGAAATCAGAAACTTCGATACCATCGAGGCCGCCAAAGTGGTCGAGGCCAACGAAAAGCTCTACATCAACCGGCAGGAAGGATTCGTAGGCACGGGCCTGAAAAAAGACGAGTTTGTATGCAACTGCTCTGATATCGACGACATCATCCTGTTTTATCGCGACGGAAAATACAAAATTATCCGCGTGGCCGACAAAATCTTCGTGGGCAAGAACATCATCCACGTGCAGGTGTTCAAGAAGAGCGACAAACGCACCATTTACAACGTGGTTTACCGCGACGGAAAGCAAGGCTACTATTTTTGCAAACGCTTCAACGTAACCAGCATGACCCGCGATAAAGAGTACGACCTGACGCAGGGCACGCCGGGATCGAAGGTGGTGTACTTCACGGCCAACCCGAACGGCGAGGCCGAGGTGATTAAAATAACGCTCGACCCCAATCCGAAAAAAAGGAGGCAGAACATCTTTCTCGAGCGCGACTTCTCAGAGGTATTGATCAAAGGTCGCCTGTCGAAAGGCAATCTGCTGACCAAAGAGCCGGTGCACCGAATAGGACTGAAGAGTCACGGACATTCTACACTGGGCGGACGCAAGGTCTGGTTCGACGCAGATATCAATCGTATCAACTACGAAGAGCGCGGCCGCTATCTGGGCGAGTTCAACGACGGCGAATCTATTCTTGTGGTGCTCAAGAACGGCGAATTCTACCTCACCAACTTCGACGTCAACAACCACTACGAAGACAATATACAAGTAATCGAAAAGTGGCAAGAAGACAAAGTTTGGACCTCGGTGCTTTTCGATGCCGACAACCAGGGCTACGCCTACGTAAAGCGTTTCTTGATGGAAGCCACCAAGCGCCATCAGAACTACCTCGGCGAGAATCCCGACAACCGGCCGGTGCTGCTCTCGGCACAGGTTTATCCGCGATTGCGGGTAACTTTCGCCGGTAACGATGCGTTCCGCGATCCGATAGAAATAGACGTCGACCGATTTATCGGCGTGAAAGGTTTCAAAGCCAAAGGCAAACGCATATCCACTTATCAGATCGGCACCATCGAAGAGCTGGAACCCACGCGCTTCCCCGAACCAGAGGAACAGGTCGAAGAAAACGAGGTGGAAGAGACGGAAAATCTCGATCCCGATGCCGGTAAAAGTCAACAACGGGTAATCGATGAGATGACCGGACAATTAAGTCTTTTCGGAGATGATGATTTGGACAAAAGATAGCAACGCCGTCAAACGCGGCATACTGTTCCTGCTGTCGGCCTTGGCCCTGACAACCGCCAAAGCGCAATCGGACAGTTTATGGACAGACAAGACAACCACGCGCGTTACAATGATGGGCCTGGGCAGAACCGAAACGCTCGATACATACCTCTCGCCCGAAAAGTACAGAGGAGCCGAAATCAGCTACCTTTCGCATACGACCTTCGAACGCGACAACCGTCGGCTGTCACGTCAAATTATCCACCAGGGCATTTTCTCGTCAGCCCGAAACCGTGCCGAAAACGCACGCGAATTGTACGCCATGTATCGCTTCGGGTACGCCTGGCACTATAACTGGTCTCTTTGTCAACAAAAACTGACTCTGAAAGTGGGAGCCATGCTCAATGCCCATGTCGGCACGCTTTACAATGCCCGGAATGCCAATAACCCCATGCAGGCAAAGATCAGCACCGACATTGCCGCCTCGGTTGTCGCTTCTTACCGTTTCAGCATACGCAACCAGCCATTTGCCGTACGTTACGAAACCGAAATTCCGTTAATAGGGCTCATGTTCTCGCCCAATTACGGGCAGTCGTATTACGAAATCTTCTCCAAAGGCCATTACGACCACAACATCCTCCCCACTTACTTGGGCAACGCGCCATCGCTGGGCCAGATGCTTACGCTCGACTGTTCGGTAGGCAACACCACATGGCGAATAGGCTATTGGGGCGACTATCGGCAGGCTGCGGTCAACCGCCTGAAGTATCACACCTACTCGCACGCCCTTGTCATAGGGTTCGTCAAGAAATTCAAACTGATTAACCTTCGCCCATGAAACAGCTATTCATTACGCTCGCCTGCATGTGCTGTCTATGCAGTTGTGTCGACGAAAAAAGTTTCGACGACTCGCCACGAGGTAATCTGGAGGCTCTGTGGCGCATCATCGACGAGCATTATTGCTTCTTCGATTACAAACATATCGATTGGCAAGAAGTGCACCAGCGATACGCCAAGCAGGTAAACGAGCACATCACTAAGCAACAACTCTTCGAAGTGCTGTCGAACATGCTGGCCGAACTGCGCGACGGACACGTAAACCTGTACGCAAGCTTCGATCTGGGACGGTATTGGAAGTGGTACGAGAATTATCCCGCCAATTTCAGCGATACGCTTTTCAATCGTTACATCGGCACCGACTACCGAATTTCGGGCGGAATGAAGTACCGCATCTTAGACGACCATATCGGCTACATTTACTGCGGAACATTTGCCAAAAGCTTCGGAGCCGGTAATTTAGACGATATACTTTATTATCTCGCACCGTGCAACGGACTGATTATCGATATTCGGAATAATAGCGGCGGAATGCTCACAGCAGCCGAACAGCTGGCGGCACGCTTCACCAACAGCCGATTATTGGTAGGATATATTCAACACAAAACCGGGCGAGGACATCAGGACTTCTCGAAAATGGAAGAACAATACCTCGAACCGGGCAAAGGCATCAGATGGCAGAAACAAGTTGTCGTGCTAACCAACCGATCGGTTTACAGCGCTGCCAACGAGTTTGTAAAGTACATGAAATGTTGCCCCAATGTCCGAATCGTAGGCGACAAAACCGGTGGCGGAGCCGGATTGCCCTTCTCGAGCGAACTGCCTAACGGCTGGGGAGTTCGGTTCTCGGCCTGCCCGATGTACGATATCCACCGACAAAGCACCGAATTCGGTATCGATCCCGACCACCAAGTGGCCCTCAAAGAAGAGGATAAAGCTTGGAATATCGACACGATCGTAGAGTTTGCTCGCCATCTGTTGCACAACCCCACGTCACAATCGCATCCATGAAAAGCATCAAACGCTGGCTGCAACGCCTTTCATTCCGAACTGGCGTCATCGTTCTGGCCCTCTGCATCCCTTTCTATATTCTGTCGTTCGCACAAATGTTGTTGCCCATCGATAACGGTACGAAGGGCGTATTGTGGATCGTACTTTTCGGCCTGGCAAAAACCTGCCAATACGGCGGGCTGACCATTCTCGGCGTAGAAGGCTATAAACGACTGAAAAATAAATTCAAAACAAAGACATAATCGCCCAAGATTCGCCCGCCTATCAGAAAAGGGCAGGAAGCAATATTCATTCTGTTTTCGCGTTTTGACGGTATGCAATGGATTGACAGAATACGACAGGTTAAAATCATTCTGGTGATGGGCACGGTATTGATCGCAGTGCTATCGTTGGTTGTTTCTCATTTCTTGGTTCGAGATTTAGAAAGTGAGGAACGCAGCAAGATGGAGATATGGGCCGAAGCCATGCGCTCGCTCAATCAGGCTGATGAGAATACCGATTTGAACCTGGTGTTGAAAGTGATCAACGAGAATCATACCATTCCGGTGATTGTGATGGATACGCACAATGTGGTGCAGACCTTTCGCAATATTCATGTCAAGGCTCGAACGTATGCCGATACATTGGAGGTTGTCAGGGCGAAAGGCGAGTCGCTGAAAGCTGCAGGGCATTATATTCGTATTGTGCCGAATGTTTCGGTACCGACCGACTATATCGATGTTTGCTACGACGATTCGCTCATGCTGAAGCGTCTGGCCACTTATCCGTACGTGCAGTTGATCGTGGTATTGATATTCATTGTGGTGGCTATTTTCGCGCTTTTGACCTCTAAGCGTGCCGAGCAAAACAAGGTTTGGGTGGGACTGTCGAAAGAAACGGCCCATCAGTTGGGTACGCCTATCAGCAGTTTGATGGCTTGGACAGAAATTTTGAAAGAAAATTATCCGACGGATACGCTGATACCCGAGATGGATCGGGATGTGAAGCGCCTGCAACTTATTGCCGACCGGTTTTCAAAGATTGGTTCGATGCCCGAGTTAGAATCGGCCGACCTGTACGAAGTGCTCAACCGTGTGGTGAACTATATGGATCGGCGAACGTCGAAGCGGGTGGCTATAACGGTTCATCAGCACAGCCACGACATAAAGGTGCTGATGAATGCTGCGCTTTTCGAGTGGGTCATCGAAAATCTCTGTAAGAATGCAATTGATGCTATGGGGGGCGTGGACGGGCGAATTGATATTTATGTAGAGCAGCAGGCACATAAAACAATTATCGAAGTGAGCGATACGGGTAAAGGAATCCGCAAGAGAGATATGAATAACGTGTTCCGGCCGGGGTTTACAACGAAGAAGCGCGGCTGGGGATTAGGCTTGTCGCTGGCCAAGCGTATCGTAGAGGAATATCATCGCGGCAAAATCTGGGTAAAAAATTCGGAACCGGGGAAAGGTACTACGTTTAGGATCGAGCTAAAACGATAGAGGTTTGTGGACGTATGTGCCAAAAAGTATCTTGAAAAACTTCATGTCCTCCTATCTACAGCAATTATGAGCTTTAAATAATCTTGAAGTATTGCTGTCCTGACAAAAATAAACAGAAAAAGAGCCTGGATCGCTTTTTCTGTCGCTGATGCCGGTCTTTTATTGCCGAGCCTTACTTTTCTCAGCGGATGGTGACCATCCGGCGACTAAATTGTCTTTTTTCTTCCAAGAAAGTGACTTTTTTGATCCAAAATCGTTTGGGGTGCGGAAAATTAGAATCGCCAGCGGAGTTGCATTTCGAGATCGGTTTGCGCACTGCCCTCAATGCGTTGGTAGGAGTTGCCGATGTGGTCACGGTCGAAATAATCGGTTATGTTTAGTTTTGCCATCAGCATCAGGCTGTCGTTCGGTTCAATTCGCAGGTTGATCATGTAGTGCATGCCCTGGCCCGAAAAAACGGGCAGGGCGAAGGTGTAGAGCATGCCGCGCTCGTAGGTGTACAAGCGGCTGCGGTAATCGTCAGTGCAGAAGTAGGCGATGTTGGCGAAGGCTTGCAGCAGGCGGTGGCGGTAGCCGATGTGCTGGGTGATCATGTAGCCGAAGCTGTTCGACGGATATCGGCAACAAGCCGCGTCGGCTTGCGTTTTGAACAGCCAGCGGTGGGTTTCGAATGCGGCAGATAATCGGCCGCGGTGCGTTGTCTCGTTGGCCAGAGCCGACTTGTGGTCCGTGTCTTTTTGGCGTATTCGCAACCGATAGCGGCCCTGCAGCTGCCATCGCTCGTGTTGATAGTGGGCCGATAGCAGATAATCCCACACGCTGCTCGACTGCGAGACTTGGTATTTAGGCCAGGGCGAGTAGGCGTAATCTGCGTAGGCTTTCAGTGCGAGGTGCCGCAGGGGCTGCCAGTTGGTTCCAATGTATAGTCCGCTTT
>CAUQAO010000123.1:0-6845 GCA_963515815.1 uncultured Prevotella sp.
CCACGTGAATGGTTGAATATAGATCATTCTTTTTCTAACTATTGCGGTAGCATTGGTGCCCTTATTGCTTACAATTTAATCACTGTAAATTTTGGCATACCTGCTTTTTTCATTCCTGCATTTATTCTGTTACTGGGATTAAGGCTAATGCAAATCTATAGAATAAACCTATGGAAATGGTTCTTGGGCACAATGCTTACCATGGTATGGAGTTCTGTAGCCTTAGCTAAGTTTGCAACACCTATCATGGGGGATATGGTTTTCAATCCTGGGGGTAATCATGGCTTATTTTGCGTACAATATTTAGAAAACTTAGTCGGTCCACCCGGATTAACTGCTATTTTACTATTAATAGCATTAATGTTCTTAACTTATCTAAGTACAGAGACCATTGAAATAATTAGAAAGGCCCTTAATCCGGTCAAATATTTAACAAAGAAAATTCCTTTTACGATTACAAATTTCTCACATCACGAACAATCTTCTCAGAACATAGAATGCATTGAAGAACAGGAAGAGGCGACCTTATCTCCTGAAGTAACAACAGAAGAAAATTCGAAGCCAACCATAGTCGATCTAACGAATATCTCTTCGCTCCATAGTTCCACTCCCATCGAAGCCCCTATTGCACATTCCAAACCGTCGGAAACTATCGAACCATCTCCACTCACAGTGGAAGTTGCCGCAGAATCCGAAAAAGCCACGGGCAAAATACTCACAACAGAAGAAGTTTTTAAAACCCCAATTAATCCGAAAGAACCTTTCTTAAAGTATCAATATCCACGTCTCGACTTATTAAAAAAGTATGATAATGACGGTAAACCACAAGTCGACATGGATGAAATTAAGGCTAATAACACGCGCATCGTTGAAGTATTGAATAGCTTTGGAGTCTTGATACGCGAAATAAAAGCTACAGTTGGACCTACCATTACATTATACGAAATAACTCCGGCAGAAGGAGTGCGCATCTCAAAGATCAGAAATCTGGAAGACGATATTGCTCTAAGCCTATCTGCTTTAGGCATCCGTATTATTGCACCTATACCGGGTAAAGGAACTATAGGAATAGAAGTTCCTAATAAAAGACCAACCATCGTCTCAATGGAGAGTATCTTAAATTCTAAAAAGTTTCAAGAAACAACCATGGAATTGCCACTTGTAATAGGAAAGACTATTACCAATGAAGTTTTTATGGTCGATTTAGCAAAGATCCCTCATCTATTGGTAGCCGGCGCAACCGGACAAGGAAAATCCGTTGGTCTTAATGCCATTATTACTTCACTGTTATACAAAAAGCATCCTAATGAGCTCAAGATTGTACTTATTGATCCAAAAAAGGTTGAATTTAGCGTATATTCGCCGATATCGGATCATTTTATGGCTATTGCCCCCGGTAATGATGAAGAGCCTATTATCACTGATGTAACAAAAGTCGTACGGACCTTAAACTCTCTTTGCACATTGATGGATCACCGTTATGACATGCTTAAAATTGCCGGTGCGCGTAATATTAAAGAGTATAATCATAAGTTTGTAAACCATCAGCTCAATCTCAGCAGAGGGCACGACTACATGCCGTATATAGTTGTTGTTATAGATGAGTACGGCGATTTGATAATGACAGCAGGCCGTGAGGTCGAAGCCCCCATTACACGTATAGCCCAATTAGCACGTGCTGTCGGTATTCATATGGTTATTGCTACCCAAAGACCAACGGCAAATATTATTACGGGTAACATAAAAGCTAACTTCCCCGGACGAATGGCATTCAAAGTAAGTGCAATGATCGATTCCAGAACCATTTTGGATAGACCGGGAGCCAACCAGTTAGTAGGACGAGGCGATCTCTTGTTCCTTAATGGCAACGAACCTGTTCGTGTACAATGTGCATTCGTCGATACGCCTGAAATCGATCGAATAAATAAATATATTGCAGACCAACCTGGTCCTGTCGAGCCACTTGAACTACCGGAGCCGGCTGTAGATGGTAAATTAAGCAATTCGGACAGTGGTGGAGGAAACGATATACAGAGCCTTGATCCTTTCTTCGAAGAAGCCGCCCGCGCCATCGTTACAACCAAAATAGGTTCGACAAGTATGATACAACGTCGTTTCTCTATCGGTTATAACCGTGCAGGAAGACTAATGGACCAGTTAGAAGCAGCCGGTATCGTAGGACCGGCACAGGGCAGCAAACCGCGTGATGTATTGGTACAAGACGAGACTTCACTCAATGCAATCATTGCAGCAATACATTCATAAATGTACTTTAAAGCAGAAAAAAGAAATGAAAAATAGACAGATCAATTCTTTGATATCACGATTGGCAACTCTAATGCTTATATTGATTCAAAGTTTTGCCATACATGCACAAACAACAGAACAAGTACGAACAATACTCGACAAAACGGCTTCTGTAATCGGCCGTTCTGGTGGGGCAAGTGCCAATTTCTCTATCATAAGTCCTAAAATCGGCAGCACTTCAGGTACTATTGCCATCAAAGGCAATAAATTTCATGCTCGTACGCCACAGGCTATCGTTTGGTTTGACGGAACAACACAATGGAGTTATTTGAAGAAAAC
Organism: uncultured Prevotella sp.; assembly: GCA_963515815.1. Taxonomy (GTDB): domain Bacteria; phylum Bacteroidota; class Bacteroidia; order Bacteroidales; family Bacteroidaceae; genus Prevotella. The sequence continues at coordinate 2,587 of CAUQAO010000123.1, forward strand.
AAATGAAGTGAATATTTCTAATCCGACACAAGCACAACAGATGGGCATGAATCCTTACACCTTCATTACAATGTACCGCTCAGGATATACATTAAGCAGCAAGAACACAGTGAACGGTTATCAAGTTCACATGCTGGCCCAAGATAAACAAAGAAGCATTCAAGAGATGTATATTCTCATCAATAAGAATAACTATTGTCCTACGCAAGTGAAAATGCGCCAAAAAGACACATGGACAACTATCGATATCAGTAATTTTCAAGCAAAGAATCAACCGAACAGCATTTTCGTTTTCCGACCAAAAGACTTACCTGCCGCCGAGATTATAGACTTAAGGTAATATCGAGAGAGCAGAATAGTTCACTGTTTTCATTATTCTCATTCCTCAAATGGATTCTATCAACAACTCTTATCTGCACGCCCATCTTAAGCAACGTTTTAGATTGTTCAAGATGATTAGGCACCACAGAAAACTTTCTGAAAAACGTAACATGAGTTTCCATCAGAACAAAACTGCGAAATTCATGATTATACTTATGAGCGTTTTAGGAATATTGTACTTATGCTTGCTGGCTGTTGCTTTTGCAAGCATTGCCAATAACAGCAGAACCTTCACAGCTGTCGAATTTATTTGCGGGATCAGTCCGTTTATCTTAGCATTCGATTTCTTTTTCCGATTCATGGTGCAGGAAATACCTTCTCAACTGGTCAAGCCATATATATTATTACCCATTTCCAAATACTCGTGTGTCGACAACTTTATCGGTACGTCGTTGCTTAGCCCTTTCAATTTTACATGGTTTTCTTTGTTTATACCGTTTATCTTGATGGCCGTTGTCTTTAATTTCGGCATTGGAGTTTCATTAGGTATTCTTTTATTTTATTGGTTAGCGATACTGATCAACACACAGTGGTATCATATTACACGTACCCTCATTAATGACACCATGCTATGGTGGTTGCTTCCGCTAAGTGTTTATGCACTGATCGCCATGCCCTGGTTCATCGGGCAAGATACCGGTATCAGCCAATTCTTCAAATTCTATGCACATATAGGAACAGCTATTGCCGACGGCAGTTTGTTTCCTTACATCGGTTTGCTTGTTTTCTTAACGATGACAGTGGCTATAAATCGGCGTATTCAATACGCTCATATTGCAACAGAACTGGCACGTGTTGAACGGACTCGATTAAGAACGATCAGCTCTTTCAATTTCTTCAACCGTTTCGGGGCTATAGGCAATTATCTTCAGTTAGAGATAAAGCTGACTTTGCGCAATAAGAATCCGCGCAAAAGTTTTATATCTTCTACTGCCTTAGTACTGTTTTTTTCTTTATTATTGAGCTTTACAGATATCTACGACAGTACATACATGACTTCTTTTCTCGGCTGTTATAACTTCGTTATCTTTGGAGCCATGTTCATTACCCGCATTATGTGCAGCGAGGGCAACTACATTGACTGCCTCATGACACACCAAGAAAATATTCTTTCTTTACTTCGTGCCAAGTATATTTTCTACAGTGCTGTTTTATTGTTGCCTTTCTTATTGATGCTGCCCACGGTTTTTACCGGCAAATGGTCTATACTGATGTTATTTGCTTACGTTATCTTTACTGCTGGATTCCAGTATTTCGTTCTTTTTCAGATGGCAGTTTACAACAAGCAAACTGTTCCGCTGAACACAAAGTTTATCAGCAAAGGCGGTATGGAGAACAACTATATGCAGATTATTGCCAATATCGTATGTCTTTTCATGCCCAGTTTTGTTATCAATATCTTGCGCACTTTTCTGAACGAGAATTCTATTTTCCTGACCATGATCGTTATAGGAGCCATCTTCATCATTACAAGCAATTGGTGGTTGCGTAACATTTACAACCGGATGATGCGTAGACGTTATACGCTATTAGAGGGATTCCAGTCTTCGCGTTAATCCAATTCGGCCGCCAGTCCGCCTTCGCTGGTTTCTTTATAGAGCGAAGGAAGGTCGTGCCCCGTTTTCTTCATCACGCGTACCACCTTATCGAAAGATACGCGATGCTTTCCATCCGAGAATGTTGCATATAAATTAGCATCGAGCGCTCTGGTAGCGGCAAAGGCATTACGCTCGATACAGGGTATTTGTACCAACCCGCAAACCGGGTCGCAGGTCATGCCAAGATGATGTTCGAGTCCCATTTCTGCAGCATATTCTATTTGCGAAATACTGCCACCGAACAGTTGGCATGCAGCGGCTGAAACCATAGAACAAGCCACCCCTACTTCGCCCTGGCACCCCACATCTGCGCCCGAGATCGAGGCATTTTGCTTCACCAGGTTGCCGAAGAGTCCGGCCGTAGCCATGGCATGCAATATACGAGTATCGCTAAAGCCATGTCCTTTGGAAAGATGATACAGCACTGCCGGCATCACGCCACACGAGCCGCATGTCGGAGCCGTAACGATGGTTCCGCCGGCGGCATTCTCTTCGCTCACGGCAAGGGCGTAGGCATAGACCAAGGCACGCGTTTGCAACGACCGTTTATAACCACTGGCTTTGACATAGTAGTTGGCCGCCTTTCTACGCAGATTCAGCGGGCCGGGCAGTACGCCCTCTTCATTGATGCCCCTTTCCACAGCCGCTTTCATCACCTGCCACACCTCCATCAAATAATCCCAGATATCGCCATCTTCGCACTGTTCTACATACTCCCAATAGGTACGCCCGTTGGCCTCGCACCAGTTCATAATCTCTGCCAATGTATTCAGCTCATACACCTCTTTGGTATGAAAAATATCTGCTGCCCCGCGCCCTTCAGAGAGCGCTCCGCCGCCGACACTGTACACCGTCCATTCGTCCGTCAGTCTTTTTTCACCGTCGAACGATCGGAACGTCATACCATTCGGATGAAATGGCAGCATCACCTGCGGTTTCCACGTGATGGTCAGCGGAGCATCCCGCCCGAGCACATCGGCAATGGCAACATCGGTCAAGTGACCTTTACCCGTTGCCGCAAGACTGCCGTAGAGCACCACTTCGTAGCTGTTTGCCACAGGCTGTCGTTCAAGAAACAGCTTAGCGGCCAACTGCGGACCCATGGTGTGACTGCTGGAAGGTCCTCTTCCGATTTTATAAAGTTCTTTTAGCGATTTCATATTTTTCGTTCTTTAGGGATATCGCCCGAGACAGAAAAGTTAATTAAAGCCCCCCTCGGGCAGGGCTATACAAAGGTAGGCTATTTTTGCAGATAACGATTTGCGTTCATCTCAATTTTTAGCTATCTTCGCACAACTAACACGATAAAAAGTATGACAACAGAATTGATTATCCGCATCTTTGTAGCAGCCGTTTTAGGTGGTCTCATCGGTTTAGAACGCGAATACCGGGCAAAGGAGGCGGGCTTCCGAACCCATTTTCTGGTCGCTTTAGGCAGCGTTTTGTTCATGGTTGTGTCACAATTCGGCTTTCATCACATCCTGCAAACCGAGACCAACATTTCGTTAGATCCCTCGCGCATAGCCTCGCAGGTCGTTACCGGCATAGGCTTTATCGGCGCCGGCACCATCATCTTTCAAAAGCACGTAATAAGAGGCCTGACCACGGCTGCAGGCCTGTGGGTTACGTCGGCCATCGGTCTGGCCTGCGGGTCGGGCATGTACACCATCTCGATTGCAAGCACAGTGCTGGTACTGCTTTGCCTCGAAACGCTGAACTACACCACCCAGCGATTCGGCACGCGCCACATCAGTTTGTCGTTTACATCGGCGCAAAGAGAACAGGTTGATAAGATTCTGGAACAACTGAAGCAGCAAAAAGCAACGGTCAATGCCTACAAAATTCGTCCGAAAGAAAGCCCCTCGGCCAAATTCTATGAAGTATCGATGGAAATTGTGATGAAACGCGATCGGTTCGACAATAACATTCTAAAACTGATGTCGCAATTTCAAGGCGTAACGATCGAGAGCATAGAATAAACCGTGGCGGAAGCCCCACTGATCACTTTTCAAGCAAAAACATGCTGGCGGGAGCCCCGCTGATCACTTTTCAAGCAAAAACATGCTGGCGGGGCTCCCGCCAGCATGTTTTTAGAAAAATAACGAGATAAAAAGATTCCTGGACCTCATTTGGTCACCATTTAAGGCTTAAAATAAATTTTTGATCCCATTTGGTCACCATTTAAGGCCTAAAATAAATTTTTGGCCTCATTTGGTCACCATTTAAGACCTAAAATAAATTTTTGGTCCCATTTGGTCACCATTTAAGGCTTAAAATAAA
>CAUQAO010000124.1:0-6777 GCA_963515815.1 uncultured Prevotella sp.
TGTTTTACCACCTGATGTCGTGCAACAACGGGACCTAAAATCTGTTTTACCACCTGATGTCGTGCAACAACGAGACCTAAAATGTGTTTTACCACCTGATGTCGTGCAACAACGGGACCTAAAATCTGTTTTACCACCTGATGTCGTGCAACAACGAGACCTAAAATGTGTTTTAGCCGACACGAATATAAAAAAAATACTAATTCGCTTGTTTTTATTCGTTTTTAATTCAAAATATATCATTTTTATTACGAATCGAAGTAAATTTTATTATTTTTCTTTTAATTTGTTTTGACTTAATTAAATAAACCTATATATTTGCACCCGATTGAAGCATTTTATTTAAAAAATAACGTAAAAGTGTTTATGATTAAAAAGTTAATGATGATGTTTGCCGGCTTGTTCCTTGGTGTAGGAATGGCCATGGCACAAAATCGGGTATCGGGAACCGTCACGAATTCTGAAGACGGTTTACCTATTATTGGTGCTTCTGTCACAGTAGTGGGTACCAATATAGGCACGGTAACCGATTCGGAAGGCAGGTTTGTATTATCAGTTCCTGCGAAGGGAGTGTTACGCATCTCCTATCTTGGTATGCAGCCGCGTGATGTTGCTGCAACCGATCGGATGCAAATCGTTCTCTCGCCCGAAGACAATTCGATCGGCGAGGTAGTAGTTACGGCACTTGGCATCAAACGCTCGGCCAAGGCATTGGGATATTCGGCCACGGCGGTTAAGGGCGAGGATATTGCCATTGCGCGTACCAACGATGTGATGTCGAGCTTGGCGGGCAAAGTAGCCGGCGTTCAGATTTCCAGTTCGTCGTCCGACCCGGGGGCGTCGAAATCTGTAATTGTTCGTGGCGTGAGTTCGCTCGACAATAATAATCAGCCGCTGTACGTCATCGACGGGGTACCGCTTACCAACAACGCCGCATATAGTTCGGACGGAATGAACAAGGGTTACGATTTCGGAAACGGAGCCAGCGCAGTAAATCCGGACGATGTAGAGAGTATGACGATACTGAAAGGTGCGGCCGCAACGGCGCTTTACGGTAGTAGGGCTGCCAACGGTGTGATCTTAATCACCACAAAGAGCGGCTCCAAACAGCGTAAGGGAGTAGGCGTAGAATATAATGGAGGACTGCAGTGGGAAACATTGCTGCGCATTCCGCAGATGCAAAACGACTTCGGTATGGGGTGGTACGGCGAAAAGACCGACAATGAGAATGGTTCGTGGGGACCAAGATTCGACGGATCAATGTTGCGTTACGGTTTTGTTTACAACAACTCGCAGAAAATAAAACCGTATGTTCCCATCAAGAATAATGTGAGAGATTTCTTCGATACGGGATTCCGCTACAACAACGGAGTGTCGTTCAACGGCGCGACGGATGCGAGCAGCTTTTTCGTCAGCTTATCTCAGATCAGCGAAGACGGTATCATCCCGACCAATGCAGACAGTTATAATAAATACACTTTTTCGACCCGCGCAAGCCATCGTATCAAGAATTTTACTTTCGGCATATCGCTCAACTACGCTTATCAGCGCAATAATTTCGTGACCACGGGGCAGAGTTCCAATTCTATGTATAATACAATAATGCAGACGCCGCGCGATATCAGTATCGTAGAGCTGAAGGATGAGAACGACCCGTTCAACTCGCCGGGTTATTACTATACGCCTTATTTGCTGACGAATCCTTACTATATTTTACGAAATTTCAAGAACGAGTTCGAGAGCGAACGTTTCTACGGCAAATTTCAGATGGATTACGACTTCGCAAAGTATTTCAAGTTGACTTATCGTTTCGGTCTCGACTCGAGTACCGAACATCACGACATAGGCGTTCCGAACCTCTCGTCGCTCTTTGCCGGGCAGCCTGCTTGGAAAGATAACCTTGAGAAGAATACCGGCGAAGTTTCCGAGCGTACTACGCGCCGTCGCGAAATCAATCAGGATGTGTTGTTGACTTTCGACCGCGATCTTGATAGCCGTTTTCATATCAATGCGCTCTTCGGCTTCAATGGCAACGAGCGTCGCTACTCGTGGTTAGAGGGCAGCGTGACGAATCTTACCATTCCGACGTGGTTTAACCTTAGCAACTCGGCCGAGAAGCCGGTTTTGACCACCAAGTCAGAGCTGCGACGCCTGATGGGTATTCTGGGGCAGGTCGAACTGGCTTACCGCAATATGGCGTATTTCACGCTGACAGCCCGCAACGACTGGTCGTCGACGCTACCTAAGAGTAATCGATCGTTTTTCTACCCTGGCGTGACAGGAAGTTGGATTTTCTCCGAGATTTTGGGAGAGAACGCTAAGCGCATTATCAACTACGCCAAATTACGCGCTGCGTGGGGTAAAACAGGCAACGATGCCAAACCTTATATGACTCGTTCGGTCTTCATACAGGCGGCGGCCAACTCGTCGGGATGGGGCAAAAGCGAATTTCCCTATACCAACGGCAGTTGGAATGCCTACACCGTGAGTAATGTTTTAGGCAGTAATACTTTGAGCCCCGAAATGACGACCGAAGCCGAAGTGGGGCTCAACATGCTCTTCTTCGACAGTAGGATAGGTTTCGATATTTCGTTTTACAATCGGCTGTCCGACCGACAGATCTTTCGACTCGAGATGGACCCTGCCACGGGCTTCGCATACCAAAATATCAACCTGGGCGAAGTACGCAACCGCGGTATAGAGCTGCTGGTCAACCTCACGCCTGTACGCATCAAGGATTTCTCGTGGGATATTACGTGGAACTACACCAAGAATCGAAGCAAGGTCATCAGCCTGCCCGAATTACTGGGCGGCAGTTCGATGATCTACGGATTTACCGGCGGTACCGGTATTTACGCCGAAACAGGCAAAGAATTGGGTATCTTCAAGGCTTATACACCTTTGCGAGACCCGGCCTCAGGCAAGATCGTAGTCAACGACGAGGGATTGCCCGTTCAGGATGCCAAACAGAAAGAAATCGGAACGATGAACCATAAATACATGATGGGCATCAATCAGACATTCCGTTACAAGGGCTTGTCGCTTTCGGTCGATTTCGACATCCGGCAAGGGGGCTTGATGTTTTCGCGAACCAAAGATATCAACTATTTTACTGGCAACGCTATGCAAACTACCTATAATAACCGCAATCCCTGGATCATTCCCAACAGTGTTATCGAGGTGAAGAAAGACGCAGACGGAAATCCGGTTTATGCGCCTAATACCATTGCCTTGGATGCCACAAATATTTGGAAATACTGGTACAAGGGCGGCGATGGTCTCGACTCGAGTTTTCTTATCGATAAATCGTACGTCAAACTGCGCTCGGTGGTACTTGCGTGGGATCTTCCGTTGCGATGGGTCTCGAGCTTATCGCTGACGGGTGTCCGACTGTCGTTCTATGGCAACAATCTGCTGCTTTGGACTCCGGCCTCCAATACCTTTATCGATCCCGAGCAAACTTCATTCGGCAACGATCTGGAAGGTAATTTCGGCGAATTTTCTGCCAATCCCAGCTCGCGCCGATTCGGTTTTAACATTACGGTTAAATTCTAACACAGTGAAGAAGTGATATGAAAAAAATATTTATCTATGCAACGCTCGTCACATTCCTGTCGACAGCTTGCAATCTTGACATCAACGACGATCCTAACAATCCGAAAGACGTCGACGTAACTGCCGACTTGGTGCTACCCTCTGCCGAAAATTATATCGCTAACGCACTGGGCGACCAGATGTTTTCCTATGCCGGCTTCTTTGCGCAGTACTTCGAACAGCAGCCTGAGTTCAATCAGTATAACCACTATGCCGAATTGCAGATCGACGAGGGTACACAGCTACTCGACCGCACGTACCGCAACCTTTATGCCGGCGCTTTCGAAGACTTGGCCGATATTCTTTCGCGCACCGACAACCAGGCCGACCGCTACGTCTGTACCATACTGCGCGTGTGGGGCTATCAAATCTTCGTCGATAACGTAAGTGACGCTCCGTACACCGAAGCTCTAAAGGGCGCAGCGCTCACTATGCCCAAGTGGGACGACGGCAAAACTATTTTCGAAGGATTGCTCGCCGAACTCGATCAGGCAGAGCACGACCTCTCGGATGGCCAAATGAATCTCAAAGACCCTCTGCTACGCAACGATATGAGCCAGTGGCGCGGCTTTGCCAATGCTCTGCGCTTGCGCATATACCTTCGCCTGATCGATGCTGGCATCGATGCTGCGAGCTATACCAAAAAAATTGTTGTACTGGCTTCAAAGGGCCATTTCTTCAAAAACGACATCACATACAATGTCTTCAGTAATGCCGAGGGACAATATGCACCATGGTACGACGCCATCTTTGCGCTAAAGGCCTGCAACTATTGCGCGGCCTATCCGCTGGTCAGTTATATGCTATCGACGGCCGATCCGCGGATCGGTTACGCGATGAAGCGCAATGAAAAGAAGGGAATGTACGTCGGACAAATTCCCGGAACGAAAAGTAAAATGAAAGAGTGGACTAACGAAACGTGGAAGAACGAAAACGTGAGCGCCATCGATGCCGACAAGTTCAAAGCCGAGCCCATTTATGTTTTTACACAAAGCGAGCTGCAGTTCTTGTTGGCCGAAGTTTTTTTACGCTTCGCCAACAGGGTGCATGATGCTTCGAAGGCCTATCGGGCTGCCGTCGAGGCCGATTTTAAGTCGCGTGGCGTAGAAAAGCAATGCGACGAGTTTCTGACAAACAAAAATGTCGATTTCGACCAGCAACCTTCCGTCTCAGAGCAGTTAAACCTTATCTATATGCAGAAGTGGGTGGCGTTTTTTATGCGCAACCACATGGAGGCCTGGTCAGAGCAGCGCCGAACCGATGTGCCCGCTGTTAGCAAAGCAACGGCCCAAGAAGTGCTGAAAGGGTCGGAAAATTACACTCCGGGCGATCTGATTGTGCCGGCCGTGAACAATATTCAGGGTGGCGGACTAGCCAAGCGGGTTCCTTATCCCAGCAATGCCCGACGATTCAATAAGAATACACCCGAAGAAAAAAAGATGAGTGTGCGGGTCTTCTGGGACGTGAAGTGAGCACAAACGATACACAAACAAAAAAACAGAACGAAATGAAAAAATATTTATTATACACCCTGCCGCTCATGGTCGTCGGCACACTGTTCGGCGCTTGCTCGGATGATGAAGAGCTGACCGACTGGCATCTTACCTATTATCCGGTGTTCGAAATACAAGGCGAAGCCTTTGTCGAGTCACCCATCGGCAGCACTTACATAGACCACGGTTGCAAAGCCACGCTGAACGGCGAAGATGTCACGGCGCAGATCAAGACAACGGGACTCGACGCCGTGGATAACCAAAAGCCGGGGCTGTACCCTGTGGTCTATTCGTACACCAACGCCGATGGCATTACACAATCGGTGAGTCGAACAGTAGCAGTGTGCGATCCGTCGATTACGACAGATCTCAGCGGCGAATATATCACGCAGTCGGGCACTTTACGTGCTACCAAGAAAGGCGATGTGGTTTTTCCAAATTATAAGGTATCCGTCGAGAAAAAGGCTTCGGGTCTGTTCTATGTCAGCGATCTGCTGGGCGGATATTATGCGCAATTCAAGGCGCCGCAAGTGGGCGAAGACGCGGCCATGAAAGGCTACGTACTGCTGAAAAGCGACGGAACGATCACTGCCCTCTCGGCACATGTCGATTACTGGGGCGACTCGTACAATGCTTTCAGCGACAGTTCTTACGATGCCGACACCGGTATCTTGCGCTGGACGGTCAATTATGCCGATACCGACTTCATTATTATTCTGAAAAAATAAAAAACATATATCCGCAATGAAAAATTATAGCTTAACCATCCTGTCAGCCCTATGCGCAATGCTAGGGATATGCGCCTGCCAGATAGAAACCGATCAAACGTCCGGTGGAACACAAATACAAGATATGGCCGGTTTTTGGGACGTAAGGGTAGATGCCGTCAACGCCGACGGAACCCTTCAAGAGGCCGATCCCTACGACGCAGGCGTTCTGAAACTGATGACGTACAACACCGTAGACGATGTAGCCGACCGCATGTGGATCAACCTTGACGGAGCAGATGTGTTTTACAACCTGCGCCTCATTGTTCCCATCGATTATGTGGCCAAAAGTTTCGCTTGCAACAATCTGAAACGCGTCGAAGCCGACGAAGCGGCAGGCAATGTAACTATTACCGACGGAAAAGTGCTGCATGCGCAGGGGCACAATCTGCACGGTTTGCCGACCGACAGTATCGTCTTCACGGCCACGATCAGCGACGATGCCAATGGCCTTACCTATCGCATTTCGGGTACGCGACATTCGGGATTCACTGAATAATCTCTCTCGCGACGCCTTCTTTGATCTTTGAAGGCGAATTGTTCTTTGAATTCTTCCTCCGCTGGCGGTCTATTCTCTCCCAAGGCCTGCCGGCGGATCTTTTCTGCCCTCCGACAGCTATATCCTAAGAAACGTTAATCTCTTTTTTTTCTCATGATATGTTGCAAGAATAATGAAAATATCCTTACCTTTGCAACCACAAAAAGCACTGGTGCCATAGCTCAGTTGGTAGAGCATAGGACTGAAAATCCTTGTGTCCCCGGTTCGATTCCTGGTGGCACCACTTTGAAAAAAAGCAAAATGACGTAAACTCCTGATTTCTAAACGAAGTCGGGAGTTTTTGTTTTCTTCGTTTACGCAATATATAGCGCAGATTATTTTCCGCTTTTAAACTCATCGATCGGGGAACGGCCGGCGTCTAGGG
>CAUQAO010000125.1:0-6637 GCA_963515815.1 uncultured Prevotella sp.
GATTGTTTAGGTTAGTAGTAATAGATTTAGGTTTTTAGTTATTAGGTTTAAGGTAAATTAAACAGATTGTTTAACAGGTAGCAATGGAAACCGTGAGGCTTTCATTTACTAAGAAAATAATTTTAAAGTTAAACAGAAGTAATGCCGTAGCTCGTTGATGAGTTGCGGCATTACTTTTTTATGAAAGAATACTTAGGCATGGTGAATCGGTGTATCGGTTATACCCATTTCGGGATAAGAAAGCCGCCTGTAAAAGAACGATTCTGCTGATAAATAGTTGGCGGGGATCCCGCCAGCGTATTTTTAGCTGAAAAGTGATCAGCGGGGATCCCGCCAGCGTGTTTTTGGCTGAAAAGTGATCAGCGGGAGGCCCGCCAGCGTGTTTTTAGCTGAAAAGTGATCAGCGGGGGGCCCGCCAACGTGTTTTTGGCTGAAAAGTGGCTGTCGGTTTCAATTCACAGGCAAAAAGAATGGCCGACAAAAAATCTCTGTCGACCGTTCTTTTCAAACTAATTTATAAAACCAAATGCTTTATCGCCCTAAGTCTATTTCAATGTCAGAATGTTTGTATAGATAGACCGATCGGCTCCTACGGTACGCAGGCTCACACGCGTCGTAACCTTCACGGCTTTATTTATTGCCGAAAGTTGCTCGTCGGTTACCGGCACCGTAAACATATTCGCTCCTATCTTTATCTGTTCTGCAGGAATTTGCATCTTAAGCGCATTGTTTTGCTCGTCAACGATGGAAGTAGTACCAATACAAACGGTCGCATAATTGATCTGTGCATCGGAGACGATACGCTGAACGCTAAAGCCGATGGTAAGCGTACTTGCATTCAAAGTACAGGTATAGTCGGACAACAGGAAGTAAGGCGTTACGGGAATATGAATTTCGGTGCTTCCTCTCAAATCTACCTCTACCGTATCACGCGTATTGACCCAGGGACCATTGTTGTCTTTGGATACGATTTTGTAACGGCCGTTAAAGAGTCGAGCATTGAACTTCCCCTCCTGATCGACATAAATGGTAATCGGAGAAGTTAGTTGATAACCCGACTGATACGCCTGAAGCTGAATCTGCCCTGCCGAACCGGGCAGCTGCAAAGCCTGACCGTTATATTCTACACGGCCTGCCAAGTAAGTCTCCGGTTTATCGAAATTGTCGTATCCGCAGGAACCGAGACTGTATGCTGCGGCAATAGCCAAGGCAGCATTTAATATTAATTTTCTCATAGTTTTCGAACTTTAAAACTTTATTGATACGGATTCTTAACCAATTTTGGATTGTTGTTAATCCATGCGTCATCAATGAAATTATAGTAATTACGCATTTGGAAATGGCGGGCGTTGGGCGACATAAAATATTGGTCTTCGATAAACACCCATTGTCCGTTGTGCGTATTTCCCGGAGCCACAACCTTGTAAGGCCACAATCTGCGATGACGGGCTGTGGGGCTGTTATTGTCGCCGTTCAGTACTTTATCGGAAAGGCGCCAGCGCTTTAAATCCCACCAGCGGTGGAACTCGAAAGCAAACTCTACAGCATTTTCATGGACGATATTCTCGAAAGTGATCGCTGCAAGCGCCTGCACGCCTGCCCGCTTACGAACCGCGTTTATATAAGCGAGGGCTTCGGCCTGTTTTCCGGTTTCGAAGCTGGCTTCGCAAGCAATCAGATAGGCTTCTGAGATTCGGAAATAAGGCCACCACATGGTAGAACGGTTGCCGTTACGCATAGACGAACCAGCTTTCTCGTCCAAGAACTTACGGAAGAAGAAGCCCGTCTTGTTAACGAACTGCTGATTGCTCTGCAACGGACCGTTTATAGAGGTAATAATATTTCCGGCTGCGTCTTTCGAATTGAGATCGCCTGTCTTAATGGTCCATTTCCCCGACTCCCATACCAGTTGTCCGGCTTGCAATTCGCACGGTGTATTGCGGAACTTGCCGCCGGGATAAAGTACGGAGCCGTATAAACGCGGATCGCGCTCGTCGAAAGGTGCCGAACTGGAGTTATAAAAAACATAACTTCCGTCGGCATTTTTGGTCTTGAACGATGCCCGCAACCCTGGTGTCGTCGTTTCAAGCGGTTCGAACTGTTCTACCATGTTCAGCGTAGGTCCGGCATAGCTATTGTCGATATCGTCCTTAAACTGCGACGGGATATTCCGGTTCGAGAAACTCACGGTGCTACCCGGGTAGGCATAATCGTGCGCCCATATCACCTCGGTATTGTTATCCTTGATGCAAACTGCATTGTAGAAATTCTCGCCTTTGGTCGAAGCCGGATCGTCTTGCAGCTTGTAAGGGCTGTTCCTGATCACTTCGTCGGCTGCATCTTGTGCTGTTTTATAATAGCCTTCGGCACGATCGGCAGAAATACCGACCTCTCCGCCAACGGTTCGAATCGGACTCACCATCTTGTTGTTGTAATTGGCCAGCGAACCGGCATAAACGGCTGCACGAGCTTCGAGCATCAAGGCGGCCCATTTATTGGCACGTGCGCTATGTACATTCGTGGCTGAGCTCATCAGATTGGCTGCAGCCTTACATTCACTGATAACATAATCGTAACTGGCCGCTTCTGTAGCTCTGGCTTTCGTCATGCCCGGCACATCATCGGGACCATTGTAGGCCAAAACAGAGTCGCCCATCAGCGGCACCCCGCCTAAACTACGCACCATATTGAAATAGCACCAAGCACGCAGAAAACGTACTTCGCCCTCCAAAGGCTTTTTCGCTTCTTCGCTGAGTGCCTCTGTTTTCTTCAATCCTTCCAGGAACTGGTTACAGTTGCGTACAAAGCCATAGTGATACTCGCGAAACAGGTTATCGCCATAAGTTTGAAGATAGTCGGGACCGCCATCCATCTTGGCCGCCTCATCAATATAAGTGAATGAATAACTATCATCCAGATTGATTCCGTAATTTACGCGTCCATAAAGATTGGCCAACACGGATATCAACATATTCTGATCGGTAAATACTTGGTCGTCGGTATAAATACCGTCGGGTTCCTGATCGAGAAATCCGCTACAACCGCATAACATAACTGCTGCAAGAGCAGAAATCAATATATATTTAAATCTCTTCATATCGCTTTAGAATTTAAGATTGAAACCTACGTTCACTACACGGGTTGTCGGATATTGCAGTCCGCTTTCAGTGGTACCTTCCGGATCGAATCCGGGTTTATTGGTTATGGTAAAGATATTCGTACCCGCTACATAAACACGCAGCGAACTGATCTTCGCCCAGTCGAGCCACTTACGCGGAAATGTATAACCAAACTCGAAGTTGCGCAGCTTGATATAATTTACGTTTATAAACCAGAAGTCGCTATTCCAATAATTGCTGTGCGAGGTGTTGCCTATCAGCAGCATGGGATATTTACCGGGTACCAGTTTACTGTTGGCATCCCATATATCGCTGAGAGTCCAGCTGTCTTCCATATAATACTGGGGATTGTTGCCTCCGTCGTGGAATGGATACATTTGCTCATAGCGCGGCATGAAGCCCAAACCGCTACCGCCGGTAAGGTCGAAAGCAAGGTCGAAGCCCTTGTATTGGAACGCGAAGTTGAAGCCATAACTGAAATTGGGCGTATTGCCCGTACCGTAACCTATCGGCACTTGGTCCATTTCGTTGATTACTTTGTCGCCGTTCAGGTCTTTGTATTTGATATCTCCGGGGCGTTGCCGCTTGTTTCCATAGCCATCGTTATCGATGGGGTAATTGGCTATTTCTTCCCAGCTCTGGAACTGTCCGTCGTTCTGATATCCCCAATATACATCCGAGAATCGGTGTTCTCTAGAGTGGCGGTATTCGTCCAGCGAATTGCTGAAACGGGGTTTGTATTGGTTCCAGTCGTATCGGCGGGCGTACGTAAAGTTGAACCCTGCGGCGTACTGCAATCCGCTCCACGTGTCATGCCATGTGATACTTCCGTCGATGCCTCTGCGCAAGTCGGAATTCAGATTTTCTTTAGGCAGGCTGAATCCTGCTTCTGAAGGTATCAGTACATCATAACGGCTGGCCGGCAAACCTGTACGCTTCCGATTAAAATAATCCAGCGTACCTGTTAAACGATTATGTAAAAATGCATAATCGATACCTATATCCAGGAAATGCGCTTTCATCCAGGTAAAGGTTGTGGCCGGTAGTCCGCGCGCCACACTACCTATCACATATTTTCCGCCCAAGGCCGTACCGCCTGTGTTATAGTTATAACCGCTCATATAGTCGTAGGCATTATAGCCTTCTACGTTATCATCGCCGACGATGCCGTAAGATGCTCTGATTTTCAGGTTGTCGAAGATATCGGTCAGCTTGGCGTTTTTCCAGAAGGCTTCTTCTGAGATACGCCAACCGGCTGATACAGCGGGGAAGGTTCCCCAACGATGTCCGGGCGCCCATTTCCATGCACCGTCACGACGCATCGAGAGTTCCAGCAGATATTTGTCGGCATAGTCGTAGTTCAACCGCCCGATCCATCCCAGACGTGCTTCGGTATTATTGCCCGTATCTTCGTACGTATCCATGGTGCTTGTATAGATCAGCCGCATTACATTGGCGGTGGGCTGTGCATGCACCCAGGTCGACGGTGCACGCATTTTCGAGGCATCCAGTCCGCAGATGGCTGACACGTGATGGCTGCCGAAGCGGCGGTCGAAAGTGAGGCGGAAGTTAGAGGTCAGCTCTTCTTTATGTCCGAGCCGGCGTTCGCGCCAGGGGTTGTTCATTTCGTCGGTTACGTAATAGGTGTCCGTATCTTCGTTGTAGCCGTACAGTTTCCATGTATATTCGTGGTTGTTGAGCTGCTGGTAAGCGAAGTAATAGCCCACGAGCCACTGCGCTTTCAATCCCCAACCGATATCCAGATCGGCGTGGCCGTTGAGCTGAATCACGCGCCACTTATCTACGAAAGTTCCGGAGAGATTGTAGTTGAGCAGGCCGAAATTGGTATCCGACTCCGATGATACTTTCTGCGGATAATTAGGATTGTCGTTAGCGAAAGGCCGCTTGGTAGGTAGATTGCGATACGTTGCGAACTGCGGCAGCCAATAGTCGTCTACGCCGGGTACGCCCGGTTGTTTGCGTTTCTCTACGCGGCCGTTCATCGAGGCGCCGACGGTCAGTCGGTCGGTTATCCGTGCGTCTACATTCATTTGCATGTTGGTACGGAAGAATCCGCCGTAGTTGCGAATGATGGCTTCTTGCACCAGATTGCCGATAGAGAAGTAGTAGTTGATTTTCTCTGAACCGCCCGAGGCATTCATGCTGACGTAGGTCTGGGGCGACACTTTCCACACGAAGTCGTACCAGTCGAACGGCCGATAGTTCTTTTCGGTACCCTGCTGCCACTTGGCCAGGTCTTCTTTCGAGTAGGTATAGGGAGTGCCCTGTACCGTTTGCGAGGCGATGTAATGGGTAAGGTACGTATTGACGTCGGCCGGTTTGGCCATACGCGACAGGCTCTGCCAGCCGTAGTAGCCGTTTACTTCGACCGAAAGCGGCTGGTTGCGGTGCCCGTGTTTGGTTGTTACAACCACAACGCCATTGGCGGCCCGCACGCCGTAGATGGCTGCAGAGGCGTCTTTGAGGACGCTCACCTGCTCGATGTCGTTCTGGTCGAGGTTGTTGAACTGGCCTTCGTCCTTGATCACGCCGTCGATAACATAAAGCGGCGTGCCCATGTTGCGGATCTGCAGCGACGTCGAGGCGCCCGGCCTACCGTCGCTCATACGGTTGTTGATGCCGGCTATCTTGCCCACCAGTGCGCCCGAAACGGTTGTTGCCAGAGAGCGCGAAACGTCTTTAGAGCCGATGCTCGATATGGCCCCCGTGAGCGAGCCTTTGCGCTGTTGGATACCGAAGCCCTGAACCACGACTTCGCTCAGCGTCTGGTCGTCTTCGTGCATTGTCACTGCTACCGAGGTGCGGTTGCCCATCTTTACTTCCTGATTTACGTAACCGATGTAAGAGAAGACCAGTATCGGATTCTCCGAATCGGTACCGAGCGAATACATTCCGTCGATATCGCTCACCGTTCTATTCTCCGTACCCTTCTCTACCACGGTTACGCCGATCAGGGGTTCGCCCTTGGCGTCGACAATTTTTCCGCTCAAGGTTTTCTTGTGCTGCTGAATGTTCGATGCCGCGCCCGCTGCCGAATGGTGGGCCGCCGCATTACTCGTCGGCACACTCGCAATCAGGAGAGCACATGCCAAACCTGCTGTTTTTGCCAATCGAGGCCATCTAAGACTCATTGGCGAATTGCTTTTACATAGAATGTTTCCCATACGAATAAATAAATTTAAATAAGAGTTTAAAAATGATCTCAAAAAAGGCTTCCTTGCAAGAAGGAAGATAAAGAACTATCCGAAACCTTGCAATACTAATAAAATCATAGGCCACAATTTTTTAAATGGTTAGTAATGCGTTATTCGGTCACAAAGCGTATCGCAAATATACGGACTCCTGGCTTAATATTACAAAAAAAACAGTTAATGAACCATAAAACGCTTGGAGCGAGACGGAATCTTTTCGAAAGATTGACAGAAAAAAGTCTGCGCGGGCAAATCTTTTCGAAAGATTGACAGAAAAAAGTCTGCGCGGGCAAATCTTTTCGAAAG
>CAUQAO010000126.1:0-6519 GCA_963515815.1 uncultured Prevotella sp.
AAATACAGCGAACATAGGCTGATAAGGAAAGAAATGACGATCAGCGAGCGAAACGTCCTGATCATCGAAATGCCTGAAGCCTTGATGGCCGTAAGCTCGCTGCTTTCGCCCAAATTGCCGAAGGTGATGAGCGACGATAGCAGTATGGCCAACGGCAACGCTTGCGGAACAAGAATCAGACCCATGTACCAAAAAAACTGTGCCATGATTTCCATAGACAGCCCCTTGCCGATTAGCGCTTCGATATATCGCCACAAAAATTGCATCATCAGCACGAACTGACAGATAAAAAAGGTACCGGCAAACAATAAACCGAACTGCTTGGCAATGAATATATCTAATTTCTTAATACGAAACATGTAGCGCTATTTAGTTTGTACAGCTGTACGTAATGGGTACGCAAAAGTAGCATAAAAAAATAAGATGGGGGCGCGAATTTCGCTTTTTTATGATCTCTGCAACCGTTCGGTTGCTTATTTAATTTTATGGGCTTCGCCTGCCGTTTCTCGAGATAAAGCCGTATCTTTGCCGAGTAAATATTGAGACAAAGATAGAGATGAGTAACAACGATTTGACTCATGTGCTGACACAAACGGTCGATCAATTATCCGAACCCGAACAATTGTGCGACTTGTGTTATCGACAACACGACGGAAATCCGCTCCCTTCGGGCAAGGTGCTTGAAGATATCATCGATCTGTCGAGATCAGTTCTCTTTCCGGGTTATTACGGAAAGTCATCCATCCACATTCAAACGCTTAAATATCGCATCGGTGTCAGCGTAGAACGGCTGTACCGTTTGCTGACAGAGCAGGTTTTGGCCGGGCTTTGCTTCGGCGAAGACTGCGATCAGTCGGCCGCCCGCCCCATGGCCGAGAAACGCCGATGGGCAGCCGAACTTTCTGCCCGGCTGATAGAACGTTTGCCCGAGATACGGCGAACGCTTTCGACCGATGTCATGGCGGCGTACAACGGCGACCCCGCTTCTGAGAGCCGCTCCGAAATTATCTCGTGTTATCCCGTTATCAAGGCGCTGACCAACTACCGCATTGCCCACGAACTGTATTTGCTGCACGTACCGCTCATACCACGTATGATAACCGAGATGGCGCACTCTGAAACGGGCATCGACATTCATCCCGGCGCAAAGATCGGCCGCTATTTCACCATCGATCACGGAACGGGCGTTGTTATCGGGGCCACGTGTGTCATCGGCGATAACGTAAAGCTGTATCAGGGTGTGACGCTGGGCGCGAAGAATTTTCCGCTCGATCGGCAGGGGAACCCCATCAAGGGCATTCCGCGCCATCCCATTCTCGAAGACAACGTTGTCGTTTATGCCAATGCCACCATACTGGGCCGCGTTACGATTGGGCGCGGCAGCGTCGTAGGCGCCAATGTCTGGGTAACCGAAAACATGGCTCCCGATACGAAGAAGTATAATAGGGATTAAGCGCCATACCATCAAAAAAGTCAATTATAACTTATCAATTCAATAAATCAAATGGAATTCGAACTCATTGCCAAAACTTTCATGGGCTTAGAGCCTGTTTTGGCACAAGAGCTGACCCTACTGGGTGCAAACAATGTACAAATAGGCCGACGAATGGTATCGTTTACGGGCAACAAAGAGATGATGTACCGTGCCAACTTCCAACTTCACACGGCTATCCGTATCTTGAAACCCATCAAACATTTCAAGGCTGCTTCGGCAGAGGATGTGTACAACGAAATCAAGCAGGTTGACTGGAGCCGCTATATCGAAAGGGGCAAAACCTTCTCTGTCGATTCGGTTGTCTACTCCGAAGAGTTCAGAAACTCGCGCTTCGTGACGTACAAGGTAAAAGATGCCATCGTCGACCAGTTCAGAGAATCTACCGGTACGCGGCCCAACATTTCGGTCAGCAATCCTGACATACGCCTGCATATACACATTTCCGACAATGACGCCACGCTCAGCTTAGACTCGAGCGGCGAATCGTTGCACCGCCGAGGCTATCGCCAAGAGTCGGTCGAGGCGCCGCTGAACGAAGTCTTGGCGGCCGGCATGATTTTGCTGACGGGCTGGAAGGGCGATACTGATTTCATCGATCCAATGTGCGGCAGCGGAACCTTGTTGATAGAGGCGGCGCTGATTGCACGGAACATGAGCCCTGGCGTGTTCAGAAAAGAGTACGCCTTCGAGAAATGGCCCGACTTCGACCAAGAACTCTTCGATACCATCTACAACGACGAGTCGCAAGAACGTGCGTTCGAACATCACATCTACGGCTACGATATCGACATGAAGGTAGTCAACACCGCGCGACTGAACGTGCGTGCGGCCGGACTGACCAAAGACATTACCGTTGAGCAGGCCGACTTCAAGAACTTCGTCAAGCCGCAGCAGCCTTGCATCATGGTTACCAACCCGCCCTACGGCGAGCGCATCTCTACGCCCAACCTACTGGCAACGTACAAGATGATCGGTGAGCGGCTCAAGCACGAGTTCGCCGGCAATGATGCCTGGATATTGAGCTATCGCGAAGAGTGTTTCGAGCAGATCGGACTGAAACCATCAATCAAGACGCCGCTCTTCAACGGCAGCCTCGAGTGCGAGTTCAGAAAGTATGCCCTCTTCGACGGCAAGATGAAAGACTTCCGCGCCGAGGGCGGCATCGTCAAAACCGAACAAGAGAAAAAAGAAATGGCCGAGAAGCATCGATTCAAGAAGATCCGCGAGTTTAAACGCCGACTGGCCGCCGAAGAAGAAAACGAGCTGGGCGACATACGCTCGTTCAAGTTCCACTCGCTGGAGCGCGGTTTCGATAAAAACTACCACCGAAACGACAAGAGCTTCGGCCGCGGCGAGCGAAAGTTCGACAAAACGGACAGGCGCGACCGCAGTTTCGGAAAG
Organism: uncultured Prevotella sp.; assembly: GCA_963515815.1. Taxonomy (GTDB): domain Bacteria; phylum Bacteroidota; class Bacteroidia; order Bacteroidales; family Bacteroidaceae; genus Prevotella. The sequence goes on from CAUQAO010000126.1 coordinate 2,897, forward strand.
AAGAATAAAAAAAACAACGACAATGAATAGACAAACGGCAACACTGCTGCTCATTATCCTGGCAGCCATCGCAAGCCAACAGACCATGGCACAAAAACAATTCACACTCGAAGATCTGAACTACGGCGGAACCAACTACCGAAACTTCGTTCCCCAGAACTGTTACACCACCTGGTGGGGCGATCGGCTGATACGGCAGGAGGCCGACGAGTGCAGCACCATCGACAAGAAGAGCGGCCGCGAAACGCGCCTCTTTACCCTCGACGAAATCAACGCCTGGTGCGGCACCACCCAAGACAACAAAGTGCGCTCGCTGTACTACGCCGCGTTTCCCTATGCCGACAAGTCGCTCGTGGCGATCGACGGCAAGCAGTGGCGGTACCTGGTCGACTGGAAGAAGCGCGCCGTGGCGTGGAAGTTGAACATCGAATGTCTGGCCGGGGCGCAAGCCTCGGAATGGTCGACGGCATCGCGCGCCCTGGCCTACGTGGCCGATCATCAGCTACACGTCAAAACGGCCGACGGGCGCGACACGCTGCTCACCACCGACGGCAGTCGTGAAATCGTTTACGGGCAGAGCGTGCACCGCGACGAGTTCGGCATCACGAAAGGACTCTACTTTAGTCCCGATGGCCGCAAGCTGGCCTTTTACCGAATGGATCAGCGCATGGTGGCCGACTATCCGCAGGTCGACATCTTCGGCCGCATCGCCGTTTGCGAACCCGACAAATACCCCATGGCCGGCGAAACCAGTCACCGCGTTACCGTCGAGGTGTACGACCTGGACACGCGGCGCACCGTAACGCTCGACGCCGGCGACCCCACCGACCGCTACTTCACCAACATTGCCTGGAGCCCCGACGGCCGGACCCTCTACCTCTTCGAACTCAACCGCGACCAGAACGACTGCCGACTCGTGAGCTACGACGCCCTGACCGGCCGCTCTGCCGGAACGATCTACCGCGAGCAGCATGCCAAATACGTAGAGCCGCAGCACCCCATCGTGTTCTTGCCCTGGGCGAGCGGCACCTTCGTGATGCAGAGCCAGCGCGATGGTTACAACCACCTGTACCTCTGCTCTGCCGACGGCCGAAACCTCACGCAGCTCACCGCCGGCCCCTGGACCGTGCTCCAGGTGCTGGGCTTCGACAGCCGCAGCCGGTCCATCATCTACACCTCGACCGAGCAGAGCGCCTTGCAAACCAATACTTACGTCGTCGACACCCGAACCGGCCGTCGCATCCTGCTCGATAACGGCCGAGGTTACCACACACCATCGCTCTCGCCCTCCGGAGCCTGGCTCGTCGACAATTACAGCGAACCCGACGTGCCGCGCCGCATCGAAATCGTCGACACCCGAACCGGCTACTGCGCTGCTTACTTCGACGCGCCCGATCCGTGGCAAGGCTACGACGCGCCCCGGTTCGAATGCGGCACCCTCAAGGCGGCCGACGACACCACCGACCTGTACTACCGCCTGGTGAAGCCTGCCGACTTCGACCCCGCCCGGCGCTACCCCGTTGTGGTTTACGTCTACGGCGGACCGCATGCCCACAACGTCGATGCGCGCTGGCACTACGCCGCCCGCGGATGGGAAACCTACATGGCGCAGCGCGGCTACCTGATCTTCGTGCTCGACAATCGAGGCAGCGAACGACGCGGACGCGACTTCGAACAAGTTACCTTCCGACAGCTCGGGCAAGTAGAGATGCAAGACCAGATGCGCGGCGTACGATACCTCCGATCGCTGCCCTACGTCGATGTCGACCGCATCGGCGTACACGGGTGGAGCTACGGCGGATTCATGACCATATCGCTCATGACCTCCTACCCCGAAACCTTCAAGGTGGGCGTGGCCGGCGGACCCGTTATCGACTGGAAATGGTACGATGTAAGGTACGGCGAACGCTACATGGACACCCCGCAAGCCAACCCCGAGGGCTACCGCAAGACATCGTTGCTACCGAAAGCCGCCCACCTGAAAGGAAAACTACAGATCATACACGGCTACAACGACCCCACCGTCGTGCTGCAACACAGCCTGGCCTTCATCGCCGAGTGCGTCAAAGCCGGCACCCAGCCCGACCTCTTCCTCTACCCCGGCGAACCCCACAACATGCGCGGACACCAGAGCGTACACCTGCACGAGCGCATCACACAATACTTCGACGATTATTTAAAGTAACACGACAATGAAAATACTACTCATCGGAAGCGGAGGCCGCGAACACGCCCTGGCCTGGAAGATCGCTCAAAGCCCGCGACTCGAACAACTCTACATCGCCCCGGGCAATCCCGGAACCGAAACCTGCGGAACCAACGTCGACATCGCCCCCGAAGACTTCGAAGCCCTCAAACACTTCGCCCACCAGCACCAGATCGACACCCTCGTCGTCGGACCCGAACAACCCCTGGTCGATGGCATTGCCGACGCCTTCAAGGCCGACCCCCGCACCGCCCGCATCACCGTCATCGGTCCCACGCGCAGCGGCGCCCGCCTCGAGGGCAGCAAGCACTTCGCCAAAGCCTTCATGGCCCGCCACAACATCCCCACGGCCCGCCACCTCACCGTTACCCGCCAGAACCTCGATGCCGGCCTCGCCTTTCTGCGCCAGCTCCCCCCCCCCTACGTGCTCAAGGCCGACGGTCTGTGCGCCGGCAAAGGCGTACTGATACTGCCCACCCTCGACGAAGCCCAAAACCAGCTCGCCCGAATGCTCAACGGCATGTTCGGCCAAGCATCCGAAAACGTCGTCATCGAAGAATACCTCAGCGGTACCGAGTGCTCCGTCTTCATCCTCACCGACGGAACCCACTACGCCCTGCTGCCCGAAGCCAAAGACTACAAACGCATCGGCGAACACGACACCGGACCCAACACCGGCGGCATGGGCAGCGTAACCCCCGTACCCTTCGCCACCCCCGAGTGGATGCAAAAAGTAGAAAGCCGCATCATACGCCCCACCGTCAGCGGACTCGCCGCCGAGGGCATCGACTACAAAGGATTCATCTTCTTCGGCCTCATCGACGTCGACGGCCAACCCATGGTCATCGAATACAACTGCCGCATGGGCGACCCCGAAACCGAAAGCGTGATGCTGCGCCTCGACACCGACCTCGTCGACCTCTTCGAAGGCGTAGCCCAGGCCGACCTCCACCGCCGCCCCGTTACGTTCGACGCCCGCGCAGCCGCCAGCGTCATGCTCGTCAGCGGCGGCTACCCCGGCCCCTACGTCAAAAACCACCCCATCAGCGGCCTCGACACCGTGCAGGGCAGCATCGTCTTCCACAGCGGTACCACGCGGCACGACCAAACCCTCGTTACCGCCGGCGGACGCGTGCTCGCCGTCAGCTCCTACGGCCGAAACAAAGACGAAGCCCTCGAAAAAAGCTTCCGCGAAGCCCGAAAAATACAATTCCACGACGCCTACTTCCGAAAAGATATCGGCGCCGACCTCTAAAGCGATCCCCCGGCCCGCCCGAACAACCCAAAGCGATGTTTGACTTGTTGAAACCGGAAAAAACGTAAACCACGGCCGCGTGCCGAAGCCCTCTCTCACGAAAAACGAAGGAGAAACGTGCGTGCCGAAGCCGCCAGCCGGAAACTTTTCGGAGGAATCCGC
>CAUQAO010000127.1:0-6429 GCA_963515815.1 uncultured Prevotella sp.
AACCCGCGACCTCGACCTTGGCAAGGTCGCGCTCTACCAACTGAGCTATTGCCGCCTAATCCCTAAAAGGAGCATTCCTCCGAATGCTGTGCAAAGGTAATTGTTTTTTTCTATCCACCAAAAAAAAACCTTTTTTTTATAATTACCGAATCCCATCCAAAAGTACGTGGCACGAATTCGGAATAATAGTCTTACGTGTCGGAAAGGGCGGGGCTTTTATCAATCTTCCATTAGTTTACGGTAACGCCCCTTCTTTATTTCTTCATTTCCCAAGCGTTTTGCCTTGTTTATTTCGTATTCCGAGTAGGTCCCTTCGAAGAAAAAGACCTCGCCGTTGCCCTCGTAAGCAAGGATGTGAGTGCAAATACGATCGAGGAACCAGCGGTCGTGGCTGATCACGACGGCACATCCGGCAAAAGACTCGAGTCCCTCTTCAAGCGCCCTGAGGGTGTTGACGTCGATGTCGTTGGTCGGTTCGTCCAACAGCAGCACGTTGCCTTCTTGCTTCAGCGCTAGAGCCAATTGCAGTCGGTTGCGCTCACCGCCTGAAAGAACGCCGCAGAGTTTACCCTGATCGGTTCCGGCGAAGTTGAATCGCGACAGGTAAGCGCGCGCATTGATGTCGCGCCCGCCCATGCGGATGGTTTCGTTACCTTGCGAGACGACATCGTAAACGGTTTTCTGTGGATCGATGTCTTGGTGTTGCTGATCTATGTAGGCCAGTTTCACAGTCTCGCCTACTTCGAACGTTCCGCCGTCGGACTGCTCTAGTCCCATGATCAGGCGGAAGAGCGTAGTCTTGCCGGCGCCGTTCGGACCGATAACGCCGACGATGCCGTTGGGAGGCAGCATAAAATTGAGATCGGCGAACAGCTCTTTTTCGCCATAGGCTTTCTGCACTTGTTGTGCTTCCATCACTTTGTGGCCCAGTCGGGGACCATTGGGAATGAAGATTTCGAGTTTCTCTTCGCGCTGTTTTTGCTCTGAATTCAGCATCTGCTCGTACGAGTTAAGACGTGCCTTTCCCTTGGCCTGACGTGCTTTGGGAGCCAAGCGAACCCACTCCAATTCGCGTTCCAACATTTTACGGCGTTTCGATTCGGTTTTTTCTTCTTGCGCCATGCGCTTTGTTTTCTGATCGAGCCACGACGAATAGTTGCCTTTCCATGGAATGCCCTCACCCCTGTCGAGTTCGAGAATCCATTCGCTTACATCGTCGAGAAAGTAGCGGTCGTGCGTCACGGCAATCACGGTTCCCTCGTATTGTTGCAGGTGTTGTTCCAACCAGTCTATGCTTTCGGCATCAAGATGGTTGGTAGGTTCATCGAGCAACAATACGTCGGGTTTCTGCAACAGCAGCCGACACAGTGCCACGCGTCTGCGCTCGCCGCCCGAGAGGTGTGTTACCGGCAGATCACCCTTCGGGCATCGCAGCGCTGCCATGGCACGTTCTAATTTCGAATCCATACTCCAAGCATCGGTCGCGTCGATGATGTCTTGCACTTCGGTCTGGCGTTGCATCAGTTTTTCCATTTTGTCGGGATCGGCATAATACTCTTCCAATCCAAATTTAACGTTGATTTCGTCGTATTCCTTCAGGGCGTCGTACACATGTTGCACGCCTTCCTGCACATTTTCTTTTACGGTTTTGGTTTCATCAAGCGGCGGGTCCTGGGGAAGATACCCCACGGTGTAGCCCGGACTCCAAACCACATCACCTTGCGTGGGTTGCTCCAATCCGGCGATGATCTTCATCAGGGTGGATTTACCTGCGCCGTTCAGACCGATAATGCCGATCTTCGCTCCATAGAAAAACGAGAGATAAATGTTTTTCAATATCTGTTTCTGATTTTGCGGAATGGTTTTCGATACCCCCACCATCGAAAAGATTACCTTCTTGTCGTCTACTGTTGCCATATTTTTTTGTTATTTAAGCTTTGTGCAAAGGTACGAAAACTTCGGGTAAATCGGTGCCGATTCGACTTATTTCGGAGAGATATCGTACCTTTGCAACCAATAAAAAAGCGTATGGGAAGAAACAAATACTCGAAAGACGAGATTGTGCAGATTAGTCGATTGCTCAGACTGAAGAATGCGGGGAATCGTGCCAAACAAAAGCAGATAAGGCACCACCTGCGCGTAGATTACGAATTCAACATCGCCGACTTTAACGAACCGGGAAAAGCTTTCGGCGAAGAAGATCTGCAGAAGACCATCGAACGAGGTGCTATCCTTATACTCGACGATACGACCATTGCCGATATGAAAGCGAAACGGGCCAGGGATAAAGCATGCGAAGAGGCCCAAAAAGCTACAGAAACCCAAACGCAGCAGACTACCGACTGGAAGAAAGCTATGCAGGAATGGGAAGCGTGGGAGGCCTTGCAAAAAGAATAGAATATATAAAGAATAGAATATATTTTGAATGCGGCAAGATTTGCGCTACCTTTGCAAGCATCAAGAGTTAAAGGGCGGCCCATTCCGACGCGGCAATAAGTACTCTTTGCTCGTTTTTTATAATACAAACCATTGATCGATTAAAACAAGTGTACGTAGCTATAGCAGGAAACATAGGAAGCGGAAAAACAACGCTCACAAAAATGCTCGCCAAACATTATCATTGGACGCCGAAAGTTGAAACGGTCGACATCAACCCTTACCTCGAAGATTATTATAACGCCATAGAACGGTGGGCCTTCAACCTCGAGGTTTATTTTCTGAAACAACGATTCCGCGACCTATTGGACATCGCACAGTCCGACAAAAACGTTGTACAAGATCGGTCGATCTTCGAAGGCGTATATGTATTCGCCGCTAACAATAAAAGCATGGGACATCTTTCAGATAGAGATTTCGAAACGTACATGGAACTGTTCGAATCAATGATGATGGTGGTGCGCTATCCCGACCTTATGATCTACCTCCGATCGTCTGTTCCACACCTGATAGAGCACATACAAAAGCGCGGCCGAAATTATGAACAGACCATCCCCTTAGAGTATATGACCCATCTGAATGAACGCTATGAAGACTTCATCTTCAACAAATATCAAGGGCATAAACTTGTTATAGAAGCCGATGCACTCGACTTCGAACACCAGCCCAAACACTTTGCCGAGATCATCGACAAGATAGATGCAAGCATCTTCGGACTTTTCCCCAGCATCTGATATACTCGCATAGCAACAAACAATTAAAAACAACTATACAATATGCACATAGCTATAGCAGGAAATATAGGAAGCGGAAAAACAACGCTCACAAAAATGCTCGCCAAACGCTACAATTGGATTCCGCACTTCGAGCCGGTCGACAACAATCCGTATCTCGATGACTTCTACTCCGATATGACACGCTGGTCGTTCAATCTGCAGATATTCTTTCTCAACAAACGTTTCAAAGATGTGGTAGAAATTGCCAAGAGCAGCGATACCATCATTCAAGACCGAACCATCTTCGAAGACGCCTGTATCTTTGCGCCCAACCTGCACGCCATGAATATGATGAGCGACCGCGACTTCAATAACTATACCGACTTGTTCAACCTCATGATGTCGCTCGTCAAACTGCCCGACCTCATGATCTACATCCGATCGGGTATCCCCAACCTGGTTGCCAATATACAGAAACGCGGAAGAGAATTCGAAAAATCTATCCGAATCGATTACCTGCAAGGGCTCAACCAGCTTTACGAGAACTGGATCGCAACCTATGAAGGACACCTCATGATTGTAGACGGCGATCAACTCGACTTCAAAGACAATCCGCAACATTTCAAGTCGATTACCGACATGATCGACGATCGACTGTACGGACTTTTCCCTATAGACGGAAAATAAAAAGAGCCGTGGCCACTGCACGGCATCAAATTTAACAGGAAACATAAAAGAATGAAGAAGAAATGAAAAAAATCAGAGCAGCCGTAGTAGGTTACGGCAATATCGGGCAATTCACAGTTCAAGCCTTAGAGGCATCATCCGATTTCGAGATCGCGGGCATTGTACGCCGCCAAGGATCGGAAAACAAGCCGGCAGAGCTGGCCACTTATCAGGTTGTAAACGATATCAAAGCACTGAAAGATGTCGACGTGGCAATATTGGCTATCCCCACTCGCAGTTGTTTGGCATACGCACAGCAAATTCTTCCGTTGGGCATCAATACGGTAGACAGCTTCGACATCCATACCGATATTTTAGCGTATCGGGCACAGCTCATGCTGTTGTGTAAGGCACATCATGCGGTGAGTATTATCAGTGCAGGTTGGGACCCAGGATCGGATTCGATCGTCCGCACGTTGATGCAGAGCTTGGCGCCCAAAGGACTTTCGTATACCAACTTCGGCCCTGGTATGTCGATGGGACACAGCGTATGTGCACGCAGCAAGAAAGGGGTGAAGAATGCGCTCTCGATGACGATTCCACTGGGCGAAGGCATTCACAGGCGCATGGTTTATGTAGAACTCGAAGATGGTGCTACGCTCGACGAAGTAAACCGGGAGATCAAGGCCGATCCGTATTTTGGACACGATGAGACGCATGTCATAGCGGTTGCGTCGGTCGATGCGGTAAAAGATATGGGGCACGGCGTACATTTGGTTCGCAAAGGTGTGAGCGGTATCACGCAAAACCAGCGTATGGAGTTCAGCATGAGCATCAACAACCCGGCGCTGACCGCCCAGGTGCTTGTCAATATGGCGCGCGCCAGTCTGCGTCAACAACCCGGATGCTATACGATGATCGAGATTCCCGTTATCGACATGCTGGAAGGCGATCGCGAGAACCTGATCAAAGAACTGGTATAAACAGAATCATTTTTATTGATCTACGGCGAATAGTGGGTCTTCGGGCATCACCATGACGGGTTTCTTTTCGTATTCTTTCAACAATGCTTCGGGAATATATCTTTTGTCGACAACCAGACGGAACATATAATCGTCGAACCATCGGTTGGTCATGATCAAGTATCCCTGATGCCCGTACGAAGCTCCCCAACTGTTTTCCACTTTCCATTTGATGGGCTTGCCGCTATTATCCAGATCTACGGCAGTGAGCGTCATGGCATGGGTCGACCCGCTATCGAAAGTTGCGATACGGTCGGCCTTTTTCATGCCGAACGTAATGCCCAGCAGGCTTTCGTAATCGTAGTTGTCGGTATCGAGGAATCCTTTTTTACGATCGAGCTGTTTTCCCACATCGTACGAACTGTATAACTTCCGACCGTCTTTCAGGCTCGCGATGGCCAATCCATGAATCTCTTCCATCGGCAGATTCAGGTACTTCCAGTTATGTCCGTCATAAGTATGCCGGTCGTATTCTACCTCGTACGTTTGATGATAGGGCCTGCGCGGATCGTTCATCACCATGATAAAAGTTCCGTTGATTGCCTCGCCCACCGTTTCCTTATAGAAATCCATCGGCGTGTACTTTTTAACTGGCGTTACGGCCTTGCCGTTTTTGTCGGTAAAGGCATAGGTAAACGCTTTTACCGGTTCACCGATGGTCATGGCAAGTATACGGTAGATGGTACCCAGCATCTCGAGTTTGCGCGCCTGGACGGTTGGCATCTTCTTGCCGTCGTTCACCATCCGGCGCAACTCCAGTCCGAATTCGCGCAACTTCGACGACAGAATCCGGCCCACGATCTTCGTGTTATCAGACGAATAAGTCTCGGGCATCGCGCTCATCGGAACCAGCCCGTATTTATACGCCAGGTCGGCCACACCGCAGAAAGTGCCGCCGTCGCCAATGGGATTCTTGAAAAAGAACTGCGTACGCATATCTTCCATCGGTTTCTTGGCATTGTCTATCACGCCTTGCAACATCAGGTTCGACTTCTCCAACTGATCGTAAAAGAACAGATAAGCCTGCGAAAACTCTACCGTCAACGTATCCTGATGCTTCTTGGCAAAGTTGGCGCGCAACACGTTGAAACCCGAGAACATCCAGCAACGACCACTACTTTGCTGATCGTGTATACTCTGCTTGGGCGTCTCTACGCTGAAGTAAGCATCTATGCCCCCCCGACTGGCATAGCTTTTGGCCAGGTCGTCGATGTTGTTAGACGAAATTGCATTGATCAGCGCCTTGTCGATAGCCGAAGTCGGCCGGCTCTTCCGTATCTGCTGCAGCATATCGGCCGAGATACCGCCTGTGTTTTGGGCCATCGACAGCAGCCCCGTGCATAGCGAAGCGATCGCTATAAAAAAAGTTCTCATATCTATTTCTTTTTAAAATTATAAGTATGATCGAGGCACAAAGATACGGCATTCTTTCCGCAATACTTGGCGGGATTGGAAAAATATCATATCTTTGCAAATGAAATTCGCGAGAGTTGGACAGTGTGCGAGGCAAATATCAATAAACAATGACAAACCCAAATCTTTATTTTTCTGCAAAAAAGGCGGTAGATTATTTGGCAGTTCCGAATAAT
>CAUQAO010000128.1:0-6323 GCA_963515815.1 uncultured Prevotella sp.
CTATTTACTTTTGCACGAGTTAAATTTTACGGAAAGCAACCAAATGGAAAACCTTTATAAAAGACAGTTCCCAACGCTCATGGCGGGCAAGACGGTGATGTACGTTCACGGTTTCATGTCGTCGGCCCAATCGGGCACCGTAGCCATGCTACAGGCGCTCATGCCCAACGCTCGTATCATGGCCGAAGACATGCCCATACACCCATCAGAGGCCGTCGCCCTGCTCAAGAAACTCTGTGAAGATCGCCGTCCCGACCTGATTATCGGCACATCGATGGGCGGAATGTACACCGAAATGTTGAAAGGTTACGACCGTATTGTAGTGAATCCCGCGTTCAGAATGGACGAAACGATGCACAAGCGCAACATGATGGGTAAACAAACCTTCCTGAATCCGCGCAAAGACGGCAAAACAGAAATCATCGTTACCAAAGCGCTGGTCAACGAATACAAAGAAATAACTGCACGATGTTTTTCAGCGATCACTCCGGCCGAACGGACACGCGTTTACGGATTGTTCGGCGACAAAGATCCCATCGTACACACCTTCGATCTGTTCCGCGGACATTATCCCAATGCCATTCGCTTTCACGGCGCCCACCAACTTACCGACAAAGTGGCCTTGCACTATCTTGTGCCCGTGATACGCTGGATCGACGACAGGCAGGACAATCGCGAGAGACCTATCGTCTATATAGATTACGATACCATGCATGACCACGATCATAAAGCCGCTTCGAGCATGCACAAAGCATACGAAATGCTCATCGAACATTACCAGGTTTTTGTCGTTGCCCCGGCTCCAACAAACGGTCACACGACTATAACGGCCGTTCAAGAATGGTGCGAACAGTATTTGTCGGCACCGGCACACGACAGGCTGATCTTTACCAACCAAAAACAGCTGCTGTACGGCGACTACCTCATCACGTCGCAACCGCAAACCCTGTTCATGGGCACCATATTGGCGTATGGAAGCGACGAACTGAAAACATGGGAAGACCTGATCGTTTATTTCAGCAGATTAGACGGACAATAACCCTTCTATCGTATCTTTTGTCCCGGAAAGAGTTTACCGCCCCATAAGTTTATATTTTCAGCGAGAGAAGTAATTTGATTAACTTTGCCGGCGAGCGGCAGTCGAAAAGCGACGCGACATCCTACCGAAACGAAAGAACATGCAACAACCCGAAACATATATCACGGCACACGAACTGTTCGAACGAGTGGCCGACGTGCTGCAAAAAGCAGGCACCGGGCAGCCGTATATCAACAAAACGCTGCACGACGTATTGGTACTGACCTGTACTGCCGGCTTGCGCCATACACCGTACGGTTTCGGCGATCTGCATGCGCAGGTCAACTATCTGTGTACAGAGCGCAGAATAACACAGTCCGATGTACACGACATTCATCGAATGCGACGCAACTCTAACCGGGCTGTACCGCTCTCGACCGAAGAGGCGCTTTACGACGCGCGTGCTCTGGCCATTTTTGTTTCGGCCGTATTCCGCGAGGCGATACCAGCCTTCCTGGTAGGCAAGTTTCCGGTTCACGGTCGACAGATTCACAAAGGGCTGCGGCTGGACACTCGCTACATCCGATGCATCGTGCAGCAATGGGACGACGATTTTATTCAGGTGCGTCCCGATCAAGATACCGACAATCCGACGGTTCGCGTGGCCTACCGCAGCGAACAACAATTTGCCGATATGACGTACTTGCGAACCGTTCTGCGCGAAGGCATGCAGCTGAATCTCTTAGACTGTCAGTTGAAAGGCGATACCGTTACGCCGCGCCTGATCGTCGTTGAACCCGACTATCTGATCGATATCAGCTCGCTGGCAGCCTGCTTCACAGAGTTCGGACACCATGCGGCGCTTTTCACCCTGAACCGGATGAAGCTGCGCACCAACACCTACCACACCCTCTTGGGTAATTTTGCGGGCAGAGCGCTCGATCGTATCATCCATTCGCCCGATTCATCGACTTTCAGCATGTCCGAAACCTTGAAAGCTAATTTCAGGGAGCGGGCCCTGGAGTATGCTACGTGTACCGATTTAGATCCGGCAAAGTTCAAGCGCGAGGCCGAAGAGCAGATTCGGAACATGCAACAAATCGTGGCCGAACTGTTTAAGACATACGACAGGAACCGGGCCGTGCTCGAACCCTCGTTCGTTTGCGAACAGCTGGGGCTTCAAGGACGCGTGGATATGATGACGGCCGATTTTAAACTGCTCGTCGAACAGAAATCGGGCAAAAATGTGAATCTCGAGCGCCACTGTCGTAACCGGCACGGCAATCACCACATCGAAGCGCATTACGTACAGGCATTGCTGTACGACGGCATCCTCCGATACAATTTCCGGCTCACTTCGAAAGCTACGCAAATCTTCTTACTGTACTCAAAATACGCTTTACCCACAGGCCTTTTAGATGTCGCACGGCTCGACATGCTGACCCATGAGGCATTGAAGCTACGCAATCTGATTGTGGCAAACGACCTGCGAGGTAGCATCGAGGGGGTTGAAGAAATGATCGGACAGCTCGATCCGCAAATATTGAATACCGAAAAGATCGACGGCTTTTTCTACCGCCAGTATCTGTTGCCCGCGATAGAGTCGATAACCGCGCCGCTGAACGAAATGACTGCGCTGGAAAAGGCATATTTCTACAGAATGCTGCAGTTCGTACTGAAAGAACAGCTCATTGCCAAAACCGGTTCCATCGACAGCAACGGTCACAGCAACGCAGATCTGTGGAACATGCCGCTGAGCGAGAAGAAAGAAATGGGCAACATCTATACCGATCTGAAGATTGTCCGAAAAGAAAGCGCACGCGGGCAAGGCTACGATACGATCGTGCTCGATGTGCCCGATCAGGGCGAAGATTTCTTGCCGAACTTCCGACGCGGCGACATGGTTTATTTGTACGGATATCACCCAGCACACCAACCCGACGTTCGGCACAGCATCCTGTTCAAGGGATTCATGCAGGAGATCGGCGCGCGCGAAATCGCCATCCACCTGATCAACGCCCAGCAAAACGACGAAATACTGCATATCGAGAAAACGCCTCTTCGGCGGCAACGAGTGTACGCCGTAGAGCACAGCGCGTCGGATGTCGGCGGGAGCAACGCGATTCAGGCGCTTCACACCCTGATAACGACGCCCCGAGCGCGTAAGGATCTGTTGCTGGGGCAGCGCGCGCCGCAATGCGACCCGAATCGAACGCTCACCCGGAGTTATCATCCCGACTACGACGAGGTGTTGCTGAAGGCCAAGCAAGCGATCGATTACTTCTTGCTGGTAGGTCCTCCCGGAACCGGAAAGACATCGATGGCACTGCGCTTCATGATCGAAGAAGAACTCGCATCGGCAGCCTCATCCGTCCTTTTGATGGCCTACACCAATCGGGCCGTCGACGAAATATGCGGCATGCTGTGCAACGCCCGCATCCGATTTGTACGACTGGGCAACGAGCACAGTTGCGACCCGAGCTTCCGCCCCTATCTGCTCGATCAGCTGGTAACCGACAATCCTAAACTGAATGATTTGAGGGACCAATTGGAAAACACGCAGGTAATCGTCGGCACAACGTCCATGATCGCCTCCAAACCGTTCGTCTTTGCCGTCAAACACTTCTCGCTGGCCATCGTAGACGAAGCCAGCCAGATACTCGAACCGCACATCATCGGCCTATTGGCGAGCCACACCGCTACCGACAGCGCCGGCACAACGACGAATCCGCAGCCAGACATCGACAAGTTTATTCTGATAGGCGACTACAAGCAGCTACCTGCCGTTGTACAGCAAAGCCCCGCCGACTCGAAAGTACACGAACCCGAGCTGCGATCCATCGCCCTGACCGATTGCCGCAACTCGCTTTTCGAGCGTCTCATCCATTGGGAAAACCAACAAGGGCGCGACCGCTTTATCGGTATTCTTCGCAAACAGGGGCGCATGCATCCAGCCATTGCAGCCTTTCCCAATCGCATGTTCTACTTCAAAGAACAGCTTGAACCGGTACCCCTGCAACACCAAGTCGACACGGATCTGGGCTATTGCCGGCCGGCCGCAGACGCAACAGACGAACTGCTACTCAAACAGCGACTGATCTTTTATTCTTCCGAATTCTGCCGCCAGCCACACCTGTCGGACAAGGTGAATACAGACGAGGCACGCAAGGTGGCCGACCTGCTTCGCCGCATTCACCGTTTGTGCGGCGAAAAGTTCGATCCGCAGAAAACCGTCGGCATCATCGTACCCTATCGCAACCAGATTGCAATGATCCGGAAAGAGATAGATCGCTTCGAACTGCCAGACCTGCAGCAAGTCTGCATCGACACGGTAGAGCGCTATCAAGGCAGCCAGCGAGACGTTATCATTTACTCGTTCACCGTTCAGAATCGTTATCAGCTCGACTTTCTGACGGCCAACAGCCTGGTCGAAGACAACCGTTTGATAGACCGCAAGCTGAACGTGGCCATCACCCGAGCGCGAAAACAACTGATCATGTTGGGCAACCGAAAGATTCTTTCGTGCAACCCCCTGTTCAAGCAACTGATCGACGAAACGCCTTGTCACCTGAGCTGATTCGTCCCAAGAATCCGGGGATAGAAATTCGTCTTTCACGTACGGACATAAAAAAAGGGGCTCCGCTGAGTCCCAAACCTTTTGTTAACCTTAAATCTAATACTATGAAAAACACGATGCAAAGATATGGCATTAACCATAAGAATACAATTGTTTACGCGAACGCCTTCCATATTCTACCGTTTTATTGACGTAAGTCAATTTGCCGCCGACAGCTTCCGCCGCCCCGGGGTTTGATAATTAATGTGAAAATAGTTGGTGATTAAAAAAGAATCTCTACCTTTGCAAAGTAATAAATAGCGAGAACTTAAGGAAGCTGAATTCCAACACTGAGGTAGATGTTGGAATTCTTTATTTTTATAGTCTACTCGAAAAGCGATTATTAACAACAACAAAATACGATACATTATGGCATATATGTCACAAGAAGGTTACGACAAGCTCGTAGCAGACCTGAAACGGCTCGAATCCATCGAGCGTCCCAAAGCATCGGCCGCGATTGCCGACGCCCGCGACAAGGGCGATTTGAGTGAAAACTCTGAGTATGATGCAGCGAAAGAGGCACAGGCGCATCTCGAAGACAAGATCAACAAGCTGAAACTAACCATCGCAGAAGCGAAGATCGTGGATGTTTCGCGGCTCAGCGCAGATGCCGTGCAAATATTGTCGAAAGTAGAAATGACCAATCTGAAAACCAAAGCGAAGATGGTTTACACGATCGTCAGCGAGAGCGAGGCCGACCTGAAAGCCGGTAAAATATCGATCAAAACACCCATTGCCCAGGGCCTGCTGAACAAAAAGGTGGGCGACGAGGTAGAAATCAAGATACCCGCCGGCACGATAAAACTGCGAATAGACAAAATCACACTCGAATAAAACACTGCATCCATGGACATTTTTTCTAAAATAGCGGCAGGCGAGATTCCCAGCTACAAATGCGCAGAGAACGAGCAGTTTTACGCCTTTCTCGACATCAATCCGCTGAAAGAAGGCCACACGCTGGTCATCCCGCGGCGCCAAGTCGATTATATTTTCGACATGCCCGACGACGAGCTGGCCGCCTTCCAGGTCTTCGCCAAGAAAGTAGCCACGGCCCTGCGAAACGCATTCCCCTGCAAAAAAGTGGCCCAGGTGGTACTGGGGCTCGAAGTGCCCCACGCACACATCCACCTGCTACCCATCGATCGCGAAGGCGACGTCGACTTCCGCCGCGAGCATCTACAGCTCACCAAAGAGCAGTTCGACGCCATTGCCCAACGCATTTATTGCGAATTTAAGAAACTGTAGAACGGAGGAAGCCCGAAACACAACCGATTTTACAACCGCATGGCAGACCAAGAATACTACATAGCCAAGCTCGCCCATCGCGACATCAAGCCCACGGCCACCCGCCTGCTCATCCTACGCGAAATGACACGAGGCAACCAGGCCGTATCCATGCCCGACCTGGAACACTACCTGCCGTCGGTCGACAAATCGACCATCTCGCGCACCCTCTCCCTGTTCTTGCTGCACCGCCTCATCCACGCCATCGACGACGGATCGGGCGCGCTCAAATACGCCGTCTGCGACGACAACTGCGACTGCTCCATCGACGAAGAACACACCCACTTCTACTGCACAAACTGCCACCGCACCTTCTGCCTCAAGCACATCGCCGTGCCCGTCGTTCCGCTGCCCGAAGGCTTCAGCCTCGACAGCATCAACTACGTGCTGAAAGGGCTGTGC
>CAUQAO010000129.1:0-6223 GCA_963515815.1 uncultured Prevotella sp.
ATCAAGCCGAATTGCGTTAAACTTCCGATTTCCTGCAAATATTACAGCGATTTTTAGTAACTTTGCAATATGTAAGTTTCAAACTCTTTATTTCTGATAAAAAGACGCGCTTACACATATAATTTTTACAACAAGTAAACGCCGAATAAGAACATGACAAAGAAGATTTTATTCATCAACCAAGAGATGATTCCGTACGTTCCAGAAACAGAACTGTCGATTATGGGGCGCAATCTGCCTCAGGCCATGCAAGAGAACGGTTATGAAATAAGAACCTTTATGCCAAAATGGGGAAACATTAACGAACGTCGAGGCCAATTGCACGAGGTGATTCGTCTGTCCGGCATGAATCTGATTATCGACGATACCGATCACCCGCTGCTGATCAAGGTCGCATCGATACCACAAGTTCGTATTCAAGTCTACTTCATCGACAACGAAGATTACTTTACCAAGCGTCAAATGGCGGTCGACGAAACCGGAACAGAATATCCCGACAACGGCGAGCGAGCCATCTTTTTTGCACGTGGCGTATTGGAAACAGTCAAGAAGCTTCGCTGGATTCCTGACATCATACATTGTCAGGGATGGATGGGAGCCGTGATCCCTTTCTATGCAAAAACGGTCTATAAAGACGACCCCTCGTTTGCCAATGCCAAAATTATAACCTCGTTATTCCATAACCAGTTGAAAGCTGACTTGGGGACCAAGTTCAAGCGTTGCGTCAAATTCAGAAGTGCCAAATTAGAACTTTTGAAACCTTATAACGAGAAATTCGATTTCATAGAACTGGGCAAACTTGCCATCGACTACAGCGACGGCATTATCGAAGCCGGCGCCAACGTCAATGCCGACCTGTTGAAGTATAGCATAGATAAAAACTTGCCAATTCTGAGATATCCCGGCGAAGATTATGTACATGCCTACCAAGACTTCTACGATCGTATGATGGCAAAATAACATTCCCCGCTTACAAACCACCGAACAGATTCTCATCCATAAGCAATACAAAACAGCTTAAACACAAATGAAAATTCAGTTTACAGCAATCCTATCTTTCGCGATACTTCTATTCACTGCATGTGACAGTACAACCGACGGGCTTGGCTCTTCATTGACCAGGCCGATCGACGAACTGGAAATTTCGACAGACACATTCCAGATCTCGACTCGCTCTATTGCTGCAGATTCCGTTTTCTCGCGAAACATAACCGGCTATTTAGGTAAGGTACGCGATCCGGAAACCGGAGTATACATCACGGGCAATTTCATGTCGCAGTTCCATATTCAAGAAAACTACGCATTCCCCGATGAAGAGAAAATGATCAGCCGCGAGAATAACGAAGTAGTGGCCGACTCTTGCGAACTGAGGCTTTATTATCAAACCTTCTACGGCGATTCTCTGGCCCCGATGAAGCTTACCGTTTACGAAATGGACAAGCCGATGAACGAGAACAGAACTTATTACTCCAATTTTGATCCGATCAAAGAAGGATACGTGCGCACAGATGCTTATCAGGCAGATAAAACATATACGATGACCGATCTGAGTGTAGCAGAGAAAACCCGTTGGAACAAAAACTATGTTCCCAGCATACGTATCAAACTCAATCAGCCATATACCGCCAAAGAC
The DNA here is from genome assembly GCA_963515815.1 of uncultured Prevotella sp. Taxonomy (GTDB): domain Bacteria; phylum Bacteroidota; class Bacteroidia; order Bacteroidales; family Bacteroidaceae; genus Prevotella. The sequence continues at coordinate 1,634 of CAUQAO010000129.1, forward strand.
GGAAAACAGTACAAGAATTACGGCTCGTACATCATCAATCAATACTACCGGCACAAAGAATATTTTAAAAATTCGTTCAACTTTACGCAGAACGTTGTACCGGGCTTCTATTTCAAAAATGTCAGCGGGCTGGGTTCTATGGCCTACATTCATCTCAGCCAGCTGAACATCTACTTCAGATTCAAAAACAACGACAGTATTTATTCAGGCACCGCATCATTCTCCGGAACAGAAGAAGTGTTGCAGACATCGAATATCAATAACGACAAAACTACCATCGGCCAACTGGTTGCGAACCAAAACGGCACCTATCTGAAAGCGCCCGCAGGTATCTTTACTGAAATAACAATACCCGTAGAACAAATTCTCAAGGGACACGAGAAAGATTCGATCAACGCCGCTAAAATACAGCTTCGCCGAATCAATAATACCGTCAACTCCGACTATTCCCTCGATACGCCGAAAACGCTATTGCTCGTACGCAAAGACAGCCTTTATTCATTTTTCGAACACAGGCGTATAGCCGATTTCAAAACATCGTTCCTGGCAACCTATAGCTCGGCAAACAACAGCTATACCTTCAACAATATAGGAAGTCTGATCAAAGAAATGGGCAGGAACAAAGCTACCGGCAAGCAGTCAACCGACTGGAACAAAGTAGTTGTTATTCCCGTAACGACAAGCTATTACAGTTACAATAACACTAATATCCTGACACGCGTAGTGCACGACATGTCGCTCAGCAGCACCCGACTTTTCGGTGGGCAGCAAAAGCAGACCATATCTGTTATCTACTCGCATTTTAAATAAAACAATGGCCGACAACTTCCTCGAACGCCACCGGCAAGCCTATGAAGAGCGCAAAGCAAAATGGCTGCAAAAACAAAAGTCGATACCTAGACAGATGCCAAAGTTGAAGTACGAAAAACAGCCGTAAAAAGATAGAACATGCCCCTCGAAATGTTTTTTCCGTCTTTCGAGGGGCATATCGTTTTTGCCCCGTCCAAACACCTTGAGCAATCGGAAAGAGACCTATAGATTTCTGATTTCCATTCATGCTTACATGTAGATACATTTTTTTATTGCTATCCGCTAAAATGTATACTTTTGCTCATGGTTATACCATTTTGTGCTAAAAACCAAGGATAATTATTTTTTTTGTGTTGAAAAAATTTACTGGATGCAATAAAGAAATAAACTCAGATTAAATGGAATGAGCTCGGCACAATACCGAGCTCATTATATAGATATAAATAGCTAACCTGCTATTTACGGCCAAGTTCTAGGATTCACTTTAACGCGAGATGTAACCCTCGTTTTAAAATAGGAAATCTTAGTATTCCAGATGAATATCCATAAAAATCAGTTCTTGAAGAAGTCCTTTACTGCCTCGTTTGGAACCATTCGTTCATCAAAAACGTATGCGCCCGTCTTCGGACTTTTAACCATTTTAATAACCTTTGTATAAGCACGACCGTCCGTAGAACCTTCGTGGAGGGTAGCGACTGCTTTCTTTGCCATTGTTAAATCTCCTTATTATTTAATCTCTTTATGAAGAGTCATCTTCTTCAAGATAGGATTATACTTCATTACTTCAAGACGCTCAGGGGTATTCTTACGATTCTTTGTTGTAACGTAACGACTTGTTCCCGGCAGTCCACTGTTTTTCATCTCAGTACACTCCAAGATAACTTGAACTCTATTACCTTTAGCTTTCTTTGCCATAACAATTATTCTCCTATCACTTTAATATCTTTCCAATCGCAATAACCATTAGAAACAGCTTTTTTTAATGCGGCATCAAGGCCTACTTTATTAATAAGACGTAGACCAGCTGCACTGATCTTGAGGCTAATCCAGCATCCTTCTTCTACATAATAGAACTTTTTGTTGAAAAGATTAACATCAAAACTACGCTTTGTACGATGTTTCGAGTGAGACACATTACATCCTATTTGTGCCTTCTTCCCTGTGATTTGACAAATCTTAGACATTGCTATCTTAAATTATTTTTCGTTTTTGATACTTATTCCAAACAGTGTGCAAAATTACAAATATTTATCGAACGACCAAAAATATCCTTTATGGAATGGTCTTTATTAAGGATTTTTTTTATGTTTGACCTGTTATATGTCCTTAAAATACGATCCCGGAAGCTCGTCATTTTCTGCATAAGTCAGATGTTTCGGAGCATTTTCTTTCAAATAATCTAAAAAGAGTCGCAATGCCTTGTTCGTTGCAATGGCCAAATTGATGTCTCTACCGAAATCTTCTGTCAGCTTAAAGGTCCGGATGTCATTCCTTGCACCGTAACCTATCCATATCGTTCCAACGGGAATATTTGCTGAGCCTCCTCCCGGGCCTGCTATTCCAGTAATAGAAATAGCATAGTCGCAATTCATCACATCACATACTCCCTGTGCCATTTGCATGGCAACATCTTCGCAAACTACCGTCTTTTCTTCAATAACAGAATGATTTACTTTTAACAACTGTTCTTTTACATCGGTACTGTAGGCAATAATTCCTCCTTTAAAATAATTGGATGCGCCAGGCACTGCAATGATAACCTCTGCAATACGTCCACCGGTACAGCTTTCAGCGGTAGCCAATGTTTTGTTTGAATCGTATAAGAGTTGTTGTATTTCACGACTGATAACTTTACTTTCAAATTCCATTATTTATTAGTTTATTTATATTTAAATATAATAATCAGAAATATTTACTCGAATGTCACTTTACTAAATGCCGGCTTATCGATGCTGCAGAAATCGTTGTCAAGATACTTATAATAGCCGGTAATTCCTATCATCGCAGCGTTATCTGTTGTATAACTGAACTTCGGAATGTAGATCACCCATCCATATTTTTCGGCATGTTCATGAAAAGCGTTTCGCAATCCGTTATTTGCAGAAACGCCTCCTGCAACAGCCACATGTTTGATGCCGGTCTGTTTAACGGCCATTCGCAGTTTATTCATCAGAATATCTACTATGGTATATTCCAAACTTGCTGCAATGTCTTCTTTATGTTTTTCTATGAAATCGGGTTCATCTGCGATCCATTTTCGAAGATTATATAAAAAGGAGGTCTTTAAACCGGAAAAGCTATAATCCATACCGGCAATATGCGGTTCTGAAAACTGATAGGCGTGAGGATTTCCTTGACGGGCGAGTTTATCGATGATAGGACCGCCCGGATCGCCTAATCCCATTACTGTAGAACATTTGTCTATTGCTTCGCCGGCAGCATCGTCGATTGTTTGTCCCAGCACTTGCATATCATTGTAGGCATTTACTTTGACTATTTGTGAATTTCCTCCCGATACTAATAGGCAGAGGAATGGGAATGGCGGCTGATTCGAATCTTTCTCGTCTTCTTTGATGAAATGTGCCATCACATGACCTTGCAGATGATTAACGTCTATTAGCGGGATAGAGAGCGACCTGGCAAATCCTTTTGCAAAGCTAACTCCAACCAATAAAGAGCCCATTAGTCCGGGGCCACGCGTAAAGGCAATTGCGCTGAGTTGTTCTTTTGTTATCCCAGAGCGTTTCAAAGCCTGATCTATAACCGGAACGATGTTTTGTTGATGGGCGCGCGAAGCCAATTCGGGAACAACGCCTCCGTAGGCTTCGTGTATGGCTTGCGAAGATGTTACGTTACTAAGCAGTACATCGTTGCAGAGAACTGCCGCCGAAGTATCGTCACAGCTACTTTCTATGCCTAATATATACACATCTTTCATGTTTTTTCGTTCAATATGTCAACACTTCTACCCCATGTTCTGTCATGACGAACGTATGTTCCCATTGGGCGCTGGGGAGTTCATCGCCTGTTATAACTTCCCAGCCATACGGATCTTCTGCATCGATAAAAACTTTCCAGGTTCCCATGTTAATCATGGGTTCGATGGTAAATACCATTCCCGGAACAAGGAGCATCCCGGTTCCTTTATGGCCATAGTGAGGAACATCGGGTTGTTCGTGAAAGGCATTTCCTACGCCATGTCCGCACAGGTCTTTGACTACTCCGTAGTGATATTTCTCTGCATGTTTTTGAATCGCATGTCCTATATCGCCGACAAAGCCATAGGGTTTTGCTGCTTCGGCACCGATTTCGAGGCATTCTTTTGTGACTCTTACCAGCTGTTCTTTTTCCGGGGTTGTTTTTCCGATGATAAACATTCGCGAGGCATCTGCATAATATCCATCAACGATTGTTGTCATGTCTACATTGATGATATCGCCTTCTTTCAACACGTCTTCTTTTTTCGGGATGCCATGACAAACTACTTCATTGATGCTTGTGCAAACGCTTTTAGGAAATCCTTCGTAGTTAAGACAGGCAGGCGTAGCATGATGTTCTTCACAATACTTCATGCAGATGTCGTCTATCTCTTGTGTTGTCATTCCGGCATGTATTTGTTTTGCCACTTCATCCAGCACGCCGGTATTTACGATACCGCTTTTACGTATTCCTTCTATTTGTTCGGGTGTTTTTATCAATTCGCGGGTAGGTACTTTTTTCCCTTTGTTTTCCCAATACATTACCTGCTTGTCAAGCTCTGTCAGAGGTTGTCCGGGCAGG
>CAUQAO010000130.1:0-6214 GCA_963515815.1 uncultured Prevotella sp.
CTATTACTCACGGCAGCAAAGGTAGGACTTTCTTGAGAAACTGCCAAATGTTGCGCCGAGAAATGCCGGAAATAATACGATACTTTGACCCGAATCGAGGCAAAGAATTTATTGCCTGGCCAGGCGTTCGGCTGCAGCCCGGTCGGGTTTTCCGGTTGGGGTAAACGGCAGTTGGGCTACGCTGACGTAATGTCGCGGCTGCCAATAGGCGGGCAACACTCGGCGGCAGATGGTGCGGGCAGACTCGATGTGGGCATCCTGAATGAGTATGACTACGGCTTCGCCGAATTTGGCGTCGCACCGTTTCGTAATCAGATAGGGTACGGGCAGGTGTGGGCGCAGGCGGGCCTCTATTGCCTCGATCTGTATTTTGATGCCGCCCGAACAGATGATGTTGTCTTTGCGACCGAGGATGCGGAAGCGGCAAGGCGTGCCGGGAGGCGTTTCGAGCAGGCAAGCTACGTCGTTCGTGACCAGCGGATGGGGACAGAGGTCGGGGGCGTGAATCAGCAGGCAGCCGTCGGCATCGGTACAGACGGTTACGCCTTCTAACGGTGTGTACCAGCTGTCGGCCCCGGGGCCGCTGATGCGTCGCAGGGCGATGTGCGACAGGGTTTCGGTCATTCCGTAGGTGCTCCACACGGCGTTGGGGAATGTTTGTAGCTCTTTTTCCAATTCAGCATCTATGGCTCCACCGCCGATGATCAGGTGCTTGATTCGGCGCAGGCGTTCGCGCTCTTGGGGCACTTGCAACGAATTATAAACCTGCATCGGTACCATGGCGGCAAATGCGATGGGGGCGCTGACATTGCGTAGGGGGTGGCCGTCGGGCAGGACGGCGATCAGGTTCAGCCGGCCGGCAATGGCGCGCACCATCATCATTTTGCCGGCAATATAGTCGAGCGACAAACAGAGCAGCGCCGTGTCGCCGGGTTTCAAACCGAGAAAGCGGCAGGTCGTGAGGGCCGAATGGCGCATCCGCCGCTTTTCTACCCAGAGCGGTTTGGGGCGCCCGGTCGATCCGCTGGTATGTACCAAGAGGCGATCGGAGCTGTTGTTCCATTCGGCAAGAAATTCGTCGGGTGTCATTGTGCTGTGAACCAAAGTTGGTCGCCGCGAATGGTGAGCGGCATGGGAATGTTGTCTATGAAGAGGCTGCCCGTTCCGAGTCCCTGCGGCATGGCGATACGAGGGCCGTAAACGCGGGCGGCAAACTGGGCGATGGCGTTCAGGCCGATGTTGCTTTCGAGTGCGCTGGTGATCCACGAGCCGATGTTTCGTTCGCGGGCAAGGCCGATCCACTCTTCCGTTCCGGAAAATCCGCCGTGCAACGAGGGTTTGAGGATGATGTAAGCGGGACGAATGCTGTCGAGCAGGCTGACTTTCGTTTCGAGCCGGTCGATGCCGATCAGTTCTTCGTCGAGCGCGATAGGGATGGGCGACTCGCGGCACAGGCGTGCCATATCGTTCCACTGCCGCTGGCGGATGGGCTGTTCTATGGAATGAATATCGTAGGGCGCCAGACGGTTGAGTTTTTCGAGGGCCTCGTCAGGCGTAAAGGCGCCGTTGGCATCGAGGCGGAGTTCTATCCGACTGCTGTCTGCCATGCTTCTGATCAGCTTGACGAGTTGCAGTTCGCGTTCGAAATCGATGGCGCCGATCTTCAGTTTGATACAGCTGAAACCCTGTTGCAGCTTTTCTTCTATGCGTGCATACATCGCTTCGAAAGTTCCCATCCATACCAATCCGTTGATAACGATGCCCGCTTCGCCGCGTGCGAAAGGCGTATCGAAAAAGCCGGCCTTGCCGCCGGCGTTTAATTGTGCCAAGGCTGTTTCGAGCCCGAAAAGAATCGACGGCCAGGCGCGTAACTGCTCGCGGTCGATGCACCCCTCTTCTTCTAACTGCCGACAGGCGGTTCGTAGTGTTTGTTCGTACCCGGGCAGGTCGTCGCAACTCAGCCCGGGCAGCGGAGCGCACTCGCCCATGCCTTTGATGCCCGGCTGCCCGTCGACGGTAAGGGTTACGAACCGACAGCGGCGCGTAGTATAGACGCCTCGCGACGTTACGGCGGGCTGCTTGAAGTGTAAGATTCGTTCGGTGATACAGGTACGGTAATGCAACATCGGATCGATTGTTTTACGGAAACTGCGGATATTGGTCGAAGTCGGGTTTGCGTTTTTCCAAAAAGGCGCGACCGCCCTCTTGCGCTTCGTCCATCGTGTAATACAGCATCGTAGCATCGCCGGCCAGCTCTTGAATACCGGCCTGTCCGTCGAGTTCGGCGTTAAGCCCGGCTTTGATCATACGCAGCGCCAGGGGCGAGCGTTCCATCATGGTTTCGGCCCACGCTACGCATTCGTCTTCCAAACGGTCGGGCGGAACCACTTTGTTGACCATTCCCATTCGTTCGGCTTCGGTCGCCGAATACTGTCGGCACAAGAACCAGATTTCGCGCGCCTTCTTCTGCCCTACCATTCTGGCCAGATACGACGCACCGAAACCGGCGTCGAAAGAGCCGACCTTGGGCCCGGTTTGTCCGAAGATGGCGTTGCTGCCGGCTATCGTCAGGTCGCACATGACGTGCAGAACATGGCCGCCCCCGATGGCATAGCCGTTGACCATGGCAATGACAGGTTTGGGTAGACGCCGAATCTGCATCTGTACGTCGAGAATGTTGAGGCGCGGAATGCCGTCGTTGCCTACGTAACCGCCGCGCCCCTTCACGTGCATGTCGCCGCCCGAACAGAAAGCCTTGTCGCCGGCTCCGGTCAGAATGACGACGCGGATGCGCTGTGCCTCGCGGCAAAAAGCCAGCGCCTGCGACATCTCTTGCGTGGTAAGCGGCGTAAAGGCGTTGCGATAGCGCGGACGGTTAATCGTGATTTTGGCAATGTGATTGTACTCTTCGAAAAGTATTTCTTTAAAGTCGAAGCCCTCGATGGCTCTCCATTGTCTTTGTTCCATATTCGCTTTTATCTTTATTAGGATGAGACCTCTGTAAAAGTGGCCACACGATGCGTTCCCTTACGGTTACGCGCCTTTGTTCGTATCGGTAGAAGAGCGTTCGTAAATGCGCAGGCCGAAGAAGGGAGCCGTGATATAGCACCATTCCATGATCTCGGCCAGCTGATGTTCATAGGTTTTCCATTCTTTTTCTTTCAGGAAGAAATAAAACTCGACGGGCAGCCCTGCATTGGTTGCTTCCAAGAGGCGCACCATATACGTCATGTCTGCATTGACATAGCTGAAAGCGGGGAGGCGTTTTTCTACAAATCGTCGATACAATCCAAGGTTGGTGGAGTCGGATTTCAGTTCAGCCTCGGTCAGGTAGCCTTTCTCGAGGCATGCCGATTTTAGCTCGGACGACGTGGGAAGGATGCTACGGAAATCGAAATATACCCGCCTACTTACGCGGCGCCCGGCGCTTTGCTGCATACCTTTCCAGTTCTGGAACGATCCGTCGACCAATGTTTTCGGCGATACGGTGACGATGGTGTTGTCGAAGTTCTGAATTTTTACGGTGGTCAGCGACATTTCCTGCACCTCGCCGTCGGCATTGGCGGCGGCAACGGTAATCCAGTCGCCCCGATGCAACATATCGTTACTCGTGAGACGGATACCGGCCACAAGTCCTTCGATCGTGTCTTTGAAAACCAGCATGAGGATGGCCGACGTGGCGCCCAGACCTGCAAAGAGTTTGAGGGGGCTTTTGTCGATGATCAACGAGATCATTACAACTACGCCGATAAAGATGGCGACGATTTTCAGCACGCCGCAGAACGACTGGATATATTGTTGCACCGAACTTCCGTGGTGCGTTTCCAGATCACGAAACGAATCGATGAGCACTACCACCAGGCACATCGATTCGTACGTAATGTACAGGGCTGTGATGCGTGCCAACAGTTCGCGAAGCCAGGGTTCCTGGTAAAAGACGAGTGGCAGCAGCGCGTAGATCACAACGGCAGGAACGATTCGGCAGGCAGCCAACAATACTTTCCGGTTGAGCAGTACACCGTCCCACCTGACGCTCGTCCGGGCTGTAATCCGACCGACGAGTGGAATCAGCAGGCGCTTCGACAGCCAAAAACTGGCCCAAGACAAGCCAACGGCCACCGCCGCCAACAAAACATGGCGCAAAACGGGCACCATCGTGCCGGTTACACCGCACAGGTCGATCAAATTTTCTACAATCGTTCGAATTCGATCCAAAATTTCGTTCATTGTCATCATCGTTTTTCGTTTTCAGGTTTTCTATTCATCGATCGTCAAGGCCTGCACATCGCCTCACAGAGTTTATTCTGAAAATTTCGTCCGTTTTTGCCATGCATCAGTCCCTGATTAATCACTGCGAAGCACAGCACGTGTCCGTTGGCGGCCTCGCAGTAACCGGCCAGGCTGCTCACGCCCGTCACGGTTCCCGTCTTGGCTTGTACCTTGGTGCGTGTCGTCGATCCGCGCATTCGGTCGCGCAGCGTGCCGTCAATGCCCGCCACAGGCAGCGACGGATGCAGATGTCGGTAAATGTGTTCGTCGGTATAAGCGTAGCGCAGCAAACGAACCAACAGCTCGGCGCTGATATAATTATAGAGCGACAATCCGCTGCCATCAGCAATGCGATAGCCCGCGGCATTCAACCCAACTTTTCGGATGAGTCGGCGAACCTCCTCGCGCACATCTTTTGCGGTGATGGGTCGCCCTTGTTGCGCGGTGCCCAGATGGTAGAAGAGTGCTTCGGCATACAGGTTGTCGCTCTGCTTCATCATCCGTAGCAGTACCTGATCGATGGTGTGCGTGCGTTCGCAAATCGGAACAGCGTCGGCCGGCGCCTGTGCCGAAGAACTGAATGCCTCGACAACGATGCCCGCCGCCCGCAGTTCTTTTTCGAATTGTTCCATAAAACGGTCTTTACGTCTGTACAACAGCGGCGAGAGCACCGGATTGTCGTCGTCCCAGCACCATCCTTCGCCCATTGTGTCGAGTTCTTTCATGTGCTTGTCGGCGTACAGGTTGCCACGTATCGTGTCTATCTGCAGCGCACGCATACAGTCGACAAACGCCTTCATGTCGTCCGAATCGAAGCATGGGTCGAATCCGCCGACACAATATACATCGCCCGAGAGCGTTCGGTTCTCTATTTTGCCCGTGTAGCACACACTTGTTTTCAGTTGATAGTTGCCGCCCAGGCGGTCGAGCGCTGCGATGGCCGTTACCAGTTTCATTGTGCTGGCCGGGCGCATCAGCTGCCGTTCGTTATGTGCGTAAAGCGTACTGTCGGCCGTCAGGTCGTACACCAGCAGTGCGACTTGCGACGTGCCGAACATATCGGCTTGCAGCAGCCCGTCGATACGCCTCTGCAGGGCTTGTGGCCAAGGCAACGACAAACTGTCTGCAGCCACCGAATCTACTTCAATCGAGTCGGCTGCGCTCCATTCGTCCTCCGTTACCGTTTCGGTATTTTCTATCTGTGCCTGCAGGGGCAAACACATGCCCAAGGCCACCAACCATATATATATACTGACTCTTTTCATTCGTTGGCCCGACCTCCATTTGTTCGCGGCGGCCCAATCGATGCTTTCGGTTGTTTCGTTTCGCTTCATCGTTACAAAAATACAAAAACAGGCGCATTTCCCGTCGGCAAACAGCTATCTTTTTATATCTTTGCCCAATAAAACAGGTATATGATGAAACATTTTATCAAAACGCTTCTGCTGCTGGCTGGCATCGCGACCTGCGTAGCTTGCGGAACCACCATTTCGCTAAAAACCAACAAGGATTTCTCGCGTATCGAACGCGGCATGACGAAAGAAGAGGTCAAAAAGATTCTCGGAACACCGACCAATGTGCGATTCATCGAAGCGAGAGACCAATGGGAATATGAAAAACTGCACGCCATCACGGGCGTAGAAACCATTGTGCTGGTCGACTTCGAAAACGACCGCGTGGTGGCTGTCGACACTTTTAACCCGTAGAAAGGCCATTACAGAAGATAGCTCTCCCGATACGAACTTATCGCGGGGAGCTATTTTTATGCAACATCGTCAGCGAACACTGCTCGCAGCACCGCTTTTCTTTTTTACCTACAAATGTTGCGAGACATCAGGGCCTAAAATATGTTTTACCACCTGATGTTGCGCAACAACGGGGCATAAAATGTGTTTTACCACCTGATGTCGTGCAACAACGGGACCTAAAATGTGTTTTACCACCT
>CAUQAO010000131.1:0-6197 GCA_963515815.1 uncultured Prevotella sp.
TGGTGAAACGGATCAACGAAGAGGTAGACAAATTTAAAGTGAGCCACAAAGAAACGCAGTCGCAAAAGCAGTCGGCCGCCGACAAAAAGAAAGTCCAGGAACTGCTGCTGGCCTTCGAATCCGCCCAGGGCTTCGCTCCGCATTCGCTCACGCTGACCGGCAAAACGGCCAAAGGCGATGGCAACGCAAAACTTTACGAGCTGAAGAGTTCGGCCGAAGAATCGATCTGGGTAAAAGTCGAGGGCGGTAAGTTGGTGAAAGTCGCAGCCCCCACAAAAGGAATCGCGACTTCGAAGGCCAAACCGAAACCTAAGAAGAAAAAGTAGAAAACATTTGTATCACACTTTTATTTTGGCCCCGACGGTTCTGCTTCAAAAGGACTGCCGGGGCTTTTTCGTTGGGCGGCTATTCCGAGATTAAATTGTATCTTTGCAAGTGTTAGATCAGTTGAAAAAGAAAATATACAATGATTGGAGCCATACTTGCACTGTTGATCCCTTTTGCCGGAACTGTTTTAGGATCGGCCTTCGTGTTCTTTATGCGGAAAGAGATGCCCGATCGGCTGCAGAAAACCTTGTTGGGTTTTGCTTCGGGCATTATGGTTGCAGCTTCGATCTGGTCGCTCATCATTCCGAGCATGGATATGTCGGCCGGGCTGGGCAAGTGGCAGGTGCTGCCGGCTACGGTGGGCTTTCTGGGGGGCATCGCCTTTTTACTGCTCATCGATTTTCTTACGCCGCACCTGCATCTGGGCGAGGTGAAACCCGAGGGGCCGCGTGCGCATCTGAGCAGAACAACGATGCTGTCGCTGGCCGTTACGATACATAATCTGCCCGAGGGCATGGCCGTTGGCGTTGTGATAGCCGGGGCGCTGCAGGGCGACATCGGCATTTCGGCGGCGGCGGCCATGGCCATGTCGCTGGGCATTGCTATCCAGAACATACCCGAGGGAGCCATTATCTCGATGCCGATGAAGGCGGCCGGCAACAGCAAATGGCGGTCGTTCGTGATCGGCAGTTTGAGCGGCGCCGTCGAACCGATCGGCGGTTTGATGGTTATTTTGCTGGCCTCGCTCATGACGCCTATTCTGCCTTACATGCTTTCGTTCGCGGCGGGCGCGATGTTCTTCGTGGTAGTCGAAGAACTGATACCCGAGGCCTCTGAAGGTGAGCACAGCAATTTGAGCACCATCGGTTTTTCTATCGGTTTCGTAGTGATGATGGTGCTGGATGTGGTGCTCGGTTAACGGCGCGGCGTGCCGATTTGCGACTTACGGAAAAGAATGCTATCTTTGTATACAATAAATAACGGCAATGACACAAGAAGAGAAAAACAGAATAGAAGAGCGGATCGTAGATGTACTGAAGACGGTTTACGATCCCGAGATTCCGGTAAATATCTACGATCTTGGAATGATCTACAAGGTAGATGTGAAAGGCGAGGGGACGGTGGAGCTGGACATGACGTTCACGGCACCCAACTGTCCGGCTGCCGACTTTATTTTGGAAGATGTGCGGACGAAGCTCGAGAGTGTCGAGGGCGTACGGACGGCTAACGTGAACCTGGTTTTCGAGCCGGCGTGGGATCAGAGCATGATGAGCGAAGAGGCACGGGTAGAGCTGGGGTTCGACTGATCGGTTTCTCTTTTTTTGTATAGAATAAATAGTATTCAAGGTATGAAAAATGTGTATTTCCTTTCAGATGCCCATCTCGGTTCGTGGGCTGTCGATCATCGCCGGATGCAAGAGCGCCGGCTGGTTCGCTTTTTAGACACGATCAAGGCAAAGGCGACCGCTGTTTATCTACTGGGCGATATGTTCGACTTCTGGAACGAGTATCGCTATGCCGTTCCGAAAGGCTATACGCGCTTTTTGGGCAAGATCAGCGAACTGACCGACATGGGCGTCGAGGTGCATTACTTTGTCGGCAATCACGATATCTGGACGTACGGCTATCTGGAAGAAGAGTGCGGAGTGATTCTGCATCGAAAGCCTGTTACGACCGAGATTTACGACAAGGTGTTTTATCTGGCGCATGGCGACGGGCTGGGCGATCCGCATCGCGGTTTCAGTTTCCTGCGCAAGGTGTTCCATAATCGCACTTGCCAACATCTTTTCAATATGATTCATCCCCGCTGGGGGCTTTGGTTCGGGCAGAACTGGGCCAAACACAGCAGAATGAAGCGCGTCGACGGTAAAGAACTTTCGTATTTGGGCGAAGACAAAGAGTACCTGGTTCGGTTTACCAAAGCATATATGCAGACGCATACCGATGTCGATTATTTTATTTACGGCCATCGGCATATCGAACTGGACCTTCTGCTGAACGATAAAGTAAGGATGATGATTCTGGGCGACTGGATCAGCTTGTTCACCTATGCCGTGTTCGACGGCGAGCATATATTCATGGAACAATATGTCGAGGGCGAAAGCAACCCATAATTAAAACAGAGGAAAATGGAAGAGTCAATCAAACAAATCGGACAACGACTGAAAGGGCTTCGAGAGGTGTTAGACATACCCGTTGAAGAGATCGCGCAACTATGCGACATCACAGCGGATCATTATCTGAAGATCGAAGCCGGCGAGGCCGATCCGTCTGTGTACCGTTTAACTAAAATAGCCAAGCGTTACGGCATCGCACTCGATGTGCTCTTGTTCGGCGAAGAGCCGCGAATGAGCAGTTACTTCGTTACGCGTAAAGGCAAAGGACTGTCGGTTGATCGGCGAAAAGACTATAAATATCAAAGTCTGGCCAGCGGCTTCAGAGGGCGCAACGCCGATCCTTTTCTGGTTCAGGTCGATCCGCTTCTGGGCAACGAGAATCATAACAAAAACGCACACGAGGGGCAAGAGTTCGACTACATTCTGCAAGGAACACTCGAGATAACGATAGAGGATAAGGTGCAGCTGCTACATCCGGGCGACAGCATCTACTTCGATTCGTCGCGAATGCACTGCATGCGCGCCATCGGCGACGAACCCTGTCGGTTCTTGTGCGTTGTTCTGTAAATATAATGAAGCGATGATAGAAAGATTTTTAAAGCAGACCACCTTTACTTCTGAAGAAGATTTCAAGGCGAATCTGCATTTCAAGATACCCGAGAATTTTAATTTTGCCTACGATGTAATGGACGTTTGGGCCAGGGAAACACCCGATAAGCTGGCTTTGCTGTGGACCAACGAAGGCGGCGACGAACTGCGTTTTACTTTTAAAGACCTGAAAGAGCAGACCGACCAAACTGCCGCTTATTTTCAGAGCCTCGGTATCGGACACGACGATAAGGTCATGCTTATCCTCAAACGTCATTATCAGTGGTGGCTGGCCATGCTGGCGTTGCACAAGCTGGGGGCAGTGGCTATTCCCGCTACGCACATGCTCACGGCGCACGACATCGTATACCGCAACCGCCGAGCAGGTATCAAGGCTATTATTTGCGCCGACGATACTTACATTATCGATCAGGTGAATGCGGCAATGCCCGAAAGTCCGAGCGTGAAAATACTCGTCAACATAGGGCAGGGCGAGCACAAAGGATTTCGTCAATGGGACAAAGAATGGACGCATGCGCCCGCCTTTGTGCGGCCCGAACATGCAAACACCAACGAAGATACCATGTTGATGTATTTTACCAGCGGTACGAGCGGCGAACCGAAGATGGTGGCGCACGACTTTCTGTACGCCATCGGTCACATCACCACCGGCGTATATTGGCACAATCTGCGCGAAGACAGCATTCATCTGACCGTGGCCGACACCGGGTGGGGGAAAGCCGTATGGGGAAAACTGTATGGCCAATGGTTTGCCGGTGCAACCGTTTTCGTATACGATCATGAACGATTCGATGCCAAACGGCTGATGCGGCAGATGGAGAAATATCGCATCACCTCGTTCTGTGCTCCCCCCACAGTCTACCGTTTCATGATCAGAGAAAATTTTGCGCAATACGATCTCAGCGCGTTGCGCTACTGTTGTACGGCTGGCGAAGCCCTCAACCCGTCGGTATACGATAACTTCTATCAGCTAACCGGCGTACGATTGATGGAGGGATTCGGACAGACCGAAACCACACTGACCCTGGGAACCTTTCCTTGGGATATGCCTAAGCCCGGATCGATGGGAAAACCCAATCCGCAGTACGACGTAAGGTTATTGAAGGCCGACGGTACGCCGTGCGAAGACGGCGAGAAAGGCGAGATATGTATCTACATCGGCAACCGTAAACCCATCGGCCTTTTCAAGGGATATTATCGCGACGACGAGCTGACATCTAAGGTGTGGTACGACGGAATGTATCATACCGGCGATATTGCCTGGCGCGATCAAGACGGCTACTACTGGTTCGTAGGTCGTGCCGACGATGTAATTAAAAGCTCGGGCTATCGCATCGGACCGTTCGAAGTAGAAAGTGCGCTGATGACGCACCGGGCGGTGGTAGAATGCGCCATTACCGGTGTGCCCGACGAAATACGGGGCATGGTTGTAAAGGCAACCGTGGTTTTGGCCAAAGAATGGAAAGACAAGGCCGGCGAAGAATTGATAAAAGAGCTGCAGAACCACGTCAAGCAGCAGACGGCTCCCTATAAATATCCGCGTGTGATCGAGTTTGTGGATGAGCTGCCGAAAACCATCAGCGGAAAGATCAGGCGCGTGGAGATACGGCAGAAAGATCATACGAAATAGGCAATGTACGGTTGATCGATAAAAGAAACTATAAATAAAATCATGTTATGAAAACATTTTTCAATGTTAACGATATAGGCGATCTGAACAAGGCGCTGAACGAGGCGCTCGAAGTGAAACGCGATCGGTATGCCTACAGTTATTTGGGCAAGAATAAAACGCTGTTGATGATCTTTTTCAACAACAGCCTGCGCACCCGGCTCAGTACACAGAAGGCGGCTGCCAATTTGGGGATGAACGTCATAGTGTTGGATGTCAATGCCGGCGCGTGGAAGCTGGAAACCGAACGTGGTGTTATCATGGACGGCGATAAGTCGGAGCATCTTTTAGAGGCCATTCCGGTGATGGGCTGTTACTGCGATCTGGTGGCCGTAAGATCGTTTGCCGGTCTTGCCGATCGCGACTACGATTATGCCGAAACCATCGTCAATCAGTTTGTCGCGTACTCGGGCCGACCGGTCATTGCCATGGAAACGGCCACGGTTCATCCGCTTCAGGCCTTTGCCGATCTCATAACGATAGAAGAGTACAAACAAACTGCGCGGCCGAAAGTGGTCTTGACGTGGGCGCCTCACTGTAAATCGCTACCGCAGGCGGTACCCAATTCGTTTGCCCAATGGATGAATGCTGCCGACGTCGATTTGGTGATCACCCACCCGAAAGGCTATGAGCTTGATCCGAAGTTTGTCGGCAACGCTACGGTCGAGTACGATCAAATGAAAGCCTTGCAGCAGGCCGACTTCGTATATGCTAAAAACTGGAGCAATCCGGGTGTGACCTCTCCCGGCGACTACGGAAAGATTACCTGCGAAGATCGTAGCTGGACCATCGACGGGCGTCGGATGAGCGTTACGCGCAACGGTTATTTCATGCATTGCCTGCCGGTACGCCGTGGACTGATCGTAACCGACGAGGTGATCGAGAGCGACCGTTCGCTGGTGATACCCCAGGCGGCTAATCGCGAAATCAGTGCGCAGGTAGTGCTGAAACGTATGCTCGAAGCGATACAATAAAATGTGCGTACGCGCGCTGCATGGCTGCCGTATTAGCCGAACAGATATTTGGCGATTTTCAGCCGAAAACACAGCGATGTTAGCAACCAGGAGAGGCTGAAAACCGTAACGAAGATAAGCATCGGTCCCGCATACCCCAAGTTATCGAGCAACTCGTGTACGCTGTCGAACCGGATAAAATACCAAATCAGAATATGATGCAGTATGTAGATTCCCATACTGCATTTATTGATGCTGCGAGCCGCAGAATTTAATGTGAGATTTGTCTGCCTGAACAGACCGACGAGTAGCATAGAAAAAATCATACAGAATACCATGTTCAGCCCTATTTTTATCTCAAAAACAACACATGTCAGGGTCATGGCGGCCGAAAGAACCAACCCTGCTATGCTTGCCGCTACCGGGAGGTAACGGTCGAGGTGTTGCCCCATTCGTGCCGTCATCATACCGAACAGAAAAGTGGGGAGATAGTAGAACAGCTGCTTCAGCGATGTCGGCAAG
>CAUQAO010000132.1:0-6066 GCA_963515815.1 uncultured Prevotella sp.
TCACCAGACAGCACGTAAAATTCATTTTTGGCCTCAGATGGTCACCAGACAGCGCGTAAAATTCATTTTTGGCCTCAAATGGTCACCAGACAGCGCGTAAAATTCATTTTTAGTCCCAGATGGTCACCAGACAGTATGAAAAAACTATTTTTATCGGACAGCAATATTTTTATTTGTTTTCCGTCGCGGAAGTTTGTCGAAATATCGAAAAATTCACGCTTCCGTATTGCCGGCGTTCCACAAATTGCGGAAAGCCGCTGAAATCGTTTTGTTTTCCATGTTCGAAGACGAAGATGCCACCGTTGTTCAGCAAATTTTGCTCGAAAACAAGGGCGGGTATCTGCGGCAATTCTTGTAAGGCGTAAGGCGGGTCGGCAAAAACGAAATCGAACTGCTGACGGCAGGCTTTCATAAATCTGAAGGCGTCGGTGCGCAATAGTATGTTGCGCTGGGTGCCGAGCTTCAGCATGCACTGGCGAATGAAGGCAACGTGGTCGCGATCAGCTTCTACGCTGACAACTTGTTGGCATCCGCGCGAGAGCAGTTCTAACGAAATGCTTCCGGTACCGGCGAACAGGTCGAGCGCCATAGCTCCTTCGAAGTCGAGGTAACCATTGAGCACGTTAAATATGTTTTCTTTGGCAAAGTCGGTGGTAGGGCGCGCCTTGAACGAGCACGGTATGTCGAAATGTCTGCCTTTATAGATGCCGGTAATGATGCGCATTATTTTCCTTTCAGAAAGAGGGTGAGCAGGTCGAAAGGCAGCCCTTTGATCTGTGTAATGGGCATGCGGTTGAACTCGGCCGTGGGATTGATGAAATATACTTTTTGCAGGTGGCGGTGCAGCGATTCGTCAAGCAGTTGCCGGTCGGGTATGTCGCCGACGATGTGCAGTTCGTCTTTCTCGGCATCGAGTCCGAGTACTTTCCATACGTTCAACAGGTAGTACACTACATCGTTGGGCCGCGATGCGTCGAAAGTGTTGCAGAATCTGAAACGGTTATGCTTGAAGCTGAACACTTCGGCCTGCCGGTCGTGGAAGTAGACATAAAGTTTTCGGTAGGCTCCGACAAAGCTGCGTTTGTGCAAGTAACTCCATACGGGCTGAGCAATGGGGCAAAAGCGTATATCGGAAAAGTGGTCGGTTAGGACCAGCTTCAGGTCTTTGTTCACGGCGAATACGGCTACGGCGTTGAGGCCGGGCAGTACGGTATGCAGCACGGTGCAGTCGGCCGTGTCGACGAAAGTACGGCGATAAAGCGTTTCCGCGGTGTTTTCGTCGAACTCGCTGATGGGTATCATCAATACGGACGCATCGATCATGGCTTGTGCACGCTGGTATCCGCGCAGCAACAGGTCGCTCTCGGCAAAAGCTCCGCGTAAGTTGGCGGCCAACGAAATGCCACTCTTAATGATGTACGGTTCGAAAACCAACTGCGTCTCTGTCGTGTTGTCTACGACCGAGAAGCTAATCGACCGACGACTGATACGAAGCACCAGTCGGGCGTTTAAGTTGTTCAGGCTATTCCCAATTTCCTGCATTGTTATTCGGTGTGGTAATGTCTCCTATCTTCAGGCCGGGGTATCGTCCCGCGGCGCTTTCTTGTTCAATGAGTCGGACAATGTGCAGCTTATCGAGTCCTTGCAAATAATCGGTAAACGGCGCCCGGCACTCCATCAGTGCTATCTGTCGGCCCGATTTGGCAAGCTGCATCGTGACATAGAGTTCGAATCGTTTTTTCGGCGTGTACGGAATGTATTGCAACGAGTCGGCCAGATAACCGCCGGCAACGAGCGAATCGAAATCGGCCGTGTAGCGTCCTGCGGTAGCATGATACTTCTCTTCGGCTCGCCGAATATCTGCCAGTCGGTGTTTTACCACCTGCTCTCGTTCGGTTCTCATACGCTCGAAACGAATGGGTTGCCAGATACTCGCAACACACAGAGCACCGACGACCAACACGCAGAAAACTAAGAGATAATTGTGCTTTAATCTAACTCTCATCGTTTAATAATTATACCTTTGCAGAAGCTAAGCGGTTGCTTTTCTCGTCGTTGCAAAAGTACGAAATACTTTCTCAATAAACGACCTGTTCATTTAAAATCTCGCACACAGCACTTCACGAATTTATGATCACAGACGAACTGATCTTTCGAATCAAACAACAATTCGCTTTCGTACCCACGCGGCAGCAGGCCCTTGCCCTGCAAACGTTCGCCCGGTTTATGATAGATCGCGAACCGCGGTCGGTCATGATTCTGCGCGGCAATGCCGGTACGGGCAAGACGGCTTTGGCAGGAGCCATTGTCAGGACGATGGCAGCACTGCAACAAAAAATCTTGCTGCTGGCACCTACCGGGCGAGCAGCGAAAGTGTTCGCCCTGAACAGCGGGCATGCGGCTTTTACCATCCATCATCAGATCTACCGGCAAAAAGCACTCGAACCCGACGGCGGAACGTTCGACCTGAATTTCAACCGACATGGCGACACGCTTTTCATGATCGACGAGTGTTCGATGATTGCCAACGCCGGTTTCGCCGATTCGGCTTTCGGAAGCGGCCGTCTGCTCGACGATCTCGTCAACTTCGTTTACAGTGGGCGCAACTGTCGCATGGTGCTCATCGGCGACAAGGCGCAATTGCCGCCGGTCGGCGAAAACCAGTCGCCGGCACTGTCGGCAAACGTGCTGGAACAATACGACCTGAAGGTTTATCAATGCGACCTCGACGAGGTACTGCGACAGAGCCAGCAAAGCGGAATCCTTTATAATGCCACCCGCATCAGACAGCTCATCGCACACCAAATGCTCGCGCAACCTCCTCGAATTCGTTTCCACGGATTCGCCGATATCCGGATGGTGCCCGGCAACGAACTGATCGAAACGCTCAACAGCAGCTATGCCGAGGTGGGAATCGACGAGACGATGGTCATTACACGGAGCAACAAGCGCGCCAATATTTACAATCAGGGTATCAGAAATTCGATTCTCGACAGAGAAGGCGAACTTGGCGGCGGCGACATGCTCATGGTGGTTAAAAACAATTACTTCTGGTTCGGAGCCGACAAACAGCCGCCTGCCGAAACGGCTGCCGCACAGCAACCTTTTATCGCCAACGGCGACCGGGCCGTAGTACAGCGCGTGCGGAATATTCGCGAAGTGTACGGATTCAGATTTGCCGATGTCTCGCTGCAGTTTCCCGACTACGATCGTCGCGAACTCCAGGCCACGGTTATTCTCGATACCCTCCAAAGCGAAGCGCCTGCACTGACGCCCCAACAAAACGAACAACTCTTTCGAGCCGCCATGGCCGACTATGCCGACATTCCCCGCAAGCGAGAAAGGTTGCAGAAAATGCGACAAGACCGGTTTCTCAACGCCCTACAGGTAAAATACGCCTACGCCAGCACTTGCCATAAGGCCCAGGGCGGGCAATGGGCCCACGTTTATATCGATCAGGGCAACATCGCCGATGCAGCCCTCACTTCCGACTACATGCACTGGTTGTACACCGCCTTTACCCGCGCTACCGAACGCCTCTACCTCGTCAACTGGCCCGAAGCGCAAATGCTCGCGAAATCGTCGAACACCGATTGACCTGAATCAGAAACATAGGTCCATTCGCCATACGCAACCTCGACAATTTGTAACCGGCAGAACTTTTTGCTAACTTTGCAACGACAATATAAAACAAAAGAATATGAAGAAAACATTGGTATTGGCACTGTTCGCCACGGTTATCGGCGTTGGACAGCTGTTCGCACAAGACAAGAAAGAAGACTATAACAGCATGTCGATCGAACAATTGCAGTTCGTGATCAATATGGCCGAAAAAGAGTATAGCGCAGCCAAAAAAGAGGCCGACAAAGCCAAAGACGACATGAAAACGGCGAAAGAAGCCTACAACAGGGCTGCAAAAGAATTTAAACAGCTTGACAAAACAGCCAACGAGCGCAAAACCACGTTGAAAAATGCGCAGAAGGCACTCAAGTTGCGAGAGAAACTGAACAAACTCTCTAAATAATTTCTTTTTTAGCGCACACCATAAGGTAGAACAGATAAAAGGGCTGCCCGGCGATGGTCGGGCTGCCCTTTTATTTACGCCGCTACGCCCTTAGTTGCGTAGCGTTATCGTTGAGCTATTTCCGGTACCTGATTTTGGCAAAGATCGGATAATGATCCGACGGCAAGCGTTGCGTGTACTTGCGCAACGTGATCTCGTGCGGAGCGTTACCGTCTTTTATCTCTTCGGCGTTATCCACCTTCGTCCAATAGCTGTTGGTCAAGATACCGAAGTGATCGACCTCGAATTGTTTCGATAAGAAGATATGGTCGATACGGCTGTCGGTAAACAGATTGGTTTGGAAACCCTGGAACGTACCATTCTCGGCGAAACGTTGCTTGGCCGACGCATACGCGTCTTTCAAGATGCCCGACTGGGCGAATATCTGATAAATCTCGTCGTTCTGATCAACATTGAAGTCACCCGTCAGGATCACCGGAGCCTTTTCTCCGGCAATTTCCCTAATTTTTCTAACCACCAGCTTGGCAGCCTCACGGCGCGCCACATCTCCCGCATGATCCATGTGCAGGTTGAAGAAATAGAACTTCAGCTTCGTTTGCACATCCTTGAACATTCCCCACGTGCAGATACGAATACATGCCGCGTCCCAACCGAGTTTCGGAACATCGGGCGTTTCGTTCAGCCAGAAATTGCCGTAGTCGAGCCGTTTCAGCTTATCCTTCTTATAGAAGATGGCAGAGTATTCGCCGGCTTCCTTACCATCGTCGCGGCCCACGCCGATATAATCGTAGCCTGTCAGCCCCCGTTGCAAATCGCGAATCTGCGTAATAAAAACCTCCTGCGTACCGAAAATATCTGGTTGTTCGAAGTTGATCATGTCGCAAATAACCGGCCAACGATTAGGCCATCCGTTACCTTCCGTACGATCGTTTTTGTTATCGTTGCGAATGTTGTACGTACCTATGAACAAACTCTGGGCGTTGACAAGCAGTACAAACGCCAAACACAAAACAGTTAATGCGTATTTTTTCATTGTGCTAATTGATGAATAGATTGATTTTAATAGTCGCAAAGGTAGAAAAACCCAGGGAAAGCAGCAACTCCTTTTAACCTTTTTAGCATAGCCCCGACAACTACTGTGTGTCGGGCCGCTTTCTGCGCATGCACGCTATACATTGCCGCGTTTCTCAGCCTACTTTGTCACAAAGAAGCACAAAAAAGTTTTTAGGGCTTACTTTGTCGCACGGAAACATGAAAAAAGTATTTTTCACCCGAAAGGTGCCCCTTTTCTCTTTCCGAAGCCGTAGGATGCAGCACAGAGCCATCGTCGAAGGCAGATAAACATAAAAAGGTCTCAACTCTATCCGAATTGAGACCTTTTTAGTATAATCGATGCTAAAAAATACTTATTCTTCTGCTTTAGCTTCTTCTTCCACAGTTTCTGCCACAGGCGCTTGTGCCTCTTCCGCAGTTTCTTCTGCCTTTACCTCGGGGGCTGTCCCTTCTGCTTGTGCAGCGGCCTTACGGCTACGGCGCGTTTTCTTAGCTGCAGCCTTGGGTGTCTTGGCCATATTCTCATCGAAGTCTACCAACTCGATGAATGCGATCTGCGCTGCGTCTCCTTGACGTGTTCCGAGCTTAATGACACGTGTGTAACCCCCGGGGCGATCGCCAACTTTCGGCGCAACGGTTTTGAACAGTTCTGTTATTGCATACTTGTTTTGCAGATAACGGAAAACGACACGCCGCGAATTGGTTGTATCGTCTTTAGAGCGTGTGATCAGCGGCTCTACATATTTTTTCAAAGCCTTAGCCTTGGCAAGGGTCGTAGTGATTCTTTTGTGCATGATCAACGATATAGCCATGTTTGCAAGCATAGCATCACGATGAGATGCAGTACGACCTAAGTGGTTGAATTTTTTATTATGTCTCATTGTTAGTTATTCTTTATCCAATTTATACTTTGAAATATCGGTTCCGAATGATAGATTCAGACTCTCGAGCAAATCATCAAGCTCTGAAAGCGATTTCTTACCGAAGTT
>CAUQAO010000133.1:0-6044 GCA_963515815.1 uncultured Prevotella sp.
CGGGAATGTGTTTTCGGGGCAGGTGGTGGGAGAAACCGCCAAGACGCTCTCCGAACGGTTCGGTAAAGTCCTGCAAAGAAGGCAGTCCGTCTCCATCAATCGGCAGGACGTTTCCACTTCTATCAACACGCAAATGGACAGCCTGATTCCGGCGTCGAAAATCAGCAACCTGACGCAGGGCATGTTTGTCGGCGCCGTGTCCGACAACTTCGACGAACGCATCGAGCAGAAGATCTTCCATGCGGAGATTGTGGTCGATACCGCCAAAGTGTCCGCTGAGATGAAGTCTTACCGCCCGATTCCTATCATCGCCGACTTCCGCGACGCCTCGGGCGACGACACGATGAAAGCTTCCATCGACGCGAACTATCGCCAAATCAAGCAGGAGATCCTCTCGCTGGTGGACTCCGAAATCGACCGCATCAAATCCGATCCGAAGCTGAAGGGGCTGATGAAGGGGTAAAGATGCATGTGCTACACGCGCGATAGACGTCCGGAACAACCGTATCAAATTTTGAAGAGCTTTTTGAGATACTATTAACAGTATTATAGGATTGAGGGTGGCCTTGAAAGCCTCTCTAAAGATAGCTTGCAATAGATAACTTGTCTTCCTGCTGTATGACAATGGCTAAGGCAAGTTTCTTTATCGTATTTATGTTCGAGGCAGCGTATTCTTTTTCTTTGCGCGACCAGAAATGATCTTCACTGAAAGTCACGTCGAGGTGTCAATGCAATCTGTTCTCTATCCTCCAAAGGCCACAAATAGAGACTCTATAATGAATCATGTGGGCAGAGCCGACTAGGTGGAAAGGATGGCGCGGAGGGATGGATTACGTCCGCTGATACGTTCCGAACGTAGTGTCGATACGTTCCGAAGTGGTCATCGATACGTTCCGAACGTATCATCGATAGGTTCTGAACGTATCAGCGGACGTAATCACTTCGACTCTGGACGTAGACACTTCGTCAACATGTACAACGCTATTGATATTGATAGGGCCTACTTCATTCGCAGGAAACTCAATTCGCCTACCCATACAATCCATTATAGAGCCCAAATAGAGGCGGATTTTGATTCGCGCATTCGTTTGTTATCAACGGAGACGAGTTTAGCCTTGAGGTTGTCTATAAGTGTGTCTCTGAAAACAGATGTACACTGCAAAGTCATAGGATCCGATAATAGAGACCATCCTGAACAGATGCAGAGGAGAACATGCGATGAAAGAAAAAGGTGACGCCCTTGTCTTCCCACGCGGTTGCAGTCGTTGCAGGCTGAATGCTAATATGATCTTCGTGGGCAGGGTGTGTGACATCAGGCAACGGCTCTCTTTCCACATGGCACGCCACACGTTCGGAACCTTGTCGCTCAGCGCAGGCATCCCGATAGAGAGCATCGCCAAGATGATGGGGCACGCGTCCATATCCAGCACGCAGATCTATGCACAGGTGACGGATAATAAGACTTCGGAAGACATGGACAGGCTGATCAAGAAGCAATTGGAAGCTCCAGTGTGATTCCCATAAGCTATTCTAACTCGTGAGGCGGTATATCTTTTTTCTTACCAGTTAGATCTTAACTACGTAACTACAGCAGGAAGAGAGACTTACAAGGAGATGATTTTCTTCTCATATTTCGATGATATTCAACATGTTACGTCGCATCCTTCTATCTATGCGATAGCCTTAACAAGCCGTGCGTATCATAAATATTTAACACTTAGGATTTGGTCGGGAAAGAGGATTGTATATACGTTTGCATTGGAAATATGGTCAAACAAAATGAGGCACATTTCTCTGAAATACGATAAGACATTCGTGCTAACAGCGTTTCTTGTTAGTTATGCGATTTATGCCGCAGCTTTGAGTGTGGAATTTCAGAAGATTTTTACTGACGATTTCTTCAAGGATACATACAACGAAGTCAAAAATGAGGAGTATGTGCAAATGTTGATCAGTCTAAATCAAGAAAGCATACTCCTTAACTTTGCTGTCGCTGTTTTTATCGTATTAGTACCAGCGTATGCCGTAGCAGCTTGTTTATGGTTAGGGTTTAGTCTTATCGAAAAAGGGTGGCATTTGGAGTCTCTGCTCAAAGAACCGATTGTCCACCCGAGTGAGAAGCGGTATCACGGCCGCGAAACAGTTCATCTGCCTCGTCCGGTACCCTTTCCGTCGAAGGGAGTTTTTATCGTTGTCGATTGCATCATTCCGGCACAAATAATAGTCGAACAGCGCCAGATAATAAGTCCCACAATATGCTGTACCGGATCCTCTACCTCGGAACAAACTTGGAGTCGTACTATTACGAACGACTTCACTTGGCGAAAGATGAACTGGCATGATCCGGCGTGGGCGGGCATCATAAAAAGTTTTTACGGCGAAAACGGCGTAATAAACCTACGTGCTGGACTAGAGATCGCTTATTAAGCAAGAAGCTTATTATCACTACATGTATTAATATTTTAAATTTTAAGTCTTATGAAATCTGTAAGTTTTGAACAAATGGAAGCGATTAATGGCGGAGGGCCTGCTTCCTTGGGTTGTGGTCTCTTAATGACAGCATGGGGAGGAGTCCTTGGTGCAGGCCTAGCATTAGCGCCTGTTAGTGCTGGTGTTAGCGTCGGTGTTAGTGTTGCATGGGGTGTAGTTGGCGTTCTCTTATGTGAAACTGTAGGTGCAGCTGAATCCCGCCGCTGAATCCCGCCCTCGACCACGTCGTTAAAATTTGAAGCCACAGATCATATCTGACAGTCTGAGAGATCGTTGCAAAAGTCCAATATTGGAGCAGTCTGGAATCGTGCAACGATCTCATTGAAAAAATTTTCAAGAGTCATAAGGCAAACACTGATTTGTTTAATCATGAAATCTTATTGGATTACTCTTATAATACTGTTCTTCGCCTTACTTTCACTTGGCCTATTTGTCCATTACGGCTTTTTAAGCGGATTGGGATGCGTCATCGGTTTTGCCATAGGAAATTTCTACAAACAGAAAAAGAATAAATCTATCTCGACGAGAACACTCTATTCTATCATCACATTGGCAATAACATCCCTTGCTTTGACTGCAGGCATCTATTATTTTATGAAAGATGAAGGTGTCTACTACATAATTGTCATCAACGTACTCCTTTTAGCAGTCTCTATTGCGTTACTGATAAAAAGTAGGTAGCAGTTATCTCATGCACAACAACCGCCTCCTTTTCTTTACCCTTTACGCCCTTACGTTCAGTGGGGGCGTTTTTTCAAAAGAGTTGCTTGGGACGGAGGAACTCTACTACGGCTCGCTGGCCGAACAGTTGACGACTGAACAATTGCAGCAGGTAATGCACATGAACAACGTATGGGGATGGGTAGGGTATGCTATGCTACCGCTGCTGCTGTACCTAAAAATTCTGTTTATCGCCGGATTATTAGCTATCGGCATCTTCTTCTTTGATCTGAAACTAAAATTCGGGGAGGTGTTCAATATCGTAATCCGAGCCGAGTTTGTTTTTCTGTTGTCAATAGTGATGAAAACGGCTTGGTTCTATTTTTTCAAGACAGACTACACGTTCGACGATCTTCAATACTACATGCCCCTTTCGCTCGAAAGCCTGTTCGGATATGCCAATTTTGAGCGATGGTATATCTACCCGATGCAGCTCATCAGCCTGTTCGAGGTGGCATACTGGATTATTCTAACTATGCTATTTGCAAAAGCGTTGCAAATCAGCCGCAGCAAAGCACTGGCATTGGTGGCCGGCAGCTACGGTGCCGGGTTAGCATTATGGGTGGTCGGCATCATGTTTTTAACTCTTAATGCAAGTTGAGCACAATGAACAAACGATATGTAGCCGGTATCGTTATCGTCGGATCAGCAGCCATATTATTCGTTGTGCTATTGTATGGATTCTGGAACAAGAGCAGTCGCAAACAGGCTATTGCCGAGCAGTTGGAGTCGATACCCGAATTCGAATTTTACCAACCGGATGGCACCCTCTACACACGCGACAGTCTGCCGCAACACCGCCCGACGGTTTTCGTCTGGTTTCATACCGACTGCGACTTCTGCCGCAACGAGGTGAAAGACATCGTCGCCCATCTATCCGACTTTGCCGACACACAGTTGCTGTTCGTTTCGACAGAACCAGCCGAGACCATTCGGGCATTTGCCGTAAGCAGCGGACTGTCGGCACATCCGTCGGTCGTTTTGCTCGAAGACCGACAGATGATTTTTCCTGTCCGATTCGATGTAACAACAACGCCTTATACATTAGTTTATGGACGAAATGGCCGGCTGCTGAAACGATTTCACGGACAGATTCTATCATCGGCCATTCTAAAAACATTACAAACCGACGATGAAACACAATAATCTTTCGCCATCTACTCTTCGCAAAACCTTTGTGATGCAGCACGACCAGACCGACTGCGGTGTGGCATGTCTGCTGTCGCTAATCCGTTACTACGGCGGAGACTGTACGCTTGAAAAGCTACGCGAGTTGAGTGGCACCAATACCGAGGGTACTTCGCTACTAGGCCTCTATCAGGCAGCCGGACAGACCGGTTTCACTGCCGAGGGGTGCGAAGCCGATGCGGCTGCGCTGATCGAACATGGACAGCCGGTGATTCTGCACATCACCCCCGAAAAACATCTGAACCACTACATAGTTTGCTATGGCTACGACGACAACCGCTTCGTTGTAGGCGATCCGGCACAAGGAATCGTTCATTACACATCCGACGAGCTGGAACGCATCTGGCTAAGCCATGCTTGCCTGACGTTGACACCTAGTGCAGCGTTCGTAAAAGCCCAAATACAACGCCGCGACAAATGGCGATGGTTCGTATCGTTACTGCGCGACGACCGCCAACTGCTGCTGTTCAGTATCGTGATCGGGGCCGGTATTGCCGTACTGAGTATGGCGATGGCCGTATTCTCTCAAAGACTAATTGACGACATATTACCCTCGCACAACGTCGGCAAACTAACAGCCGGCATCGTGCTGTTGGGCATCCTGCTAATAGCACGCGTGGGTCTCGATGCCATCCGACAACTACTATTGATACGGCAAACCCGCGATTTCAATAATCGTATTACCGACCGCTTCTATTCCGCTCTATTATCGCTGCCCAAACGATTCTTCGACACACGACGGACGGGTGAATTAGTTGCCCGACTTAACGACACGCAGCGCGTCCAGCGCGTTGTAACAGCCGTAGCAAGCAGCGTTGTGATCGATGTACTTACGATGGTCGCCTCGTTCATTTTTCTGTTTTACTATTCGTGGCAAACAGGGCTGATCGTGCTGGCTGCACTACCGGTCTATTTCATATTGATTCGCCTCTTCAACCACCGGATTATACACGCCCAGCGCAGCGTGATGCAGAGTTATGCCTTGAGCGAAAGCAACTATGTAACCACTATGCAGGGCATTGCCGCCATTAAAAATCATAACCGGATACCATTCTTCGGCCAGCTTAATCGTATCATTTACGGCCACTACCAAGAGCAAGTAGTGCGACTGGGAAAAATCAATGTGCGACTATCGGTGCTATCGGGCATCTTCGGCGTACTGTTTCTGACGGGTATACTGGCCTACACATCGTCGCTCGTTCTTGACAACCAGCTGAAGCTTGGCGAGCTGATGGCAGTGCTCGGTATTGCAGGCTCGCTGCTACCGGCTGTAGCCGGAATGGCATTGATAACTATCTCGATTAACGAAGCTCACGTAGCTTTCAATCGCATGTACGAGTTTGCCTCACTGCCACCAGAAGAGCAGGGTAAAGTAACGGAAACGGAATTTCATTCACTCGAAGTCGAAGAGCTTACATTCCGTTTTCCCGGACAGAAACAACTGTTTCGTGGTCTCTCGCTAACTGTTAATATCGGCGAATGCATAGTTATAACGGGAGAAAGTGGATGCGGGAAAAGCACTTTTGTACAATTGTTGCAGAAATTCTACCCTTATGAATCGGGACGAATTACTCTCAATAAACACACAGAGTTGTCACAACTTACAACAGACAGCTGGCGCCGTATCATCGGGGTCGTACCACAAC
>CAUQAO010000134.1:0-5916 GCA_963515815.1 uncultured Prevotella sp.
TGTCTGAATGCGTTGCTGAGTCGCTCAGTGGGCCAGTCAGAGTGTCTGAATGCGTTGCTGAGTCGCTCAGCAGGCTGTTCAGAGTGTCTGAATGTATTGCTGAGCCGCTCAGCGGGCCGGTCAGAGTGTCTGAATGTGTTGCTGAGTCGCTCAGCGGGCCAGTCAGAGTGTCTGAATGTATTGCTGAGTCGCTCAGCAGCAGGTTTGGAGCATTGATTCGGGCTTTTGAAAAAGAAAATGGGGGGAAACGGAGGGTAGATACAGCTTTTTCTCGGGTAAAAAGCATGCGCGGAGTGGCAGACACAGCCCGCGCATCAGTTTTTTGCAATCAACGAGGGGCAGACAGGGCGTTTCAGTCGGCAAATTCGATCTAAATGGTGGCAGACACTGCTCGCGCGCAAGACATTTCCGATTAAACAGGAGCAGACACTGCGGGCGAGCGGGCAGATTGCGACCGCCGGCTCTTTCGCCCCCACATTATATTATATATATAGGCCGTGCGGAGTTTTCGACCGGCGGCCGACGGGGGTTCGGGCCTCCCGAACGTTTTACAGGGCTATTTCGGCCGAGCCGAAGCAACGGTGGTGCCGTTCGTCGTACACCACGCAGAACTGGCCGGGCGCTACGCCGTGAATGGGCTGCAGGGCATGCACGCAATAATGGCCTTCGGCCGTGGGCTCGATCGTAGCGGGATGGTAGTCGGGCGTGTGGCGTATCTTGAACGTGACGCGGTTCAGCTCGACAGGCTCGGTGAGGAAGTGGAAGTGGTGTATCTCGAAATCTTTTCGGTAAGCCGTCTGCGGATCGTAGCCTCGGCTTACAAAGAGCGTGTTCGACGGCACGTCTTTGCGCACCACGAACCACGGACCGCCGCCGAAGCCCAGTCCGTGGCGCTGGCCGATGGTGTGAAACCACAGACCCTTGTGGCGGCCGATGGTTTTGCCCGTTTCCAGCTCGATTACCTCGCCGGGATGCTCGCCCAGGAAACGGCGCAGGTAATCGTTGTAGTTGATTCGGCCCAAGAAGCAGATGCCCTGGCTGTCTTTGCGGCGGGCGTTGACAAGCTGTTCGCGGCGGGCAATGTCGCGCACCTCGTTCTTGACGTAATGGCCGATGGGGAAGAGTGCCTTGCGCAGCTGCCAGTCGTATATCTGTGCCAGAAAATCGGTTTGGTCTTTCACCGGGTCGGGACTCGTTACGAGCCACGTCTTGCCGTCTGCGGTCTCGGTCTGCGCATAATGCCCGGTGGCGATCAGGTCGTAGCGATGCCCTATTTTTCGGTCGAAAGCGCCGAACTTGATCAGGCGGTTGCACATCACGTCGGGGTTGGGGGTGAGGCCGGCGCGCACCTTGTCCATCGTGTATCGGGTTACCTCGTCCCAATACTCGCGGTGGCAGTCGACCATCTGCAGGCTGCATCCGTATCGGGCCGCCACGGCGGTGGCCATCTCCATGTCTTCTTCCGAGGTGCAGTCCCACGCTTCGTCCTCCTCGGGCCCTATCCTGATGTAAAAGCAGTCGGGCTTGAGGCCCATCCGGGTCAGCTCGTACACAACCACCGCGCTGTCTACTCCGCCCGAGAGCAGCACGGCAATGCGTTTATCCTTTAATTTTTCGGGGTCGATCACAATTTTTCTTCCTTCCAATTATCGCCATCCGAGGGGCGGCAGCGGCACGAACGCGTCCCGGTCGGATAGCCGTAAAACAAATAGAAAAGCCGCCTGTTTTGCGTCGGCAAAGGTAGCGATTCTGCGATGTAATCTGCCCGGCCCATTAGTTTTTCTTAGCATCTTTTAAAGTGATATACCGTGGTGCGGGTTACGGTTTTACGGAAAAATAGCTACTTTTGCAGCGTTCACCCCGGACTGTTCATACCGGGGGCAAACAAAAACGAATGAAGAGTAAGAAACGACAAACAAAGAACATTTTCGTTGCATGGCTATTGCTAGCCGTGCTGATGATGCCGACCCTCATCAAGTCGTTTCACGTATGCCGGGTCGAATTGCATACGGCCAACTGCGCGTCGACAGCCACCGACCATCATCAGGCCGGGCACGACGCCGACGGTTGTTTTGTTTGCCACTTTACGCTGGCGCCTTTTCATTCGGCTCCATCCATCGTACTCGACGTAGTGCCGACGCTGTTGCTCAGTCGGGCTACCGTTGATCGTGAAGCGCTCGTGTTATGCCCCGTTGTAGGCATCACCAGCCTGCGCGCTCCGCCTTACAGCCTGTAGGATTCTTTTTCGCGTTCCGTCCTTTCTTTTAAAGCGAACGCTTTTCTCTTCGGCATACTTCCGCTCGACACTGAGGGGGGAAGTTGCATTTTTTCTATTGATTAATCGATTGACAACTATGAACAGATCAGTTGTAATCATCGTGCTGTCATGCAGCATGGCAGCCACAGTAGCGGGCAAACAGATGCCGGTGGTGCCCGATGGGCCTGTGCAGCTGCGGCCCGACACGGCGAGTATCGATACGGCGTTGACGTTGCGCGGCGTGGTGGTCACGGCCAACAGCCCGCGAGAGGTGCAGATGCGGTCGTCGCAAAGCCTGATTCAGGTAGACCGCAACTATCTTCGAAGCAATTTTGCCGGCAGTTTGATGCAGTCGCTGCAACAAATTCCGGGTGTCAAGGCCATGAGCATCGGCTCGGGCCAGTCGAAACCCGCCATCAGGGGTTTGGGATTCAATCGCATGGTTGTGGCCGAAGATGGCATCAAGCACGAAGGTCAGCAATGGGGCGACGATCACGGGCTGGAGATCGACCAGTTCGACATCGACCGCATCGAAGTAATCAAAGGTCCAGGCGCGCTGCTATACGGCTCGGATGCCATCGGCGGCGTCATCAACCTGTACAGCAATTACCTGCCCACGAAGCCGCTGGCAGGCAGCATCTCGCTGTTCGGGCGCAGCAACAACGCGTCGGTGGGTCTCTCGGCAAAGGTCGAAGGGCGCAACGGCAGATTCTATTACAAGGCCAACCTGACGGGCATCGATTATGCCGACTACAAAGTTCCGACCGACAGCATTCAATATTACTCGTACAACATCGCACTGAAAAACCGCCGA
Source organism: uncultured Prevotella sp. (assembly GCA_963515815.1). Lineage (GTDB taxonomy): Bacteria > Bacteroidota > Bacteroidia > Bacteroidales > Bacteroidaceae > Prevotella. The sequence continues at coordinate 3,072 of CAUQAO010000134.1, forward strand.
CTGCGTAACACGGCCGGCAAAGAACAAGACGCCAGCCTGACGCTCGGCTACGTAGACAGCCGGCTGCGATCGGACCTGAAACTGTCGAACTCGTATATGAAGAGCGGCTTCTTTGCCAACGCACACGGCCTGGAAGTAAGACTGTCGGATATCGACTACGACGCGTCGGCGCGCGACATCGATCTGCCGTACCAGTCGGTCAACCATTTCAAAGCAACCCACCGCACCGCCTGGAGCACCGACCGATGGACCGTAGAAAGCCATCTGGCCTATCAAAACAACAGCCGGAAAGAGTATGCCGAAGCCGTTTCGCACGGTTACATGCCCACGCCCGACGGAACATTAGAGCGCAGTTTCGACAAGCATACATTCGCCGGCGACGTCGGTGCGCAGTTCCGAATCACCGAAAAGAACACCCTGCGCGGCGGACTCGCCACCGAGTATCAGCACAACCGACGCAGCGGCTGGGGCTTTATCATCCCCGACTTCGAAACGTTCATGACGGGCGTCTATCTTTTCGACAAGTACGAAATCGGCCGAGACTTGATCGTCAACGCAGGCATCAGGTACGACTTCGCCCGCACCCACATCCACGGCTACCGCGACTGGTTCGCCACGCCCACGCCCGAGGGCAACATCCACAAAGAACGCTCGGCCGAGATCGACCGCCGCTTCAACAGTCTTACTTGGTCGGCTGGCTTCACCTACCGCACCGGCCAGTGGCTCTTCAAAAGCAATGCGGGCAAAAGCTTTCGCGTGCCCATCCCCAAAGAACTGGGCGCCGACGGCATCAACTACCACATCTTCAGGTACGAACAGGGCAACGCCGCACTGCAGCCCGAAGAATCGTACCAGATCGACGCAAGTATCAGTTGGGACGGGCCGAATCTGCACGTACAGTTCGAACCCTACCTGAACCACTTCCCCAACTACATCTACATGAATCCGACGCCCGATTACGTAGAAGGGCTGCAGCTGTATCAGTACACGCAAAGTAAGGTGCTGCGCTACGGCTTCGAGTTTCAGACTACTTACAAGTTTGCGCGCCGGCTCGAAGCACAGCTGCGCGGCGAATATCTGCACGCCGAACAACGCTCGGGTCCGAAAAAAGGATTCACACTGCCCTTCTCGCCACCCGCGTCGGCAGACATCGCTCTGAAGTACACCTTCGGAAACGACGCGGCCCGACAAGGCGGATACGTAGAATTGAACGCGCACGCCGTGACCCACCAAAACGAAATCGTTCCGCCCGAAAAGCCCACAAGCGGCTATTTCACGCTGAACATCACAGCTGGCCGAACATTCGCCATCGGCGACCGCACGCTTGGGGTAACTCTGAACGCAGACAACCTGCTGAACAGAAAATACTACGACCACACCAACTACTACCGGCTCATGAACATACCCGAACCCGGAAGAAACGTAGCCATACTGGTCGCACTCGACTTTTAAACATTCAATTATTTTATAAACCCGAGGCCCTCGAGCCTCCCAAATTTTAATAACAATGAAAAAGAAAATGATTTTCGGAACATTCATGTTCCTGGCCCTGTTCGGGCTTTCGCTCACTTCGTGCAGCAATGACGACGATGACAACAACGTAAGCAACATCTCTATCAAACTCGACGAGATCGGCGAAAAGAACGCCAAAGAGGCCGTTGCCGGAACCGACCTGCACATCGCAGCAACCATCCTGGCCGATGCCCAGATCAAAACCCTCAAAGTAGAGATTAAAAACGCGGAAGGGAAAACCATCGTTGCGAAAGATTACAGCAGCGGCGACAAATATAAAGGATTGAAAAAGGCCATGTTCCACGAACACCTCGACATTCCCGAAAACACAGTTGCAGGCCTCTACACCTTCGTCATGACGGTAACAGACACGAAAAACAAAACCGTCAGCGCACAAGAAAAGCTCACGATAAAGGCCATCGATCCCAATGCGCCGAAAATCACGGATCTGATCATCGGCGACGGACAACGAAAAGCCAAGCCCGGCCAGAAGCTACTTGTCAAAGTAACGGTCGAAACAAAGGCAGCCGTAAAAAAGATAGAAATCGAGCTGCACGGCAGCAAAGAATACCCCTTCGACATCAAAGGATATGAAGGAAAAACCGGAAAATTCAGCGTCGAGACCGAAATTACCGTGCCCGCAGAGGCCGCAGCAGGCACTTATCATGTACATTTCAGCGTAGAAGACAGCCGCGACAGAGAAACAACGGTCGAAATAAAAGATTTTTCGATCCAACGGTAACGGAAAACAGAAAAAAATCATGGGTGACGTTTACCGCTTTCGAAAGCGGTAAACGTAAAAGCAGGAAAATGGGACCGCGAAACGATTTTTACTCGCATTCGCCCACCGTTTACGGCAAAAAAAGAACAGATAAAAGAAGAATTGACATGAAAATCAGAAAAAAAATAATGGCGCTGGCCGTATTCACAAGCATTTTTACAGCCTGCGGAGGCGACGAGAACGATGCAACGAAAGATATGGAGACGCCGAAGATCGTCGAGACGGGCATCACGGCCAATCCCATAGACTGCCAGGTGTATGCCAAGGGCGACGTGATTCATTTCGAATACCTGTTTACCGACAACATGGAATTGGGCAACTACAACATCGAAATTCACCACAACTTCGACCACCACACACATGGCACCAGCGCCACGACGTGCCCGTTGGAGCCGAAGATCACGGACAAGAAATTGATTCCGAAAAACGCCTGGGTATACAATCACACGTTCGCCATCCCCGCAGGCAGCAAGCGGTTCTTGGGCAAGACCGATATCATCGTGCCCGAAACCATCGCCCCGGGCGACTATCATTTCATGATCAAGGTCACGG
>CAUQAO010000135.1:0-5897 GCA_963515815.1 uncultured Prevotella sp.
CCACCATCCTGACCAGCGAAGGTGAGAAGCAAGCTGCCATTTTACGATCCGAGGGCGAGAAAACCAGTACCATCAACCGCGCCGAGGCAACCAAACAACAAGCCATCCTGTTTGCCGAAGGCGAAGCTACGGCGCGTATTCGCAAGGCCGAAGCCGAAGCCATCGCCATACAAAAAATAACAGAGGCCGTTGGCCAGAGCACCAATCCGGCCAACTATCTGCTGGCACAAAAATACATCGCCATGATGCAGGATCTGGCCAAAGGCGAGCAGGCCAAGACCGTTTACCTGCCCTACGAGGCAACGAACCTGCTGGGCAGCATCGGCGGAATAAAAGATTTGTTCAAAACCGAATAACACCCGCCATTAGTCCTGTCGATTCGAGTCGGCGTGTCATGCATGCATGGCGCGCCGGCTTTGTAAAAACTCAAAAAACAAAATAACGATGAATATATGTATTGTTGCGGGCGCACGCCCCAACTTCGTAAAGGTAGCGCCCATCATCAGAGCCATCGAAAAAGCAGCCGCCGAGGGCCACGCGCTCACTTACCAACTGGTGTACACAGGCCGGAAAGACGATCCGACACTCGAAGCATCGCTCTTCGAAGACCTGCAAATGCCCCACCCCAATGTATTCTTAGGCATAGACTGCGAGAACCTGAACGAACTGACGGGCCTCGTCATGGCCGGATTCGAACACTACCTGCAAACCAACAAAGTAGACGCCGTAATCGTTGTAGACGACCTGGCATCGACCCTGGCCGCCGCCATCGTAACCAAAAAACAAGGCATCAAACTGGCCCATCTAGTAGCCGGAACGCGAAGTTTCGACATCAATATGCCGAAAGAAATCAACCGGTTGGTAATCGATGGACTGAGTGATCTGCTCTTCACCGCCGGGATAAGTAGCAATAGCACCGCCACGCGCGAAGGAGCCGAACTGTCGAAAATCTACATGGTCGGAAACATCCTCATGGACACGCTGCGCTTTAACCGGCACCGACTGCAGCGGCCCGACATGATGGACCAACTGCAGCTCGCCGAAGCCGATTACCTCGTATTCACCCTCAACCGCAAAGCGCTGCTGACCGACACCGACAACCTGCGAAAAATGCTCATCGCCCTGATCGAAAAATCAGCCTCGAAGCCCATCATCGCTCCCTTGCGCGGCCGCGCCGCACAGGTCGTTGCCGAATTACTGGGCAACACCCCCTCTACATTCAAACTCATCCCCCCGTTAAGCTACCTGCAGTTCGGCTACCTCACGGCACATGCCCGCGGCGTAATCACCGACAGCGGCAATATAGCCGAAGAAGCCACCTTCAACACCGTGCCCTGCATTACCCTGAACAGCTACACCGAGCACGTAGAAACAGTAAAAACAGGATCGAACGTGCTCGTAGGCGAAGACCCCCTTCTGCTGGCACGGGCCGTAGAAGACATGGTGGCCGGGCGGTGGAAAAAATGCGGCATACCCGACCGATGGGATGGGCGCAGCGCCGAACGCATCGTACAGATCCTGGCAGAAAGCGCAAAATAAGCTTTCCCTGCCCACCATTGCCGCCCACACCGCCCACCGGGCACCGGCAAACCCTTTTTTCTTCGCACCCCTCGCCCATTCCCGGCCCTCAACGCCCTGCAATCTGTCGAAATCGTAAAATTTCGTCGATTGTAGGGCGCAGTTTTTTATCCTTTTAGCAAATCCGCATAATTGTATAGGCCCAATGATAAGATTTTAAATGAAATCTTATCATCGACGGCAGTCGATAATAGAATTTGGAATAAAATAATACGATTGTCAAATAGAAATCGTAAGAATTAGCGTAAAATGGATGAAAAATGTGGGGGTGAAAGTCAGATGGCGCTGATTTCGCTGCCGTCGATCGTTATTTTTTCTTCGCCGACGAGCATTTCGAGCGCGCGGTCCATGTAGCGGGCGGGCAAACCGAGGCGCGAGGCGATTTCTGCGATCGACAGGCTTCGTTTTTCGGTCAGCAACTGTTCGATTTTTTCTGCTGCGGCAGCGACGCATTGTTCGTCGGTTAGCATAGCCATTCGGTCGATGCACACGTCGCACTGCCGGCAGTCGTCGGTTCCACTTTCTCCAAAATAGCGTAGCAGCTGAGTACTGCGGCATACCTGGTTGTTTCGGGTGTAATTGATCATGGCATTTATCCTTCGTTCGAACTGTTCTTTGCGCTGTTCGTAAACCGTGGGCTGAATAACGATTCGTTCTTTGGCCTCGCGACGCTGGGTGTAGGTGATGAACGGCATTTTGCGCTGCGGTATGAAGTGGAGGATGCGGCGCTGGGTCAGTCCGCGCAGGATGAGGTATATCTGCTGGCGGGTGAGGGAGGTTTGCTGGGCCAGGAGCGCCTCGTCGATGTAGACGTAGTCGGTGAACAAGCCGCCGTAGTTTCGGAGCAGTGCGGTGATGACAGCGTCTTCGTGGGGCGTGAGTTGGTCGAGGCGGTACAGGTCGTTGCGCTCTAAGAGGAACATCAGGCGGGCGCTGGCGTCGGGGTCGGTTTCGTAATCGAGATAGCCGGCGCGGGCCAGCAGATGCAGCGAGGCGTTGACCTGGATAGGGAAATATTTGTAGGCGGCACAGAATTTTCCGATGTCGAAAGTGAAGGTGTGCCAGGCTCCGCTTCCTTCGGCTATTTCGTAGTAGTAGGCCAGGTGTTCGTAGATGTCTTTGATGTAGCTTTTTTCGGGAAAGTTGTCGGCTATTCGTTTTTCGAGTTTCCGTTCGTCGGTTCGGTTGCACAGTAGCACGGCGTACGATTTTCTACCGTCGCGCCCGGCCCTTCCGGCTTCCTGAAAATAGGCTTCGATCGAGTCGGGGCAGTCGATGTGTACCACCATACGCACGTCGGGTTTATCGATTCCCATTCCGAAGGCATTGGTGGCCACCATGACGCGTATCTTATCGGCCTGCCAGTGGGTTTGGCGTTCGTCTTTCAGGTTGTGCTCGAGTCCGGCGTGGTAAAAGGTGGCCGAGATATCGCTGCCGTTCAGCAGTTGTGCGATTTCTTTGGTACGTTTCCGGCTGCGTACATAGACGATGGCGCATCCGCGAACCGATCGCAGGATGTGTATTAGCTCGGCGCGCTTGTCGTTGGCGGTTCGGACGACGTAGGCCAGATTGGCGCGTTCGAAGCTCATGCGGAAGGTGTTTTTTTGCTTGAAGCCGAGTTTTTCTTGTATATCGTCTACGACATCGGGCGTGGCGGTGGCCGTGAGGGCCAGCACGGGGGCATCGGGCTTTTCGCGTCGTATGTCGGCAATGCGTAGGTAGGCGGGGCGGAAGTCGTAGCCCCATTGGCTGATGCAATGTGCCTCGTCGACGGTAATAAAACTGACTTTCGTTCGGCGCAGTTTCTGCAAAAAAATGTCCGAACCGATTCGTTCGGGCGAGATGTACAGCAGTTTTACGCCACCGAAGATGCAGTTGTCGAGTGCCGTAACGATTTCTCGGCTCGACATGCCCGAGTAGATGGCCGTTGCCGCAATGCCTTTGGCGCGCAGGTGTTGCACCTGGTCTTTCATCAGGGCGATGAGCGGGGTTACGACGATGCACAAGCCGTCTTGCGCAAGGGCAGGTACCTGGAAGGTGATGGATTTTCCGCCGCCGGTGGGCATCAGTCCGAGCGTGTCGCGGCCGCTGCCGATGCTCTCGATAATTTCGCGCTGAACGCCTCGAAAGTCGGCATAGCCCCAATATTGTTGCAGTATGTTCAGGTATTTATCTTCGGAAGGCATCATGAAGGGTCGGTTTCTTCTTCGGAAGGCCGTATGTCTTCTATCTGCAGTTGTATGGCATTGCGCTTGAAAATGTTGTCCTCTAAGGTGTAGACAATGTCGAAACTGCGCTTCGATTTGATGTATCGCGAGGCCGAACTCTGCCCGAATGCAATGCCGTTGACAACACTGCTCGATTTCGAGTCGACCAGCTCGAGTTTGATGTGTTCCTGTTCGCGCCCCACTACCTTGCTGGTTCCGTAATCGTACACGTTGACGGTGCAGAAATGGGGTTTGGGGTTGCAGGGACCGAACGGCGAGAATTTTTTCAGATCGCAATACATGCGCTTCGTGATGTCTTTGAAATCGATCACGGCGTCGATGTCGAGTATCGGCTCGGTTTGCCGGGGCTGGATATGGCTGTCGACGTATTGCTGAAAACGCTTGCGAAACTCGCCGATGTCGGCCCAACGCAACGTCAGACCGGCGGCATAGGTGTGGCCGCCGAAGTTCATCAGCAGATCGCGGCAGCTCTTCACAGCTGCATAAATGTCGAAGCCCGTAACGCTGCGCGCCGAACCGGTGGCAATGTCGCCGTCGCGAGTGAGCACGACCGTGGGACGGAAATAAATCTCGGTGAGCCGCGAGGCCACGATACCGATCACGCCTTTCTTCCAGTTCTCGTCGTACAGCACGATAGACGCGTGCGACTTCTGCGCCTCGAGCTTCGCCACGATCTGGTTGGCCTCTTCTGTCATTTGCTTGTCGATATCCTTGCGCTGTTCGTTATACTCGTCGATGTGTTTCGCCTGCTGCAGGGCGCTGGAAAAATCTTTTTCAACCAGCAGTTCTACGCTCTCCTTGCCGTTCTCGATTCGTCCCGAAGCGTTGATACGCGGCCCGATCTTGAACACGATGTCGCTCATCGAAATGTCGCGCCCGTTCAGGTTGCAGATGTCGATGATCGCCTTCAGCCCCACGCTCGGATTCTGGTTGAGTTGCTTCAAACCGTGAAATGCCAGAATCCGGTTCTCGTCGGTAACCGGAACGATGTCGGCCGAGATACTGACGGCGCAGAAATCGAGCAGCGGAATCAGTCGCGTAAACGGAATGCTATTGTTCTTAGCAAAGGCCTGCATCAGCTTGAAGCCCACGCCGCAGCCCGACAGGTGTTTGAATGGGTAGCTGTCGTCGGGCCGTTTCGGATTCAGAATGGCCACCGCCGGCGGCATCACCTCGTCGGGCACGTGGTGGTCGCAGATAATAAAGTCAATGCCCAAACTTTTGGCATACGCAATTTCGTCGATGGCCTTGATGCCGCAGTCGAGAATAATAATCAGTTTAACATCTGTTGCATTTGCAAAATCTATCGCCTTCCGGCTCACGCCATATCCCTCGTCGTAACGATCAGGAATATAATAATCGATGTTCGAATAGAACTGCTGCAAAAATTTATACACCAGCGCCACGGCCGTACAACCGTCGACGTCGTAATCGCCGTACACCATAATGCGCTCCTTGCGCCCCATCGCGTCGTTTATCCGATCTACGGCCACGTCCATATCCCTCATCAGGAACGGATTGATCAGGTCGGCCAGCTGCGGCCGGAAGAATCGCTTGGCCGCCGACTCGGTGGTAATGCCGCGGCGGAGCAATAACTGAGCGAGAAGCGAGCCGATGCCCAACTTCTCGCCCAACTCTTTAGCTGCACGCTCCTCGTCCGACGTAGGTGGTACATAATTCCATTTAAAATGCATTTATATCGTTTTTTATTTTTATCTAATTCTATCCGCATGCAAACTGCGGAGCGTGAATTTCATAGCAACGGCAACAAATCTGCGTGTAAAGGTACAAAGAAAAAATCATAACACTGCGTAATCTTATGCAAAAATCCGTTACGTTTTGTCAGAGAATCGTTCGGGGTATTGGCTCCATCCTGCGGTTCCGGACTTATTCCAGTTTGCGAGGCGAGGGAGTGTAAAAACAGAATCCGCGATTCGGGAAACAGCCCCAGAGTGTCAGGGAGCAAATCCGCGATTCGGGAAACGGCCCCAGAGTGTCAGGGAGCATTTCCGTGATTCGGGAAACAGTCCCAGAGTGTCAGCGAGCAAATCCGCGATTCGGGAAACGGCCCCAGAGTATCAGCGAGCAAAT
>CAUQAO010000136.1:0-5841 GCA_963515815.1 uncultured Prevotella sp.
CGGTTCGGGTGGTGTGGCGAGCTGCCATGTCATGGCGGGAACGAGCGCGGGGTATCGGCAGAAATCGTTGCAGGCAAAATCGTAAATACCCTTGAGGTTGTCGGTAAGGAATTTTCCTCTGAAATAGGCGTGGCCCATGCCGTACAGTCGGCTTACGTGCATCTCGTGGCGGATAACGCTCAGGGGCCAGTTCTTTTCGTTGGGAGCCATGAAGTAGATGCCCAGTCCGGGCACGATGGTTCGGCCGTGGCTCTCTTCCTGCCAGTTGAGGGCGAAGGGGAAGAACTGGTTGTCTTTAAAGTACATCATCGGGAAGAGCTGGTCCATCAGTCCGCCTCTGAGCCATCCCTGCGCGTCTTGGCACACTTTGGTGTAGGCGTTCCATCCGTTGCTGCGGTAGCGGCTCAGGTCGTCGAACTTTCCGATCGGCGAGCAGCTCATCTTAACCCAGGGCTTGAGCCGTTTCACGCGGTTGCCGATCGATTCGACAATGCGCGTAATGTTTCGCCGGCCCTCGTTTCGGCTCACGCGCATCGTCCACGTTTCGGGATAGCGGATGTAGTCTAAGTGAATGCCGTCTATATCGTAGTTTCGGGCAATCTCTTCGCAGATGTCGGCCAGATAGTCGGCCGTCTGTTCTTTTTCGGGATTCAAATAGCCCTCGTCGCCGATCTTATGAATCAGTCGCGGATACTTTTTATGCAGCGTGCGGCATCCCAGCCCATTCCACTTTCCAACGGGGATGGTCACGACCCAAGCCTGCAGTTCCATGCCCCGCTTGTGGCACTCGTCGATGGCGAAAGCCAGCGCGTCGTATCCCGGACTGCGCCCCGGCACCCCCGAGAGACACCCGTCCCAGGGTTCGTACATCGACGGATAGATCACGGTGCCTCTGATGCGCGTTTGCAGCAGCACGGTGTTGATTCCGGCTCGTCGGTATTTGTCGAGTATCGTTCTCAATTCCTGCCGCTGCTGTTCGATGGAGTAGGTATTGCGGGCGTAAGAATGTGGCCAGTCGAGTCCGCCGATGGTTGTCAGCCACACGGCTCTTACTTCTCTTTTTGGCGATGAGTAGAGCGAATTCTGAAAAAAACTTGTGGGCGATTGTGCTGTCGACAGCAGCGTGATAAATGTCGATATAACGAATAGCGATAAACGTTTCGTACTGTACATAGCTATGTCAATCATGGACACAAAGGTACTGATATTTTTTCGGCTTCTCAAATTAATTGCGTACTTTTGCCTGTGCTATATCGGCCAGTCTTTTCGCGTCGGTATGGGCTTCTGAAGCAGACGATAGGTCTGACCGAGTTAAGCAAATAAAGAGTAATCAACAATCAAACAATTTACAAGATGAAGAAGCTAATTATGATGCTTGCAGTACTGACGGCAACGCTTACGGCGAGTGCACAGTTCGAGCAAGGAAAATTGTATTTCGGCAGCTCGTTGAGCAGCTTAGACCTGAGTTATAGCGGATCGAGTAAACTCAATTTAGGCATGGGGGCTCAAGCAGGCTATCTGGTCGACGACAATCTGATGGTGCTGGGCCTGCTGAATTATCAGCATAATGCCAACGAGATGGTGCCCGATTATATCTCTTTGGGCGTCGGCGGCCGCTATTACATTCAGCAGAACGGCATTTATTTGGGTGCCAGCTGCAAGTTTGTTCACGCTTACCACAACTACAATGATATCGTGCCCGGCGCAGAAGTAGGCTATGCATTCTTTCTGAGTCGTACGGTTACGGTCGAGCCAGCCATTTATTACGAGCACTCGTTGAAGAACCATAGCGAGTATTCGACCATCGGCTTTAAGATCGGTTTCGGCATTTATCTCTAAGCAGTTTTATCTCTAAAAATGGAACAGCAATACCCGTCTTTGTTGCTCGAAAGGGCGGTAGGGGAGTTTGCCAAGTTGCCGGGAATCGGTCGCAAAACGGCATTACGAATGGTGCTTTTCATGTTGCGTCAGGATGGCGAAGAGGTAGAGCGGTTTGCTTCTGCCCTATCGACCATGAAGCGCGAAATAAAGTATTGCCGGGTTTGCCACAATATCAGCGACGACGATGTGTGCTCCATTTGTTCCGATGCGCATCGTGATGCGTCGACCATCTGCGTGGTGGAGAATATTCAGGATGTCATGGCGGTAGAAAACACGCAGCAGTTTCGTGGGCTGTATCATGTCTTGGGCGGCATCATCTCGCCGATGGACGGCATCGGCCCCGACCGATTGGAGATTCGATCGCTGGTCGACCGCGTGGCAGCTGGTGGCATTTCGGAAGTGATCTTGGCCCTAAGCTCGACAATGGAAGGCGACACTACCAACTTTTACATTTCCAGAAAGCTGGTCGACTTCGACATCAAACTCTCGGTCATTGCGCGTGGAATTTCGGTCGGTGACGAATTGGAATACACCGACGAAATAACGTTAGGCCGATCGATACTGAACCGTATGCCTTTCGAACGATAAAAAACAGCAGCGAATGAAAACCATTGGAAGCGTACAGCGTATTTTACTGATAGAATTTCTTGCTCTCGTCGCAGCGGCACTTGCCGTCGTCGTACTGTTCGAGACAGACTGTCTGCCGGCCGGTCTTTGGGTGGGTCATTCATCGTGCGAGTTCTTCTGCCTTTCGCTCATGGAACCGCTCACCGTCTGCGCCATTCCGCTGGCTTTACGTCTGTTCAGGTTCAAGAGTGTGAGCCTGCAGCTCGAAGGCTCGGCCGAGGCATTGCTCAAGTGGGGCAGCTGGCGGATCAATGTGCTGGGCGTACCGCTTCTTGTCAACCTCGTGTTGTACTACCTCTTCATGCGTGTGGCTTTCTTCTACCTGGCAGTCATCCTTTGTCTTTGTTTGTTCTTTATCGTTCCGACCACAGAACGATGTGCTTCCGAGACAAAGAGCCAACTCCGGAATAATTCTTAATCAAACCATCGGTCGAGTGGAATTAACGGTTGTCATCGTCAGCTATAACGTCAAGTTCTACTTAGAGCAGTGCCTGATATCTCTGCGCCGTGCCTTGCGTGGGATCGAGGCTGAAATATTTGTCGTCGACAACGCTTCGACCGACGGATCGGTCGATTATCTTGCCGAACGTTTTCCCGACATATCGCTCATCAGCAGTAACCACAACCTGGGATTTGCCCGCGCCAACAACATTGCCATCCGGCAGAGCACGGGCCGCTTCGTTTTGCTTCTGAATCCCGATACCATTGTGGGCGAAACAGTCATCCGAACCGTTATTGACTTTTTGAAAACGCACGACCGGGTGGGGGGCGTCGGCGTGCGAATGATGACCGACTGCGGAACCGATGCCAAAGAATCGCGGCGTGGGCTGCCCACTCCGTGCACGGCATTCTACAAGATGAGTGGACTGTGCGCTCGATTTCCGAACAGCTCGCGTTTTGCGCATTACTACATGGGGCATCTCTCGTGGGACCGGTCGGCCGAAATCGAGGTTGTGAGCGGTGCTTTCTTTGCCGTTCAGAGAACTGTGATCGAGGAAGTCGGCCTATTAGATGAAGACTACTTTATGTACGGCGAAGACATCGATCTGTCGTATCGGCTACTGAAAAACGGTTATCACAACTGGTACCTGCCCGTTCGCATTCTGCATTACAAGGGCGAGAGCACCCAGAAGTCGTCGTTCCGTTACGTTCATGTCTTTTACTCGGCCATGTTCATTTTCTTCCGCAAACATTACAGCGGCATCAGTCTGTTGTTGAGTTTGCCGATTAAAACCGCCATCTATTTCAAGGCAATGCTCGCATTGATCAGAATGCAGGCAGCAAAGGCGCGCAACAGTCTCGGCTTTTTCAGTCGCCGACGCCCCAAGCCCTCTCGCTACATCTTCATCGGCCAGCGCGAATCGTTGGAACGCTGCCGGCACATCGCCCGGAAGAAAGGACAGGAAGCACGGTTCGTTGAAAGAACTGGCGAATGTCCGATCGACGACTTGCAGAATCTCGAAATCCCAGCCGACGAGCAGTTGTACCTTGTTTACGACACCGGCACGTTCGCCTTCGAACAGATTTTCGCCGGCTTCGCCCGCCATCCCCGTCCCAATGTCTGCCTCGGAACCTTCAACCCCCAAACCGGCTTGGTCATTACGGCCGCAGAAGTGCTTCAATAAAAAACGAATAACAAATGACTGCGATAAAACTTAGGGCCATGGAACCCGAAGACCTCGACCTGCTGTATCAGATCGAAAACAATATGCAGCTGTGGAATGTCAGCGCCACCAACGTGCCCTACTCGCGTTACCTGCTGCACGACTATATTGCTCACGCCTCGGGCGATATATACACCGACAAGCAGGTGCGACTGATGATCGAGAATGAGCGGCAAGAGGCCATTGGCGTTGTTGATATCGTCGATTTCGATCCGCAGCACCGGCGTGCCGAACTGGGGTTGCTGATACTCGATAGTTACAGAAAACGCGGCTACGGTGAGGCAACCCTGGCTCGTGTACTCGACTACTCGTTGCGCGTGTTGCACCTGCATCAGCTTTACGCCATCGTCAATGCCGAGCATGGGTCTACCCTTCGTCTGTTTCAAAAAAACAGTTTTACTGCCGACACCGTCTTAAAGTCGTGGCTTTACGACGGCAGTTCGTACCACGACGCCATCCTGTTGCAACATATTTTTTAATCGTCGCCGTTGCCGAATCTTTTTTCTTTTTGGAAAAATTTCTTTTGTGGCAAAGAAAGCAGTCGTCTTGCTCATAAATAGGTTTGCGAATAGGCACTTGTCAAAAAATAAAGGAGTAAAATCAAAAAAACAAAGGAAACTTTTCGCCCCCATTGTACTTTTGTAAACTTTCAAAGCCTTTTTGATGAAGAATGCACACAGATGGCTTTCTTTCGCTTTTTGAAACGGCCGAATCGTCGATGATAAGATGTATTGGCAGCAACCTTCGATTATTTAAACATAAAAATATGAAAGCAATAGCTAAATTGATGTTGGTCTTTATGGGCGCTTTGTACGGTTTGCAAGCGCTCGCTTTAACCGTAGAAGACTTGAGAGTGCAAACTGTGAAAAACCCGGAAGGCATAGACGATATTCCGAAATTCAGTTGGAAGTTGAACTCGACTGATCGGAATGTGATGCAGGTAAGCTATCGCATCGCCGTCTATACCGATGCGGCGGGCAAGCACGAACTGTGGAACAGCGGCGTGATCAGTTCCAGTCAATCGGTGGCCGTGCCAGCAGTGAATCTGCAGTTGCAACCCGGCACGCGGTATTATTGGCGTGTAACGGTGCGCGACAATAAGGGCAAAGAGGCCGTGTCGGCGCTGCGAAATTATTTTGTCACAGGCCTGCTGTCGTCGGGCTGGAGCGGAGCGAAATGGCTCAAGGTATCGGATACCGACAGTGTGAAGCTCGTCGCGGATAAGGACGAATCGGGTGCACCGATGTTCCGTCGGCTTTTTGCCGTTCGCAAAACGCTGAAAGATGCTAAACTCTATACAGCGGCACTGGGCGTGTACGATCTGTTTGTAAACGGTCGGCGGGTCGGGCATCTTCAGCCCGACGGATCGGTGGTGTACGAAGAACTGAAACCGGGTTGGACCGATTATCGCCACCGCGTGTTCTACTCGACGCACGATGTAACGTGGCTCATGCAAAAAGGCAATAATGTAATCGGAGCCGTCGTTGCCGAAGGTTGGTGGACGGGCGGCATCGCTCACGGCATGTACGGAACAATCGGCGATTTAGGTTTCATCGCCAAGCTCGTCATGACCTACACCGACGGTTCGCAAGAAACGCTTGTTACCGACAGGGATTGGAAATGGTCGAAAGACGGTGCCCTGAGATACAGCGATATTTATAACGGCGAG
>CAUQAO010000137.1:0-5840 GCA_963515815.1 uncultured Prevotella sp.
AAGAAACCATCTGGGTAAAAGTCGAGGGCGGTAAGCTGGTCAAAGTTCCGGCGCCCGCCGCTACTGAATAACCCGCCAGCGCCCGCTAGCACGGGAGGCGTCGTCGCGTTAGTGAAATTGCCCCCACGCCAGTGGGCTACTGAATATTAAAAAGAACTATTGTTCACACTTTATTTTATATTTGTATCACACACTTTGGCTTCGGTGGTTCGAGAGAATCGCCGAAGCTTTTTTTGTGGGTAATTGGGCAGGGCTATGGGATAAAAAGAATCCCGAAAAGCAGGGCGACTGTTTTTCGGGATGTGTTGAAAACCTGTTGGCGTTGCACCGGTCTATTTTACGGCTTCTAATGCTTTGGTCCAATCGGTGTCTATCGAGAATTGGGTGATGTATTTAGGATTGTCGACGTAGGCATATACGATTTCTTTCTCGGTATCTTTGAAAAGCGGGTTTTGTATGGTGGCGTTTTTATACCGTGCGATGATGAGCTGTTTATCTGCCTTTTTGGGGGCTTTCGACAAGCGTTTGATGTAGCTGTTTACAAACTCGATCATGGCATTTGTCTGCTTTCCGAGATCGTATTCGGTGAAGTGGTTGTTTTCTGCCGCCTTTGACAGGAGATAGAAGATGGCGTCGGCCTTGAATGTGGCAATTTTTCGTTCTTCGATATTGCGTTTCGTGTCATTTTTAATGGTTTCGGCATTGTGCATAATGCGGTTCACTTCTTTGTAGATTTCTTGTGATGTTGCATTGATGGTGTAGAGGCACATCAATGCGAAAAGCATAATTATTTTCTTCATAATTGTTAGTTTAAAACGTTATTCTTGTTCTGTTCGGTTTATTTTGTTTCGGAGCAGCGGGGGTTATTTTTCTTTTCGAACGGCAGAATGGGGCAGTGCGATCCGGTCGCTGTTTTTGTTGATGAAGTCTTTCCATCCTCGATATTTGTCGGCCGTGTCGGGCTTTCCCATCTGCATGTAATGGCAGTAGGCTGCCCCCAAAGCGTCGGTTGCATCCATGAAATGGGGCATTTCTTTTTGGTCTATCTTCAGCAAATGTTGCAGCATGCCGGCCACTTGTGCTTTGCTAGCCTGTCCCTGTCCGGTGATGGCTACTTTGATTTTGAGCGGTGCATACTCGTGGATAGGCACATCGTGATGGATGGCTGCTGCTATTGCTACGCCTTGCGCGCGGCCTAGTTTGAGCATCGATTGTACGTTTTTGCCGAAGAAGGGAGCTTCGATGGCCATTTCGTCGGGCAGATATGCGTCGATAATGCCGGTTACGCGGTCGAAAATGCGACCTAAACGCAAATACGGATCGCTCATTCTGCGCATGTCTATGATGCCCATTGCAACCATTGAGGCTTTTCCCGCACATACTTTTATGACGCCGTAGCCCATGACGTTTGTTCCGGGATCGATTCCCAGTATCACCTTTTCGGGCTTCGGTTCTTGCTTTTTAGTCGTATCCATTCGTTTTCTTTACAGTGCGAGGTTTTATCTATCCATGTACGGGTTGCCGGCCAATTCAGTTCCGATGGTTGTTTGTTCGTAATGGCCGGGAAAGAGGGTCGTATCGTCGGGCAGTTGGGATAGTATTCTGAGGCTTTGTATCATTTGGAACATGGAGCCGCCTTCTAAGTCGGTTCGTCCGATAGAATGGTGGAAGAGGGTGTCGCCGGAGAATGCTACTTTCTCTTCGGCACAATAGAATACGACGCTTCCCGGTGTATGTCCAGGCGTCTCTATGATGGTAAAACGGTGGTTGCCGAAAGGAATGGTATCTGCAGATTGCAGGTATTTGCCGACCGCGGGCATCGGTATATCGAGCTTTATGCCCATCAGGGCTTCTGCTTGTTTGGCCATTTGTTTCATCAAGAACTCGTCGTTTATATGCACTTCGGGCTGTAATCCGAAACTTTCGTAGAGGGTATTGTTGCCGAAATGATGGTCTATGTGTCCGTGAGTTGCTATCAGGTGTACCGGCTTCAGGTTGTTATCCTCGATATATCGGAGCAGAGCGTGCTGTTCTTCGGAATAGAATGCTCCGCAATCGATGATGACGCATTCTTTCGACGTGTCGTTAACAACGTAGCAGTTCTCTTGGAACACGTTGCATGTAAATCGTTGTATATTGAGCATACTGATCGTTTTGGTACGTTAAACTGCAATTGCTTACAGCGGCACGTATATGATATTCTTTTCTTTAAACCACTCTTCTTCGAAGCTGTTGCTGATAGCTGTGACTTCGGCAATACGACGGAAGGGTTTGATTTCGGTGTCGATGGTTCCTCCTTTCAGACAGATGACGCCGTTGGGTAAGACGTTTTTTTGTTCTTTGGAGATGTTCTTTTTGACAATTTTGATAAGATCGGGGAGCGGCATCACGGCTCTGCTGATTACAAAATCGTATAAACTGCGTTCTTCTTCGCCGCGAATATGTTTTGCTTCTACATTTTTTAGACCTATTGCCGATGCAATTTCTGTGACTACATGTATTTTTTTTCTCGTCCCGTCGATTAATGTAAATCGGCATGCAGGAAACAGAATGGCCAGCGGAATACCAGGAAAGCCGCCGCCTGTACCGAAGTCTAACAGACTGGTGTTGTCGCGAAAGTGTAGCAATTCGGCAATGGCCAATGAATGCAAGACATGATGCTCGTAAAGATTCTCAATATCTTTACGGGATATGACGTTGATTTTGGCATTCCAATCTTTATACAGCTCGTCGAGCATGGATAGTTGCTTGGTCTGCTTTTCGGTTAGATTCGGAAAATATTTCTGTATTTTTTCCATTGCTTATTTTAAAAAGCTGTCCATTTCGTCGTTATCTATATCTACTCTGATTTCTCCCATTTCGTATGGAGCAATCTCGCTTTCGCAATAGATAAAGGTTATCTTGCTACGATCAAGGATAAAGTTGTCGGGGATGTATATATTCTCATCAGTAAAAATGCCAAGTTGTTTTAAGCTCTTAAGATCTTTTACCTGATATTTTTCTGCTAATTTCCGGATAATAAGTTCTTTCATCGACGATTCGTAGCCATCGATAAATAGATCGGGAAGCGTTAGTACTTTACCGCTTTCGGTATCAAAGTTCTTGGCTAAGGTCTGTTTTACGATATGGGCACCTCCATGATACATGGATAGATCGGCTATATATGTGAGAATCTTTTTTCGATGACTTTGTGTCTTTGTTCTTAACTGAAAGCTGCAATTATAGGTCGGTGCATTCTCTCGGTCGGCACGATAAAGAGGCGTGTAAAACGATCGATACTCGGTCATGCACCGGCGAATAAAAGAATCGACAGCTGTTTTTATATCGATGCTCTCGTCGGTCAATGAAAAATAATCGGGAACAAAAATGCCCGATCGGATAAGAGACTGGTTGATTTTTTCTGCCTTTTTCCCTTTGATATATTGTAGGGAAATGGAAATATCGCACTTGGGAGAATTGGGCTCGGCGGTTAATAATAGAGTGGAATCAGCCTTTATGGAATCTATTTCAATACCATCTATTTTAGCTATATTATCATTCTTGCCTTCACATCCAAAAAGCGTAAGAGCCAGTATGAAAACAATCAATAGATTCCTCATGCACTAATTTTTAGTGCAAAAATACGAATATTTTTAATACCTTTGTCATGCCCGTAAACAAAATAAGGTAAAAATGTGTAATGCTAAATGGTTAGGGATCAGAATACAATGGGTAGAACTTGCGTTTATGCAAACATGAAAGTGCAAGTATTGATTATAAGCAGCATCCTTACGCTGTTAGGATTATGTTCGTGCAATCACGAAGATGATTTCAGCCGGTCGCCTAATGATCTTTTATCTTTTTCTGTGGATAGTGTTAAGTTGGATACGGTTTTCTCGAATATCCCGTCTTCGGTTAGCTCTTTTTGGGTTTATAATTATTCGGGTAAAGATATTCGGTGCACCAGTGTACGGTTGGAAAGAGGAAACCAGACGGGATTCAGGGTAAATGTCGACGGTGTATATTTGGGACAGGAAGTCGGCTTTCAGGCTTCCGATATAGAGATTAGAAAACAAGATAGCATTCGGGTTTATGTCGAATTGACCTCGCCTTATGGTTATACCGATGCCGTACGGGAAATACACGATCGTATTATCTTTACGCTCGAGAGCGGAAAGGAGCAGAAAGTAGGGTTGAATGCGCTTTCGTGGGACGGTATTGTCCTGAAAGATTTTCATATCAGCAAGGATACTACTTTTTCAGGAGAAAAGCCCATCATCATCTACGGTGGTCTTACTGTCGACAGTGCAAAGACATTAACGATTGCGCCCGGTACTACTTTATACTTTCATCATGATGCGGGGATAGATGTTTACGGGCGATTGATAGCCGAAGGTTCTGCCGACAAGAATATCGTATTGCGAGGAAGCAGGCTTGACCGAATGTTCGATTATCTTCCTTACAACCGCGTAAGCGGGCAGTGGCGCGGCATACGGTTTCGCGGTTCTTCGTACGACAACCTGCTTACGTATGCAGATATTCATGGCGCATGCGATGGCGTGGTGTTGGATTCGGCAGATGTTGCTCGCCAAACGCTAACGATAACGGCATCGAACATTCATAATTGCCAGGGCTACGGCTTGCTTGTTCGGTATGCCAGGATCGGGCTGTTCAATTCTTTATTTTCAAATGCTTTAAACGACTGTGTCGCTATTCAGGGCGGATATGCCACGATCAACGGCTGTACCGTGGCCCAATTCTATCCCTTCGATTCGAAAAGAGGAGTTGCCTTGCGCTTGGGTTCGCGAGAAAATTCAGTTCACCGTTTCGAGTGCATCAATACGATTGTAACCGGATATGCCGATGACGAATTAATGAGGGTTCCGGGCGACGAGACAAGGGAATTGAACTTCCTGTTCGACCATTGTTTGCTGCGCACGCCAAGAGAGCTGACTGCTGATAGCATCCGGTTTGCCCATGTTGTGTACGAAGCTGTTCGAGACACCGCGCATGCAGGTTACAAAAATTTTATCAACATCGATCAGGATAGTTTAAAGTATGATTTTCGTTTGGCACCCCGTTCACTGGCCATCGACAAGGCGAATACGGCTACTGCATTAGCTGCAGACAGAAGCGGACGGCGGAGGGATGCCAAGCCCGACATCGGAGCTTATGAATATATAAAGGAAGAATAAAGATGGAAACAGTAGACATCCGGATAACCATCAATGCGCTTCAGATAGACGAGCTGTCATTGCAGGATCAAGAACTTATTCGCGCGGCCCTAAAAGCCACCGAGCATGCCTATGCCAATTACAGCCATTTTTATGTAGGCGCAGCTTTACGGTTGGCCAATGGCCGAATGGTGGTGGGAGCCAATCAAGAGAATGCAGCATTCCCGTCGGGATTGTGTGCCGAGCGCATTGCCGTTTTTTCGGCACAAGCCAACTTTCCCGATCAGCCCATCGTATCGCTGGCCATTGCTGCAAGAAACGATGCGGGAATATTGCCCGAGCCGATTACACCTTGCGGTGCGTGCCGGCAAGTTATTTTAGAGATAGAAGACCGCTATAAACAACCTGTCAGAGTATTGCTTTATGGGCAGAAAAAAATCTATGAAATACCGTCGGTAAAAGACCTGCTGCCCCTGTCTTTCTTAGATGAAAACATGCGCTGACGTGTGTCGTTAATAAAAATTAAAACCCCATCTTTCTTTTTACCCGTTTTGCTTTATTACGAATTAAGTATTACCTTTGCCATCGCATTTACAGCAAGGCGTTCAGGTAAATAATGGAATGTAGGAAGTGTGGGTGAGTGGCTGAAACCACCAGTTTGCTAAACTGACGTACGGGTTACCGTAC
>CAUQAO010000138.1:0-5543 GCA_963515815.1 uncultured Prevotella sp.
TAGAGCAACTGACTCTTAATCAGTGGGTCTAGGGTTCGAATCCCTAAGGGTGTACCAAACGCTAATCGGTCGCTGATTGGCGTTTATTTTTTGTCTGATAAATATCAATCTGAAACAGGCAAATCGATAGAGAAAACGAAGATACATAAGAATGAATATTTCAAACATACTTAAGATGCAAATTACAAAACAAACCATTACTTCTTTATTACTCATCGCTTTCTGGCTTTTTTACGGAGGTTCCGCAGCAACAGCCGCAGATATCACTCCTCGAAAAGCATTGAAGATTGCGAAGAAATACGTCACTCTGCCGGCAAAAGCTGCGACGCGGGCAACAAAATCAAATGGCGCGACCGTTGCGCCCTATTACATCTACAACGATGTGCGAGGCCGAGGCTTTGTTGTGATTGCTGGAAACGACGAAATGGGCGAAGTGCTAGCTTACGCTACCGAAGGGACGCTCGATACACTCAGCGCCAATGTCGGTGCCAAATTGCTTTTGGCGAGCTACAAACAAACGTTTGAAATACTACGTCAGGTAAAAAAACTTCCGACGGCAAACACCAGAGCCAGTCGACAAATCGAACCTGTAAATCCTCTGCTGAAAAGCAACTGGGGGCAGAGCTATCCTTTCAACGCACAAACCGGTCATCCGTACAGCGGATGTGTAGCCACGGCAGTGGCGCAGATTATGTTCTATCACCAATGGCCGGCTCAAGGGCGAGGCCAACACACATATCGCGTAAATTACTACAATGAAACGAAAAGCGCCGACTTCAGTCAATCGCATTACAATTGGACTGCTATGCTGCCCGATTATCGCTATCCCGTACATGCTACGACCGAGCAGGAAATTGCCGTTGCCCAACTGATGAGCGACGTGGGCATTGCGGTGAATATGCAATATACACCCAATTCGAGCGGGGCACAAAGTTATACGGCTTTCAAGGCTCTACAAACATACTTCGATTACACGGCAGCCTTCGTTACTCGCTTGATTGAAGGCCCCACACGTTTTACCGAGATACTGCGGCAAGAGTTACGTAACGGTTGTCCCGTCTATCTCGAAGGTAGCCCTGCAGGAAAAGGATCGGGACACGCTTGGGTAACCGATGGATTCGATAAAAACGGACACTTCCACATGAACTTCGGATGGGACGGGCAGAGCAACGGCTACTATTCGCTCAGTACCCTGAACATTACGCAAACCGGAAACGAGTTCCAGGGAAAACCATTAGCCTTTAACCGAAGTATTGCAGCTATCTTGGCCCACCCCAACAATGCTAAATACCCGGATATCGAGCGCGGACTAGTAGCAAGCGATCCGCAGTTGGCTTTTAACGGAGCTGGTTATCTATCACTCGGTATTGCTGACAAAATTTTCAACGTCAAGGAGACGCTTACGACCGAGATGAGCTCTTTCGTAAACAGAGGCGCACCTTTCAAGGGTGATATCGGATTGGCTGTGTTCGATGAAAAGGGAAAGGCCCGTCTTGTAACCTACTCCGACAATCATGCGGACGGTGGATTCTCGCAGCGAGAGTACGGTGCACAGGATAACGGCCTGATGGGTACAGATTATCTGATGAACCGTCCGCAGCACATCAAACTGAGTCTCCCTGAACTTGAAGACGGCTATTACCGTATCGTTCCCATCTGTACGGCGCGTAAAGATGATGGTTCGTGGGACACATATGTCAAAATGAAAAAAGCACCCATTGCCGAAATCGAGTTAACCGGCGGCAAAGCACGCATCGCCGAAGAGAACAACGAGCAGGCCCACTTCCAATTGATCAATGAGCCATTGATCGAGGACAAAGCCGAGCAGGGGAAAAAAGTAAACGTAGTATTGAATATAAAAAATCTTAGCGGATTGCCGCGCGACTGTTACGCCCACCTGCAACTACTCGATGTAAACAATACCGTAGCCTTTGAAATGCGCAACAGTCAGATAACAGAGTTCGAAGGATTCGCCGAGACGGATGTACCTTTCGTCTTATCGCTACCCGCCGACCTGCCCCCCGCACGCTACAAAATTCGGCTCGAAATGGAGAAAAACTATGAGCCTACTGTTCGCTATGCGGTAAACAACATCCATGATAAAGACGCCGTTTACATCGAGGTGGTAAAACCCACGGAAAAACCGCTGATGGCCGAAGTTGAACCCTTCTTGGCCGACGACGCCAACACAAGAGTCATCTCGAACAGTATCGACATTACCGTTGTTCGCAACTTCAAGATAGGCGTATCGCTGCGCACCGCCAACGATCGCGAGTACGAAGGTCCCGTACGCTTTTACTGCGAAGATATTCTGACCAAAGCGCGCATCAAACTGAATGGTTACGAAGACGCAATCAACGTCTATCCCAATTTCAGTGTGCCGACCTACAGCCATTGGCTACGCCGAGACAATCTACAACTGGCCGAAAACCGCGTGTACCGTGTCGTGATCATGGGCAAAATCGGCGATAAAGAGATTGAGTTGAGCAACGAGCAGCGCAGCTATTTCCTGACCTTGAAAGGCAACATCCTAACGCTTTCGACCGAAACGACGACCGATATCGAACCGACACCGGCTGCAACCGACCGGCCGAGCATCGGCATTGAGGCCGACCGGGTAAGAATCGTTGGTGATAACCTGCAAACCGTTGTGTTGTACACCGCAGCAGGCATGCTGGTGCAACGCATTGACGTGCAAGGAAGCCATACCGTCGAACTACCGATCGGCACGCTTACCAAAGGCATGTACATC
The DNA here is from genome assembly GCA_963515815.1 of uncultured Prevotella sp. GTDB lineage: Bacteria > Bacteroidota > Bacteroidia > Bacteroidales > Bacteroidaceae > Prevotella. The sequence continues at coordinate 2,753 of CAUQAO010000138.1, forward strand.
GTGAGCGTGCAAAGCAGAAAGGCGACCGCAACGACGAAAATACAGATAAAATAAATTAGAAAAAGAACCCTTTCAGCCGAGATGTTCAACTTCTGGGGACCAAAACTTCTATTACATCCGATATTTGGTGCTTTATCGTTTTTGATGTAATTTTGGGCTTTCAAAGAAAGCGATCAGGATGTCCAGAAAAAAGAAAGCATTGCCCTTATTAGAAAACATTAGAATAACCGATGTTGCAGCCGAAGGAAAATCGATGGCGCGGGTCGACGATATGGTTGTGTTTGTTCCCTTTGCCGCACCCGGCGACATTGTCGATCTGCAAGTACGTAAAAAGAAGCACCACTACTGCGAGGCAGAGGTGGCGAGGTTTATCAAATACAGCGACGTGAGGCAAGCCCCCATTTGCCAGCATTTCGGTATATGCGGCGGCTGCAAGTGGCAGCACCTGCCTTACGAAGAGCAGTTGAAGGCTAAACAGAAGCAGGTGATCGACCAGCTTAGCCGCATCGGTAAAGTAGAATTGCCCGAATGCCGGCCGATCTTGGGATCGGTCAAGACGCAGGAGTATCGCAACAAGTTAGAGTTCGGCTGCTCTAACAAACGCTGGTTAACGCAAGAAGAGATAGCTCGGGGCACGGATTTCAGCCACATGAATGCCATCGGCTTTCATATTACGGGCGCTTTCGACAAAATTTATCCGATAGAAAAATGCTGGCTGATGGACGATCTGTGCAACCGAATCAGAAACGAAATTCGCGATTATGCCCTGGACCATCGTCTCTCGTTCTTCGATCTGCGAGAGCAGACGGGACTGCTGCGCGATGTCATGGTACGCAATTCGAACACGAACGAGTGGATGGTGCTTGTACAATTCAAGTTTCAGGCTGAAGACGATCGGCAGAAAGCTCACGGGTTGTTGCAGCATTTGGCCGACACCTTTCCGCAGATCACCTCGCTGCTGTACGTCGACAACCAGAAATGCAACGATACGTTCGGCGATCAGACCATCGAAGTGTTCAAGGGAAAAGACCATATCACAGAAACGATGGGCGACCTGCGCTTTAAGGTGGCCGCCAAAAGCTTTTACCAAACCAATACCGAACAGGCCTACCACTTGTACTGCATTGCACGCGATTTGGCCGGGCTTACCGGTAACGAATTGGTCTACGACCTGTACACCGGCACGGGTACGATAGCCAACTTTGTGGCGCAACAGGCCAGGCAGGTGATCGGCATAGAATACGTTCAAGACGCCATCGAGGATGCAAAAACCAACTCGCTGCTGAACAGGATAGACAACACGCTGTTCTATGCAGGCGACATGAAAGACATACTGACTGCCGACTTCATTGCAACGCACGGCCAGCCCGACGTGGTGATTACCGATCCGCCGCGCGCGGGAATGCACCCCGACGTTGTCAAAACCATTATCAATACTGCTCCCAGGCGCATCGTGTACGTGAGTTGCAATCCAGCCACACAGGCACGAGACCTGGAAATGCTCAACGCCCGGTACAGCATAGCAGCCGTGCAGCCGGTCGACATGTTTCCACATACGCCGCATGTAGAGAATGTAGTATTGCTCGAGCACCGCTGATACTTACAAACCAAATACGAACCACACGAATGAGAACCAATAAAGTTTTACTGATCTATACCGGCGGAACAATCGGCATGGGACATAATCCCAAGACCCAAACCCTGGAGCCGCTCGACTTCAACCACCTTGTCAAGAACGTTCCGGAGCTGGAGTACATCCAAACCGACATAGATGTTTACCAGTTCGACCCGCCGATAGATTCGAGCGACATGAGTCCCAACATGTGGGCCAAGCTGGTGGGCATTATCAGCGAAAGCTACCAGGCATACGACGGATTCGTGATTCTGCACGGTACAGACACAATGGCTTACACTGCCTCGGCCCTGTCGTTTATGCTCGAAAACCTCACCAAGCCCGTTATTCTTACCGGCAGCCAATTGCCCATCAGACAGCTGCGAACCGACGGAAAAGAAAACCTTGTAACGAGCATCGAACTTGCCTCGGCTCACCACCCCGACGGCCGGGCCATGGTGGCCGAGGTGTGCATCTACTTCAGCGGTCGACTGCTGCGCGGCAATCGCAGCACAAAGCAGACGGCCGACGGATTCAACGCTTTCGACACTTTCAACTATCCGCACCTTTGCGATGCCGGCGTCAACTTCACGTTCCATCACCACCACATTTTAACCCCCGACTATGCCCACCCCATGATTCCGCATACGCGGCTCGACCCCAACGTTATCGTTCTGTCGCTCTTTCCCGGTCTGCAAGAAGCCATCATCAAGCACATACTCAACGTGCCCGCGCTAAGAAGCATCGTGATGAGAAGCTACGGCAGCGGCAACGCCCCCCAGAAAACCTGGCTCACACGGTTGCTAAACAAGGCAGCCGAACGCGGCGTGGTGATCGTGAACATCAGCCAGTGCGTATCGGGCAACGTCGAAATGTCAAGATACGATACGGGCTATCAGCTGAAAACGGCCGGTGTTATCAGCGGATACGACAGCACGGTAGAAGCGGCCATTACCAAACTGATGTTTTTACAGGCCGAGTACGAAGATTACGACACTATTTGCCGAAAAATGAACGAATCGATTGCCGGCGAAATTACCGTCTGAAACTACGAGGAGGTCAAAAACCGAATTTATTTTTTAAATTCGACCGCTGGGTGCCAGCGAGCAAATATATTTATTAAATTCGACCGCTGGGTGCCAGCGAGCAAATATATTTTTTAAATTTCGACCGCTGGGT
>CAUQAO010000139.1:0-5510 GCA_963515815.1 uncultured Prevotella sp.
GCCCACTGTTTTTGGTGCAAAACAGTTCGTTTACTCGAATTTGCCCATTGTTTTCGGAGTAAAACAATTCGTTTACTCGAAAAACAAGCAAAAAACGGGGGAATGTACCACTCTTTGGTGCATTCCCCCGTTGGTTTTCGCCTGTGCGGCTTACTTTTGCCAGTTTTCTAATACGGTTTCGACCGAACCGTGCAGCAACAGCAGTGTGCGGGCCTTGCCGTAGTCAAGGCCGAGCAGTTCGACGAGCATTCGGGTGCCGCGGTCGATCAGTTTCTGGTTGGTGAGCTGCATGTTCACCATTCTGTTGCCCTTTACGCGCCCCAGTTGTATCATGACGGTGGTGCTGATCATGTTGAGTATCATTTTTTGTCCCGTTCCCGATTTCATTCTCGAGCTGCCGGTCACGAATTCCGGTCCGACGATCATTTCGATGGGTATGTCGGCTTCGGCGGCCATCGGCGATCCGGGGTTGCTGGTGATGCAGGCCGTCAGTATGCCGTGCCGTCGGGCGTCGCGCAGGGCGCCGATAACGTACGGGGTGGTGCCCGAGGCGGCAATACCGATGACGGTGTCGCGGGGCCCGATGTGGTGGTCGGTCAGTTCGTCCCAGGCTTTCTGCGGATCGTCTTCGGCGTGTTCTACGGGGTTGCGCAGGGCGGTGTCGCCTCCGGCAATCAGTCCGATGACCAGCGTCTTGGGCATGCCGAAGGTGGGCGGAATTTCCGAGGCATCGAGTACGCCCAGTCGGCCGCTGGTGCCGGCTCCGACGTAGAAGATTCGACCGCCTTGCCGCATGCGCGGTACGATCTGGCTGACCAGTTGCTCGATCTGCGGAATGGTTTTCTCGACGGCCAGGGCTACCTTGCGGTCTTCGGTGTTGATGTCTTCGAGCAGCTGTCGGACCGACTGATGCTCTAAATCGTTGTACAGCGAGGGCTGTTCGGTTATCTTCGTAAAGCTCATTTGTGTTTATTTTTCGAAAGCGAGGGGTTATAGCTTGATGTATATTCGGCGTTTGTAAAGCTGGTAGCCGATGCACCAGTTCAGCAGCACAAACAGCAGGGCGTAGGCCAGCGATCCGCCTGTCGGTCCGAACACGGGCGAGAGCACGTGGCAGTAGCTGAGGCCGAGCAGGGTGTCGGTATGCCCCATGACGGTGAACCGAATGCTGCAGAAGAGGATGGAAAGAACGTCGCTGACCACGAAAAGAAAGAGGGGGTTGGCGCCGAAAACTTCGAACGGGCGGAACCATCGGCCGCGGCCGCGCACGTCGACGGCGTACATCAGCAGGGCCAGCAGCACCGAGGCCAGGCCGCAGGTCATGAGCACGTAGGTGGGCGACCATATCTTTTTGTTGATGGGGCAGCCGTAGCTGAGCAGCCATCCGCCGAAAGCCAGCAGGGTGCCGACCACGAAAAGCGGTACTACCTTGCCTGCGATGATGGCTGTTGCGGGGTCGGTGGGCTGCGGTCCGACGCGTTTGCCGAACAGCAGGCGGCCTACGCTCAGGCCCAGCATCGTGTGGGCCAGTGCCGGCAGAGTGCTGAGCAGGCCTTCGGGGTCGATACCGTTGTCGTGATACATGTGTGCATCGGTCAGCACGGCTCGGTCTACAATCGCCAGGATGTTCGTCTCGTTGTACGCGAATCCGTTGCCTGCGAACAAGACGATGGTGTAAACGACCAGCAGGCCCGCGATGAGATAAGGTATGCGGCGGTGATTCACGGTAACGGCAATGAGGGCCGTGGCTCCGTAACAGACGGCCAGGCGGGCCAAGACGCCGGTGAGCCGCATCTTGTCGAACGACCATACGGTGTACCATATCTGTTGGGCCAGCGATACATTTTCTAATGGATCAGCCCACCGGAAACAGAAGCGGGCGAACCAACCGATGGCCAGTCCGACGAGGTAAATGAGCACCGTGCGGCGTAGAATTTTATAGACGGTGGTTCTGGTGCAGCCGAAATCGAACTTGAGCAGCGAAAGGTAAATGCACATGCCCATGACGAACATGAAGAAGGGAAACACCAGGTCGGTGGGCGTCATGCCGTTCCAGGGGGCATGTTCGAGCGGGGCGAAAATATGGCTCCAGCTGCCCGGATTGTTTACCAGTATCATTCCGGCAATCGTGATTCCTCTGAGAATATCGATGGCCTGTATGCGTTTGCTTGCGGTGTTTGGTGTATTCATCGTCATGACGGTTTTTATTTGTAAAGATAGTATTTGCGGGAGAGGCGTCGAAAGGCGTCGACGTCTTTGTACCAATAGTTGCGGGCGTCGGTCCAGCGGTGTTCGGTCAGCAGCCGGCGTATCTGTTTCGATCCGCATACTTTGTCGAACATCCCGAAGCGGGTGCTGTCGGCCTGCGTCAAGATGTCGTGCTCGGGATAGAGGTGGGCCATCTCTTCGATCAGCGCGAACTGGATGTCGGTGAGCGGTGCCGTTCGGTGGTCGAGTAGATGAATCTGCACGCCCTGCATCTGTTTGCCGGCTCCGACGCCGTAGAACGGCCGGCAGTACATGGGCCGAAACAGCAGGCCAGGCATGCGTCGGGCATTCATCGCTTCGGCCAGTTGTTCGGCGTCGATCCATTCGGCAGCGAACATCTGGAACGGAATGGTGTAGCCCACGCCGATGGACAGATAATACAACTCGCCGAGAATGCCGCTGGCGGGGTAGAAGAAGGCCGTGGCGGCCTGCGGTATGTGCGGCGACGAGGCGATCCACTGCAGGCCCGTGTCGGCGTAGGTCATTTTACGCTTCCATCCTCGCATCTTGATGACCTGCAGACGGCACTGTATGCCTTTCGCCAGCATGCGCTCGCCGTTGAGCATCATTGCCAGCTCGCCGCAGGTCAGCGCGTAAAGGTAGGGTATCTTGAACTGGCTGACGAACGAGATGCAGTCGTCTTCGGTCAGGTTGCCCTCTATCCTGAGTCCGCCTATCGGATTGGGCCGATCGAGCACGATGAATTCTTTTCCGTTCTCGGCGGCCGCTTCCATGGCCAGTCCCATCGAACTGATGAACGTAAACGAACGGCAGCCGATGTCTTGTATATCGTACACCAGTACGTCGATGCCCTGCAGCATTTCGCGCGTGGCCTTCCGGGTTTTTCCGTACAGCGAGTAGATGGGCAGGCCCGTGCGCCGGTCTTTGGCGTTTTCTACGCGGTTGCCGGCATAGATGTCGCCCCTGACGCCATGTTCGGGTCCGAAGAGTGCCACGAGATCGACATTGGGCGCATGGTACAGGATGTCGACGGTCGAAACCAGCCGACGGTCTACGCCGGTGGGATTGGTGATCAGCCCCACGCGTTTGCCCTCGAGGCATTTGAAGTTTTGTCGCTTCAGCATTTCGATGCCGGTTTCGATGGGGCGTTTTGCGGCATTGGCTGGCATGTGCAGCGCAACCGACAGGACTATCGGAAGGAGAAAGGCGGTCAGGAATTTGTTTGTTTTCATGTCGCAACGCAATTAAAATTTAAGCAAGCACACTTCGCCGCTCGACGCCGTAACCAGCACTCTCCTGCCTTTCAGCGGCACGACGGTATTGATGAGCGAGTTGCCTATCTTGTGTTTCCAGATTACTTTTCCGGTTTTTGCTTCCAGGGCGAAGATCAGCCCCTCTTTCGTGCTTCCGTAAACGATGCCGTCTTTCTCGGGCAGCATCGACGGACCGTGTTCGTAGCCGAAGCCTACGTTCGAGGCCCATAGCTCTTGCGGCTCGTTGCCGTTTGCGGCGTAGCACACTACGCTGTCGCGCATGGTTTTGCTGTAAAGCCGCGTGCCGTCTTCCGACAGGCCGATGGTTTCGCGCACCATCGATCGGAATGTTCGCCAAACGGTGGCGCCGGTTTTCAGGTCGATGGCCGTCATGGCGCGTTGCGGATCGGTGATGAATACTTTTCCGTCGGCTGCCACGGGCCATACCGCTGCAGGCGAAAAGTGCATGCGCGTCAGTCCGCCGGTCCATCGCCAGCATTCTTTTCCGGTTTGTTTGTCGAGTGCGTAGAGCGTATTGTCCCAAGCGCCGAAGATTACCTGATGGGCCGTGATCAGCGGTTTGGTTTCTACATATCCTTTCACGCCATCGTAGCACCATTTCACGTGGCCGCTTTCGACGTCGATGGCGCGGAATCGGTGATCGCTGGCGCCGATATAGGCGTTTCCGTTTTCAATGCTCACGGCACCCAGTACGGGTTCGTCGGCGCTGACGGTCCACCGTATTTTTCCGGTAGCCGCATCCAGTCCGTAGATTGTTTTGTCGGCCGAACCGAACACTACCACGCCGCGCGCCACGGCGGGTGTTCCGACAATACGTTTTTGTGTCTTGAAGGTCCACAGGCGTTTGCCTTTATCGATGGAATAGGCCGTAAGTGCGCCCTGATCGTCGCCTACGTAGAGCCGCCGTTCGTCGACGGCCGGCGAACTGTAGATGGCCGTGCCCGACTGTACGATCCACTGCTCTTTCACCTGTCGGTATTGGGTGTTGACCGCGAAGTCGGGATAGTGTCGGGCCTTGCTTGTGTGGTCGAACAAGTCTCCCCGCAGGGCGAAGGCGTACAGCCGCTGTTTCTGCTCGTCCACCCGTTGCTGGTAAACCAGAATCGAGTCGGTCGTCACTTCGTAAACGCCATAGCCCGGTTTGCCGTCCTGATCGCGCAGGTTGCTGCGCATCAGCACGCCCGGAATCCCGTCGTAGTCGAGGCATTTATTCTGGTGATAATGCCCGCCGATCATCAGCCGAATGTTGTACGGCTTGAGTGCATCTGTCAGCTCGTACCAGTTGTCCACATCGCCGTCGAGCATGGGATAATGGGTCACGATGAATACCGGCTGCTGCGTGTTCTTGATGCGCCGGCGTAGCCAGCTGATATCCTGCGGACCGACATGACCGTAGGCCATGCGCATGAGCGGCCCCGAGTTGAAGCCCAGAAACTGATAACCGCGGTGAAAGAATTCGAAGCGTTCGCCGCCGAATATCTCGCCGTATGCCGTGCATCCCGATTCGCTCCACTTGGTTTCGTGGTTGCCCATCACCACGTGGTACGGATAGCGCAGCAGGTCGAGGCATTCTTTAACTTTCGTCAGCGTTTGCCGGTCGCCTTCTTCCGAGAGATCTCCCGTCACGAGCACGAAATCGATGCTGTCGGTCGCGTTGATCTGGGCGATCGAGCGCAGCAAATCTTCTGTCGGGTTCGGGTTGTCGTGATTCAGATGAACGTCGGTCAGCTGTACGAACCGGAAACAGCCCGGCTGCCGGTCGGCCGCCCCGCAATAGAGGGCGTTGAGCAGCGCCCAGCATACGAGTAAGAGATAAGTGTTTTGTCTTTTCATGTTTATTATTTACGTAATGATATACAAAAATACGATAAATCTTTCGAGAAGATTTCTACCGCTCGTGCTTTTTCCGCCAATCTTTCGAGAAGATTTGGCCGCTCCGGCTTTTTTCTTCAAATCTTTCGAGAAGATTTGGCCGCTCCGGCTTTTTTCCTCGAATCTTTCGAGAAG
>CAUQAO010000140.1:0-5397 GCA_963515815.1 uncultured Prevotella sp.
GAACTCCGGAAATGGAAACAGAATATTCTGTCGGGCAAAACGAACTCCGGAAATGAAAACAGAATATTCTGTCGGGGCAAAATGAACTCCGGAAATGGAAACAGAATATTCTGTCGGCACAAAATGAACTCCGGAAATGAAAACAGAATATTCTGTCGGGGCAAAATGAACTCCGGAAATGGAAACAGAATATTCTGTCGGGGCAAAATGACCTCGGGAAGTGAGAACAGAATATTCTGTCGGCATGAAACGAACTACATTCCCCGATCGTTGTTAATCAGTTTCAGCAGGCGTTCGACCGCTTGTTCGGCCGGTATGTTTTTCTCTACGCACACCTGCTTGCGGTACAGCGACACGCGGCCCGGCCCGGCTCCTACGTAACCATAGTCGGCATCGGCCATCTCGCCCGGTCCGTTGACGATACATCCCATGATTCCTATTTTGAGTCCCTTCATTTGGGAAGTAGCGGCTTTGATGCGGGCGATGGTTTGTTGCAGGTCGTAAAGCGTTCGACCGCAACCGGGGCAGCTGATGTACTCTGTTTTGCTCATGCGTAACCGAGCCGCTTGCAAAATGCCGAATGCCGTTTCTTCTATGTCTCGGTCGGAGAGTGGCCCGTCGTTCATCAACCAAAGGCCGTCGGTCAGTCCGTCGATCATCAGCGGTCCCATGTCGGCGGCGGCTTCGAGCTGAAAATTGCTTTTGTTGTCGTGCCGATACATCTGTGCAAAGACCACGGGGTTGGTTATTCCGTTGCACATCATTTCGTGCACGAGTGCGCGCTGGTGCCCTACATGGTTCTGATGACGGCTTGTGCAGACCACCACCACTTCGGGGTGTGTTTTGAGGCAGGCAAGGTATTCGTCGGCAGGCGTTCCGTATTGAAGAACCAGAAACTTGATGTCGGCCTTGATGCTGCCGACGAACGGCATGGCGGCGGCCGGAAAAATGGGGTAGGTGTGTGGGGCGGCGCGGTAGGCTGTGTAGTCGACAATGTATTTTCGGTCTTGCTGCGGTTCGGGGGTGCCTGCTCCGATGTAAATGTAGTCGGCCTGGGTGCCGTGATCCGAGCTGATCACCACGGGCGGGTTGGTTCCGCCTATCGGGCCTACGGCCTGGGTGTGCCGGCGCTCGGGATGCAGATAATTGAACGTTGCACAGGGTTGGGCAGGGATGAACGTGTGACCGGCCCGCCGCGCGATGTAATCTGCCAGATAACGGGCTACGGGAATCTCGCATTCGGGATCTTCGGAGAGCGATACGCGTATCGTATCGCCGATTCCGTCGGAAAGTAGGGCGCCGATGCCCACGGCACTCTTGATGCGGCCGTCTTCGCCTTCGCCGGCTTCGGTTACGCCGAGGTGGAGTGGGTAGTTCATGTGCTCGCGGTCCATCGTTTCGACGAGCAGTCGGACGGAGCGTACCATGACGACGGTGTTAGACGATTTGATGGAGATAACGACGTTGGTGAAGTGGTGCTTTCGGAAAATTCGCAGAAATTCCATGCAACTCTCTACGATGCCTTCGGGGGTATCGCCGTAACGGTTGCGAATGCGGTCGGAGAGCGAACCGTGATTCACGCCGAGGCGGATCGCGGTGTTGTTTTTCCGGCAAATGTCGAGAAAAGGAATCAGGCGTTCTTCGATCTTCTGCAGTTCGTGTGCGTATTCCTCGTCGGTGTACTCCTGCTTGATGAATTTTCGGGCCGGATCGACGTAATTGCCCGGATTGATTCGCACCTTTTCGGCGTATCGTGCAGCGACGTCGGCCACGTTGGCGTTGAAATGTACGTCGGCCACCAACGGCGTGTCGTACCCCTTGCTGCGCAGTGCTGCGCTGATGTGTTCGAGGTTCCGGGCCTCTTTTGTGCCTTGCGTTGTGAGTCGAACGAGTTCGCCGCCGGCACGGATGATGCGTTCGGCTTGCCGAGCAGAGGCCTCGGTGTCGTTGGTATCGGTGGTGGTCATCGATTGGATGCGCACAGGGCAATCGCCGCCCATGTCGATGGCGCCGATACGAATGACCGACGATGCGCGCCGGTGATAGTTGAAAAGATCGATATTCACAGTCGTTCCAAGTTTTAGTTGGTTTTGTACGGATAATCGCCAATGGCGGCCAATTCGGCGTTGGCCTTCTCTATCTTCGCACCCAGGCCGGCTTTGTATTCGGTCATCTTTCGGGCGATCGTTGCGTCTGCAATCGCCAGCATTTCGACTGCCAGGATGGCCGCGTTGAGCGCTGCGTTTACGCCTACCGTTGCAACGGGTATGCCGGGCGGCATTTGCACAATGCTGAGCATGGCATCGAGCCCGTCGAGCATGCCTTTGATGGGCACGCCGATTACCGGGACTATGGTGCTTGCAGCGATAACACCCGGCAGGGCTGCCGCCATTCCGGCACCGGCAATAATAACTTTGATTCCTCTTTCGGCGGCATTCCGAGCAAAAGATTCGACGGCGGCCGGGGTGCGATGGGCCGAAAGGGCGTTGACTTCGAACGGAATTTGCATTTCGTTTAAAAACTGGCAGGCTTTTTCCATAACTGGCAGGTCCGTCGTACTGCCCATGATGATACTGATGATGGGTTTCATGCTTATTTATTTTTTTTTGATGGATATTGCGTAGTATTTTGCTTGGCGCCGATCGCACGGCAACGCGCTTTACAGCATCAAGATGGCGTAAAAGGCGCATGCAAGCCCGACGAAAAAGCCGATCGTGACTTGCGGAAGCGTGTGCTGGCGCAGAATCATTCGACTGGTACCGACCATGCCCGACAGTAGTAGAACCAGACAGAGCCACCAGAGCGGGTTGAACTGGAAGATGATTGAGAACGAAAGCAGGGCGCCGGCAACACCGCCGATAGCTGCCGAATGGGTCGAGATCTTCCACCAAACGTTGATGAGGGCGCAAATAATCTGAATGGCGAGCGCCGAAACAAGAATACTGCTGATGAAATGCGGAATGTGGTACAGATGCATCAGGTAATAGCATATGAAGTAGCAAACGATGGAAATGACGTACGGTACCATGCGTCGTTCTTTTATTCCAAGTTCTATCAATGTCCAGCCCTGGTATTTTCGATATAAATGAATGAGTAATGTGGGCAGTAGCACCGTAAAAAGGTAAACCGTTACGATCACCGTGAGCTTGTAGTGCCAGGGAACAAGGCCGCTGAGATAACTGAGGCTAAATAATGCGGCCAGTCCTAATACAGGCAGGTAAAAGGGTGTGAAGATCATGCTCATCACACGTGCAGTAAGAATGATATTCTTTTTTTTCATACAATGTTATCCGTTCTTTGTATCTCGCATGGTTGCTATTGCCGTCTGAGCCGTGCCACGGGAATGTTCAGCTGCTCGCGATACTTCGCGATGGTTCGGCGTGCCACGGGGAATCCCCTTTTTTTCATTTCTTTGGCCAGTGCTTCATCGCTCAAAGGTTTGCGCTTGTCTTCGTGGTCGATCAGTTCTTTCAACGTAAGCCTTATTTTTCGGGTCGACAATTCTTCGCCCTCATCGGTTGTATATCCGTCGCTGAAAAAGAACCTAAGCGGGAACGTGCCCCACTTTGTTTGTGCATATTTCACGTTGCTGACGCGCGAGATGGTCGAAATATCCAGTCCGGTCTTGTCGGCAATATCTTTTAATATCATCGGTTTGAGTTCGGTCTCGTCGCCGTCGAGGAAAAATCGGCGTTGCCATTCGATAATGGCTTTCATGGTGGTTTGCAGTGTGAGTCGACGCTGTTTTATGGCTTCGATGAAGCCCTGTGCCCTGTCTACTTTCTGTTTTGCGTAGAGCAGCGCTTCTTTTTCTTGCCGATTCATGTTTTTTCGGTTGGTTTTGTAAGTGTCGACCATGTCTGCAAACGCTGATGAAACGGTAAGGTCAGGGATGTTTCGTTGATTCAGTGTAAAACTGATGTTGTTGTCGTCGTCGACTTCGATGATGAAGTCGGGCGTGATCTGTTGGATGTTTCGCCCCTGTGTTTCGCCCAGCGATGCCCCGGGCTTGGGATTGAGCTTGCGAATTTCGTTTTGAATGGTGCGTAATTGGAGGTCGGAGAGCTGCATACTTGTCTGAATTTTATCCCAATGCTTCTTAGTAAATGCTTCAAAGTGATCTGTAATCAGGCGGTGAAGCATTTCGCGCAGTTTGCTTTTCGGGCGCCGGTCTATTTGCAACAGCAGGCACTCTTGCAGGGTTCTGGCACCGATACCTGCCGGGTCGAAGCCCTGGAGGCGGGTCAAAACCTCAGCTATTTGATGGGGAGTTACGTCGATGTTGTGGTAAATGGCCAGTTCGTCGCTCAGTGTGCCGAAGTCTTTTCGCAAATAGCCGTCATCGTCGAGCGAGCCGATCAGATATTCCATCACGTCGCGTTGCTCGTCGGTCAGTTCCTCCATGCTCATTTGTTCTTTCAGTTTATCGTAGAACGAAACTGTGTCGCCGTACACTATTTCTTCATAATCGGCATTATCGCGCGGGTGATAATCCGAGTAAGTGTTCGGCATTTCGTCATCTCTGCCGATATTTTCGAGTGCTTTGTCGAGCGCGTCTTCTCGTTCTTCGCGTTCGGTCTGCGAGGCATAGTCATCTTCGTCGTGATCGTTCAAGTCGGTTCGTTCGGCATCTCCCTCTTCGTATTCAGCCTTCTCCAAAGCCGGATTATCGTCGAGTTCGGCATAGATACTTTGTTCAAGTTCGGTCAACGGCATTTCCAGAAGCCGTACTTGCAACATTTGTTGCTGCGACAGCCTTTGTACTTGCAATTGCTTTTGTTCTTGAGTTTGTATCAGCCTTTGTGACATAGTGCGATGAAAATATTTGGTGCCAAGCGAACCGTTCGCTTTGCTTTTCTACGCACAAAAGTACAAAAGAAATTCCTACCCACCCATCTTTTTTGCTTGTTTCTCTGCGGCAAAACATTTACTTTTGCGAGCATAATTCTAAAAAGTATCTACACATGCAAAAGTATTTTTTCTTTTTATTATTGGCTACTCATTTAACTTTAGCCAGTGCCCAGCAGGCCAAAGTCGAGATGAAGCAAAATCCGCATTTGTCGGCCAACGGTTATTTTGCTTATCCCGGACCGCTTCAAAAGCAGCTGACACCTGCGCCGAAGGGTTACGCTCCTTTTTACCTCAGTCACTATGGGCGGCACGGCTCGCGCTATCTCATCGGCGCACGTGCCTACGACCATCCCTTTGCAACGCTGCAAACGGCCGACAGTTTGGGAAAACTTACGCTGTTGGGGAACGAAACGCTACGGACAGTTGCTCTGGTCAGAACCGAGGCACATCTACGCGACGGCGAGCTGACCCAACGGGGCGCCGAGCAGCATCGGCAGATTGCCGAGCGCATGTACAGGCGGTTTCCCGAAATATTTCGAGGCGCTA
>CAUQAO010000141.1:0-5349 GCA_963515815.1 uncultured Prevotella sp.
TTCGGGCGGTGTGATGTCTTGCAGCTCGACGCGGTTTACCTTGATACCCCACTTGTTGGTGGCGTCGTCGAGAACGGCCCGCAGTTTGGTGTTGATCGTGTCGCGCGAGGTCAGCGTTTGGTCCAGTTCCAGTTCGCCGATAATGTTACGCAGCGTTGTCTGGGTAAGTTTCTCGATGGCGTTGGGCAGGTTGTTGATTTCGTAAACGGCCTTGAACGGGTCGACGATCTGGAAGTACAACAGCGCATTGATCTGCATCTGGATGTTGTCTTTCGTAATCACATTCTGCTTGTCGAAATCGTATACCTGTTCGCGCAGATCGATCGTGGTGCTGTACAGGTAGCGACCGCGATTCATCGTCACGATGGTTTTGGGCCGATCGATAAACGGAATGATGATGTTGATGCCGGGATTGAGCGTGGCGAAATACTTGCCCAGACGCTCGATAATCTTGGTTTCGGACTGTGGAATAATCACGACTGACCGCTTGACGAACAACAGCGCCAAGAGCACAATGGCCACTAAAGCATAGGTAACAAACATAATTCTATAAAGTTTTGAGGTTGATAAATTCGAAAATAAAAATCAGTGGCAGCGCTCAACGGTCACGACAATACTCTCCATCGATACCACCCGTACGCGCTCGCCCGGTTCAATGGGCTGCTCGTCGTGCGAAACGGCCCGCCATACGTCGCCGTCTATCTTGACATAACCGCTGCTGCCGGGTTCGATCCGCTCTTCTACAATGCCGGTTCTGTTGATCAGTGCTTCGGCATTGCTCAATCGGTCGGCACCCTTGGCATGAAGCGCGCGCAACAGTGGCGGACGGATGAACAGAATGCTCAGCACCGAACAAACCGCAAAGACTACAATCTGCAGCCACAGCGAAATGTCGAATAGCGAAACGACCATGGCACCGAGCGCGCCGATGGCAAAACAAGTAACATAAAAATCGCCCGATCCCAATTCGATAATCAGGCACAACATGGCTGTGATCATCCAAAACAGCCACCAGTTTTCTGTGATATATTCTATCATAAATATAAAGTTTTAAACGTGAGTTCGCATTCGTTCGGCGATCATCCGTCCCGATTTTTGTTATAGCAACAAAGATAACGCAATTCTGCGGAAGCACAAAGCAAAAGCTTCGTTTATCGGCTCTTTCTGGTAACCGAGAAGGTTTGCTTGTGGAAAATAAAAATCGGAATGACACATCCGGCCACCATACCGAACATGACAAGTGTGGTGAGCGTGGCGTTCTGGAAGAAACGGCTAACGTAATCCATCAGCGCGTCGGGTTGCTGAACAATATTGATCAGGTCTCTTATCGCTTTGTAGGCAAACATGCCGGGCACCATGGGCAGAAGAGCGGGAAAGGCGAATCCTTCGGCCGGATAGTGAATCTTCATGGCGGCGGGTACCGAAAGCAAGCCGATGGCCAAGCCGGCGCACGAAGATGCTACGACCTGATCGCACATCAAACCGGGATGATGCATCATAAAGTAGCGGATACCGTGGCCGATGCAAGCCAAACAAGCTGTGATGAGCAGGGCTTTGCGCGGCGGATTAGAAATGATGGCGAAACCGAGTCCGGCGATCATGGCAAAAAGTCCGTCGTACACGGCAGCTGTCAGTACGTCGGGACGGGTAACTTTTGTGAATACGAAAGGATTGACGCCGAACAGTACGATGGTGAACGACAGGCCTAACGCAATACAGATGATCAGCATCAGGGCGTTGATGAGCCGGGCCATTCCGTTCAGGCTGTGCTTATCTATGATATCCATCACACCGTTGATAATCGGAACGCCGGGCACCAGGTAAAGCATCGAGGTTCCGAGCGACATATCTTCCGTTCCGCCGTGAAAGTACAGATAATCGGTGGCACCGATCATGGTAGAGACAAAGGCGCAGAGGGTGAAGACGGCCAAGTCGTTCCAATGGCGTTTCAGCAGCTGTTGTTTGAGCAGGAATCCTACAAAAGTGGCTATCCACACAATGGCCATTGAGGTGTAATTGCCCTCGAAAAGACGACAGAAGCACATGTTGGCGAAGCTGACGAGGACGAGCACCAGCCAGGGATTCTCGCGCGGGGTGTTTACAATCTTGTCGAAGGCGCTTTTCAACTTATCTAACGACAGGTGCTCGTCGTACGATCTCCATGACAGGTGCGACAGCTCCATGTTGATCTTGAAGTTCAATGCCATAGCCGGCGTTTTCTTGATGTAAGTGTACGAGTGTTCGCGATTCGCATCGTGCAGGGTTACGCTCAGGGTTTTCGGCAATACCATCAGGTTGCACCAATAGCCGAAAGATTTGGCTATCCGGATCGTGTTGTAATGGATTCTGGAAGTCTGTACGCCTACGGCCTCTAATGTCGAAGCATATTCGGCCAGAAATATAGTCTTAGCTTTCAGGTCCTGGTGAATGTCTTCGGCCTGACAGGCAGAGTATTGAAGATCGAGCGTGTTCTGTTGTTCGTTTTGCATACGAGGTTACGTTATATGATTCTGAAACAACTGCAAAGGTATAGAAAAGATGGCGAACGGAGGGTGCCCCTCAGTCTTTTTCGGGGCAGTTGGTCATCGCCCGCGCTGCTATCTATAATAAAAGGTATAGAACGAGCGGCCAAATGGCACGGAATAGGAATCGCCTGAGAGAACTTTGCTGAAACTGACAGATGTGTCATGCGCGTAACTGCCAAATGTGACATGACAGATCGGTTGGCATGCTTTTCGCAGAATCAGGGTGTATCTTCGACGGTTCGCATACGTTATGCGATGCAGATTTTTTCGAACGATAAAGAAAGAAATATTGAATAACTCAAAAAACATATTTAAAATGAATGTAAAACCATTAGCAGACAGAGTGCTTGTACTTCCGGCACCTGCAGAAGAGAAAGTAGGCGGAATTATTATTCCCGACACAGCCAAAGAGAAACCGTTGCATGGCAAGATCGTTGCCGTAGGAAATGGAACGAAAGACGAAGAGATGATCTTGAAAGAAGGCGACGAGGTGCTGTACGGAAAATACAGCGGAACGGAACTGGAACTCAACGGCGAAACGTATCTGATCATGCGTCAGAGCGATGTGCTGGCAGTAATGAAGTAGAATATTTTTTATAACAACAAATCATACAAGATAAGATTATGGCTAAAGATATTAAATTCGATACAGAGGCAAGAGACTTGCTGAAACAGGGCGTAGACAAATTGGCTAACGCGGTAAAAATAACATTGGGTCCGAAAGGAAGAAACGTAGTGATCGAAAAGAAATTCGGCGCTCCGCAGATCACGAAAGACGGAGTTACCGTGGCAAAGGAGATTGAATTGGAAAACGCGTTCGAGAATACCGGTGCCCAGCTGGTTAAAAGCGTTGCTTCGAAAACCGGCGACGATGCGGGTGACGGTACCACAACGGCCACGATTCTGACACAGGCCATTGTTGCCGAAGGCTTGAAGAATGTTACCGCTGGAGCAAATCCCATGGATCTGAAACGCGGTATCGACAAAGCGGTAGATGCTGTTGTAGAGTATATCAAGAAAAACGCCGAACAGGTAGGCGACAATTACGAAAAGATAGAGCAAGTGGCTACCGTTTCGGCCAACAACGATCCCGAGATCGGTAAACTCTTGGCCGACGCCATGCGTAAGGTAAGCAAAAACGGCGTTATCACGATAGAAGAGAGCAAGAGCCGCGACACCAATATCGGCGTGGTAGAGGGTATGCAGTTCGACCGCGGATATCTATCGAGCTACTTCGTAACCGATACCGACAAGATGGAAAGCGTTATGGAGAATCCGTACATCCTGATCTACGACAAAAAGATTTCCAACATTAAAGACTTCCTGCCCATTTTGCAGCCCGCAGCAGAAAGCGGTCGGCCGTTGCTCGTGATAGCCGAGGATGTAGATTCTGAGGCACTGACCACATTGGTTGTAAACCGTCTGCGCGCCGGTTTGAAAATCTGTGCCGTGAAGGCTCCCGGATTCGGCGATCGTCGCAAGGCAATGTTAGAAGATATTGCCATCTTGACGGGCGGCGTAGTGATCAGCGAAGAAAAAGGTTTGAAGCTCGAACAGGCTACGCTCGAGATGTTGGGCTCTGCCGAGAAGGTAACCGTAACAAAAGATTATACCACTATTGTAAACGGTGGCGGACAAAGTGAGAATATTCAGGCTCGTATCGCTCAAATTAAAAACGAGATCGAGAATACCACCAGTTCGTACGATAAGGAAAAACTGCAAGAGCGTTTGGCAAAGCTCTCAGGCGGCGTTGCCGTACTCTACGTAGGAGCCAACAGCGAGGTCGAGATGAAAGAGAAAAAAGACCGCGTAGACGATGCGCTTTGCGCCACTCGTGCAGCAATAGAAGAAGGTGTTGTAGCAGGCGGCGGTACCACTTATATCCGTGCTCTGGAAGCTTTGCAGAGCCTCAAAGGCGTCAATGCCGACGAACAGACCGGTATCAATATCGTTGAGCGCGCCATTGAGGAACCGTTGCGCCAGATAGTAGAAAACGCAGGAGGCGAGGGTGCCGTAGTTGTCGACAAAGTTCGCGAAGGAAAAGGCGATTTCGGCTACAACGCTCGTACCGACGCTTACGAAGATATGCGCAAAGCCGGCGTTATCGATCCGGCCAAGGTAGCTCGCGTGGCTTTGGAGAATGCGGCATCTATTGCCGGCATGTTCCTCACGACAGAGTGTCTGATCGTTGATAAACCCGAAGAAAAATCGGCAGCTATGCCCCCAGCTCCCGGAATGGGCGGTATGATGTAAGATAAAAACATCAAAAACTTATATGCAAAGAGGATGAATGTTTATAATTCATCCTCTTTTTTGTGCTTTTATGTTAAAATCAAAAAAAATACGCCGAATAATTTTGAATTTGATAGAAAAGTAGGTATCTTTGCTACCAAACTATAGTATTTATACGATTTGAAAGATATTTTTGATTTGTTTTAGTAGATTAGTTTTTAAGTAGTTTGTTTTTTAGGAATCGGATGTCGGGATGATATCCGATTTTTTTTTATTCCGTACGTTTTCGGGGATTCATCCTTGTCTCCAAAATAGGGTTTGCTAACGTTGGGATTGCAGGCACAGCGATAAAGCTGCCCGTGGCCCCCTTGCAAAATCATTATTTCTGGCGATTGTGCCTCGCGAGGAGATGCGATACCTTTGCGTCGATATAAAAAGAAGCGTATGGGACTATTCAAGAAATTCATCAGCAATTGCCGGAAACCGCAAGCCGATTTCTGGGGCAGAATGATGCTGGCGGGAATGAATCTGGGGCATAACAAAATGGCACTTTGGTGCATCGACAAGTGTATCCGGCCGAAGGGGCATGAAG
>CAUQAO010000142.1:0-5261 GCA_963515815.1 uncultured Prevotella sp.
CACAGCACTTTCTTCATCGGCTGGCCCGTACAACCAGGTTGCACAGCACTTTCTTTATCGGCTGGCCCGTGCAACCAGGTTGCACGGCACTTTCATCATCTGCGAGGCCCTTGCAACCAGGTTGAATGCCACTTTCTCGTTCTGCTACCCCTTTGCAACCTAGTTGAATGCCATTTTCTCGTTCTGCTACCCCTTTGCAATCAGGTTGCACGCCCCGCGCACATCGTACAGTTGCGTGCAACGGGGTGGCACGAACATTTCTTCGGTTTCTGATAACTTTTTATAACAATCTAACAGATTTCCGGTCGAAAACATCTATATTTGCAAACAATTTTGATGATAAACCTTTGGATATCGCCCCGTTTTTCGAGAAAATAAACATGAATCATCTTATAAATCTAAAAAAAAACAATTGCGTATGAGAAAATTTACATTTATGTTATCGCTGCTGGCGTTGACATGGGCCGCGCCTGTCTCTGCACAGGTTCAAAGTCCGTACGATGTTCACCTCGACGACTCGGTAAGCACCGTTATGCACGAGTTTAAACTGGCCAAGGGGTGGGCGCATGTGGTCGACAAATCCGACAACAACAGGTACGTAGAATATGCCTGGACGCGCGGCGAAGGCGTCGACGCCTCGGGCTGTATGAAAATCGGCTCGCAGGTGTTCAGAGACTCGTGGGGCGATTCGCAGGAACTGCACGACCTGTTGGTTACGCCGGCTGTTACGGGCAAGGCAACCGTCAAGGTAAGGGCGGCCAAGCGCAACGGAACGATCGAGTTTTATCGGGTTAAACTGGTAGGCGGCGAGTACCGGCGCGGCGAAGAAATCGATGTCGAGGCTCAGACGCTGAAAACGGACGAATATGTCGTAGTCGAAATTGCCGACCTGAATAACGAACGGTTCGGCATCCGTGGCGAAAACGTTTATATCGACGATTTCCATGCCGATCAAGTGAACATCGAACTGCGGAAAACGCTTTCGTTCGCCTCGTTCCGACCGCATAACTTGACCGTAGTCGATGCCGACGCAACGAATCGTTTTCCGCTGGAATTCGACGTGTCGGTTATCAATACCGGCGACGAAGATATACAGGTGGGCGATGCGGGTTACAAACTTTACGTGATAACCGACACGGCCTTCAGGAAGAAGCTGCCCGTAGATACGCTGTTTACCCTTGCCATCGACGAACCGCTGGCGGTGGGAGCCACCTCGCAGGTGTACAAGCTGACGCTGAGCGTAGACGCTACCAAATATCCCGACCGCACGCGCTACGACGTGTACGAGGGCATCAGCGGAAAAAAGAAAGAGGGATCGTGGGTAGACCCGGTGCTCTACGAAACGATTTTCGGACTGCGCGACGGTACCAACTCGGCGCTGCGCTATGCCGACGGCGACACCGTTCGCTTCGGACTGACGAACAAAGACGTGACCAAATCGCTGACCGTGATGAACGACGGGGCGGCGCCGCTGATCATCTCGCAGGTAACCGCTTCCGAAGGATTCAGAGTAGATACCGAACTGCCGCTGACCGTCGGAGCGCACGAAACCAAACCGCTCAGCGTAACTATGCTGAACAGCGGCTCGGAAGAGAAGAAGGGCGAGCTGACCATCCATGCCACCGATACGATTGTTCGGCTTAAGCTGGAAGGTAGTCTGGTGCCCGCCGGCAAGTGGTACGTCGACTTCGAAGAGGGCAAGATGCCGGCATCGTTCCTGATCGAGAAGAACACCAACTGGATTGTGTCCGATTACACCAAGCGGCTCAACATCACGGCCAATAACTATTGCGCCGAGGCCGAACGGGTCGACTCGGTGAAACTCGTTTCGCCGCTGCTCGAGGTACGGGCCGGCGACAAGCTCGTCTTTGCGGCCGCACGCCATTACGACCAGTCGTTCGTCAATGTATATTATTCGGCCGATCGCCGACACTGGACCAAGGTGCGCTCGCTCAATACCACGACCACCAACGAGGCCGACCGTCTGTCGGATAAATCGCTCGGCGGATACATGCAGAACGCACAGTACGTGTTCACCGACTTTACTGTCGACAACATCCCGGCCGGCCGCTGGTACGTAGCCTTCGAGTCGGGGTATGCTCGCATCGACAACATTCTGGGCTATGCCGTTGTACCCGTAACGCACGATGTTGCCGTTTCAGAAGCTATCCTCCCGACGGCCGCAACCGTGAACAACGAAATGCAAGCAACTGCAACGCTGAACAACCTTTCGGAACAGAGCGAGTCGGGCAACAACTACAAAGCCAAGCTGTACCTCGGCGGCGAAGTGGTCGAAGAACTGCCCGGGCAAGACCTTGCACAGGGCGAGAAGGCGACGTTCGTTTTCAAGACAACACCGTATGCAGCCGGAACATTCGAGGCTGTGATCAAGTTCGAAGGTACCGACTTCAACGTAGCCACCGACACCGTTCAGCTGATTGTCTCGGCCGAAAAGGCATCCAAGTTGAAGCAGGTCGGCACGCCCACCAGCACGCAGGGACAGAACGCTCCGCTGAATCTCTACTACAAGAACAGCGAGAGCGAAAGTATCTACACGCCCGCACAGTTGGGCATACCGGCCGGCACGAAGATTCTCAAGCTCATCTACCGAGGATCGGCCACCAAAGATCTCAAGACCAACCTCAAGATCTGGCTGCAGAACACCGACGACACCGGCTACGCCAACCCGATCGCTGCCACAGCCCCCGAACAAATGACGGCTGTGTACGACGGCGTTTACGAGGTGAAGCAAGGCGGCAGCGCCACCGAACCGGCCGACATCCTGGCCGTAGACCTGCAGCAGCCGTTCGAATACACCGGCAAGAACCTGCGCATACATGTGCTCGCCAACTCGAACGAGTACGTTACCTCGCGCTTCGAGTTCGACGGTAGCATCCCGTCTTCGCAAAGCATCCACCGCAAGAGCGACGGAACACTCGGCAAGTACGAGACCGTATCTACACCGGTGGTTTACTTCAGAGTGCAGGCGCAGCCCAAAAACGTGAGCGGAAAAATAACCGACGGCAACGGCGCTGCCCTGAAAGACATCCGCATAGAGGCCGTATCGGATAACGTGCGCTACGGCGCCACGACCGACGCTGCCGGCCACTACACCTTCGACGTGTACCAGGACGAGCGCGCCTACGACCTGCGCATTCGCAAAGTGGGCTACACGCCCTATCAAGAGCACATCACCTTCACCGCCGACACGGTGCGTAACATTGTGCTGAGGCCCGCGAAAGCCCTCTACATCGAAAAGGCAGAGCTACCGGCACGGGCCGTGACGAATCACGAGTACCAGGCCCGCATCACACTGTACAACCCGCTCGCCGCTGCGGTAACTCCCACCGACTACACAGCCGTGCTCTATGCCGGCACCGACTCGGTAGCCAAGGCACCCGCGGTAACCATCCAGTCGGGACAGACCCTCGACCTCGCCATCAGCTACTACCCGCACAAGGCCGGCACCACCCCGAGCTACATCCTGTTGCAGTCGGGCGACAGCCGCGTCAGCACCGACACCGTTCAAGTGGTTGTAGCCGAAGAGAAAGCCACCGAGCAAAAGGTTGTCGGAACCCCCAACTCCACGGCCCAGGCGCCCGTAGCATCGTACTACAAGCACAGCGAGGCACAGATCATCTACACTGCCCAGCAGTTAGACCTGAAGCAGGGAGCGCCCATCAGCTCCATCGTCTTCAAAGGCCTCAGCAGCGGCGCAACCATCCACGGCAACCTGCGCGTGTACATGGAGAATACAGACGACACGTTCGACAACGGATTCGTACAGCGCGACACCACCGAGATGGAGAAAGTATCAGAACAAACAATTGAGCTGAGCGGCGGCGGAACCTACAACGACCCCGTCGACAAGCTGGTCATCGACCTCGCCCGCAACTTCATCTACAGCGGCAGCAACATCCGCATGGTCGTTGCCTTCGACACAGAATCGTTCCATTCCGTGAACTTCATCACCGACAAGACCTGCGATAAAAACTGCTACACACGCCGCAGCGACAACAACGTATCGACCGAAAGATGGAGCAAAAACTACATGCCCGTAGCTTACCTCTCGATCGTTGTTTCGAAGCACCTCGCCGGTAAGGTGACCGACCGCCAGAGCGGACAGCCCATCGCGGGCGCCAAGGTAACGCTCGTCAGCGGCAACATAGAATATAGCGCTACGACCGACGCCGATGGCGCATACGACGTGGCCGTGATACAGACCGACCTGCCGTACAAAGCCAGCTACAAGGCCGAAGGGTTCGAAAGCGAATCTATCGACATAGCCTTCGCCACCGACGATATCCACCGCGATGTAA
The DNA here is from genome assembly GCA_963515815.1 of uncultured Prevotella sp. Lineage (GTDB taxonomy): Bacteria > Bacteroidota > Bacteroidia > Bacteroidales > Bacteroidaceae > Prevotella. The sequence goes on from CAUQAO010000142.1 coordinate 4,320, forward strand.
CCCTGAAGAAGAGCACCGCGACCGGCATCGCCGACCTAACCGAACCGACCGCAAAAACTGTGCAGGGCATCTACACCATCGACGGACAGAAACTGAACAAGCCGCAGCGCGGCATCAACATCATCCGCTATTCGGACGGAAGCACCCGAAAGGTGATCCTGCCGTAGCCGGATCTTCGCGATAACCGCCATCTATCATCTCCCCGCTGCACGGTCCACCGACCCTCGCAGCGGGGAGATTTTTTTTTCTCCTCTCTCTCACACTCACACCTACACCTACTCTCACCCTTTGCGCCGCTTCCTTCTCGCGCCTCTCTCCATCCTTTTTCTGCCCACGCCCATCTCTACCTTCTCCTCTCCGCCACTTTTCCATCTCCTTTTCCTCTTCCGAGCCTTTCGCTGGCCGTCGACAAGCCGCCGGCACTGTCGGCCGACCGAAAACATGTTGCGTCGGGTCTCAGAGCCGGCTGTGCGTTCGTCGCCCCCCGTTTTTCGGCGAACCTGCTCTCTTCTGCCCCAAAAACTTTCTTTTATTACCTCAGCAAGCGGAAATCAAATGATTTACTGCCGTTGATCATAAGATTTCATTTTAAATCTTACGATTATTGAATCATAATCATTGAATTTAATTTTAAATCTTACGATTATTGAACCATAATCGTTGAATTATATTTTAAATATTACGATTATTGAGACATAATCATTGAATTATATTTTAAATATTACGATTATTGATCCATAATCATTGAATTATATTTTGAATCTTATGATTATTGAACCATAATCATTGAGTTTCATTTTAAATCTTACGATTATTGAACCATAATCGTTGAATTTTATCTTAAATCTTATGATTATTGAACCATAATCATAAGATTTTGCTTAAATCGGTATGATTTTCCCCGGGAATCGGTCGGCCGACAAAAAAAGCGGGGCGTAGCAC
>CAUQAO010000143.1:0-5027 GCA_963515815.1 uncultured Prevotella sp.
TATGCAGACTGCGCAGGTAGCGTGTCAGCATAAAAAGAACGACGGCGCTCGCAATGATCGTTAGCCAACCGCCGATAGAGGCCTTCGACCACAGGGGCCTCAGCAGGTCGGCAACGATAAAGACGAGAAACAGCATGGGCAAGAACCACAGGTGGCCCGCACCGTCTACAATACCGCTCAGCGGATAGTATTGGGGCAGGAGCAGTGCCTGCAGAACGGCCCAGATAAAGAACGGAACCAGTATGCGGCGTATTTTCTGTGCCACGAAAGCCCTTCTGTCGGTATACTTGCCTTGATAAAAATAAAGCCAGGCGTACAGATAGCCCGAGATGTAGGTGAAAACGGCCAGCCCGATGGCGGTGAAAAAGGTGCTGAACCATCCATAAACCGGTATCGGGCAGGCCGAAGAGATGGCCCAGCCGCCTGTATAAAACGAAAAACTGTGGCCGCCTACAATCAGAATGGTAGCGATGATTCGGGCCCAGGATATTTCTTTTAGCGATAACGTGTTGTTGTGTATCATACCGTTGTTGAGTTAAGAGCGTGTGCTTGCTAAACGTCTTTTTGTCTCGCCAGAGTGTCTGGCGGGGCATTTTTCGTGATTTTTATCCCGCCAGAGTGTCTGGCGGCAACCTCAGGCACTTTTTTGTCTCTGCAGAATGTCTGCCGGCGGATAAATGTGCTTTTATGTTAAAACAGAGTGTCTGGCGGCGCATTTTTTGTGATTTTTGCCTCGCCAGAGTGTCTGGCGGAACATTTTTTGCGATTTTTACCTCGCCAGAGTGTCTGGCGGGGCTTTTTTTGTGATTTTTGTCTCGCCAGAGTGTCTGGCGACACCTTTTTATATATATGCAATAGGGCGACTGCAATACTGAGGCAGTCGCCCTGTTTCTTTGACCGAAAAAGCTGGAAACCGATTATTTCAACACGCCCAGTTCTTTGCCTATTTTCACGAATGCGGCGATGCACCGATCCAGTTGATCGCGCGTGTGGGCGGCAGAGAGCTGAACGCGGATGCGGGCTTCGCCTTTCGGCACGACGGGGTAATAGAATCCGGTCACGTAGATGCCTTCGTCGAGCAGCTTGGCGGCGTATGTTTGTGACAGCGGGGCGTCGTAAAGCATTACGGCGCAGATGGCGCTTTGGGTGGGTTTGATATCGAATCCGGCCGCCAGCATCTTCTCTTTGAAGTAGGTTACGTTTTCGACCAGCTGGTCGTGTAGCGCATTGTTTTCTTTCAGCATACTGAACACTTCGAGACTGGCGCCGATGATAGCGGGAGCCAGCGAGTTGGAGAAGAGGTAAGGGCGGCTGCTCTGTCGCAGCATTTCGATAATTTCTTTTCGGCCGGTGGTGAATCCGCCAAGCGCGCCGCCGAAGGCTTTGCCCAGCGTGCCGGTGTAGATGTCTACGCGGCCGTAGGTGTGGGTCAGTTCGCTGACGCCGTGACCGGTGGCTCCGACCACGCCGGCCGAGTGGCTTTCGTCGACCATGACCAATGCGTCGTATTGTTCGGCAAGGTCGCATATCTTGTCGAGCGGTGCCACGTTGCCGTCCATCGAGAACACGCCGTCGGTGCAAATAATGCGGAATCGTTGCGCCTGGGCTTCTTGCAGACAGCGTTCCAGTTCGGCCATGTCGGCGTTGGCGTAGCGATAGCGTTTGGCTTTGCACAGTCGCACGCCGTCGATAATCGAAGCATGGTTGAGCGCGTCGGAGATGATGGCATCTTCTTCGCCCAGAAATGCGCCGAACAGGCCGCCGTTGGCATCGAAACAGGCCGCGTACAGAATGGTGTCTTCCGTGCGGAAATAATCGGCGATTGCCGCTTCGAGTTCTTTGTGTATATCCTGCGTGCCGCAGATGAAGCGCACCGACGACATACCGAAGCCGCGGCGGTCCATCATCTGCTTGGCGCCTGCTATGAGCCGCGGATGGTTCGACAGTCCGAGATAGTTGTTTGCACAGAAGTTCAGCACTTCGTTTCCTTTTACTTCAATGGCAGCGTCTTGGGGGCTTTCGATGATGCGTTCCTCTTTGTAGAGACCTGCTTCTCTTAGTGCGGAGAGGCTCCGACTAAGATGTTCTTTCATTTTACCGTACATTCCGATTAGATTTTAATTGATTCTTGTTACAAAGTAAGTTATTATTTCCGAGACGGCAATCGGTTTCGCCTTGTTTTTTCCGAGGTGTCCGTACGGGTTTCCATTTTGTGAGGCAAACTTAAAAGTATGTGGAAAAAATATTGTTATTTTGCAGCATATTAAAAACTAAGAGCTAAGTTTTACAAGCAAGATGAAGAACATCCTGGTAATCGGTTCGACCGGACAGATTGGTTCGGAACTGACAAGAGAATTGCGAAAGAATTATGGTAACGATCACGTCGTGGCAGGCTATATACGCGGAGCCGAACCCACGGGCGAGCTGAAAGACGCGGGGCCGTCGGCCGTGGCCGATGTAACCGATCCGCAAGCCATTGCCGATGCGGTAAAGACGTACGGCATCGACACCATTTATAACCTCGCAGCGCTGCTCTCGGTGGTGGCCGAATCGAAACCGCGCTTGGCGTGGCGCATCGGAATCGACGGTTTGTGGAACATTTTAGAGGTGGCACGCGAGTGCCGATGCGCTGTATTTACGCCTAGCTCTATCGGCTCTTTCGGTCCCGATACGCCCCGCTGGCTCACGCCCCAGGACACCATTCAGCGGCCGCGAACCATCTACGGCATTTCGAAAGTAACCACCGAGCTGCTCAGCGATTATTATTACCTGAAGTACGGCGTAGATACCCGCTCGGTAAGATTCCCCGGCGTTATCTCTTATGTCACGCCCCCCGGCGGCGGCACCACCGACTATGCCGTCGACATTTACTACAGTGCGGTGCGCGGCCAGCAGTTCGTATGCCCCATTCAGGCCGGCACGAAGATGGATATGATTTACATGCCCGACGCACTGAAAGCGACGATGATGCTGATGGAGGCCGACCCCGATCGACTGGTGCATCGCAACGGATTCAACATCGCATCTATGAGCTTCGGCCCCGAAACCATCTATGCTGCCATCAAGCGCCATCGACCCGATTTCGAGATGGTGTATCGCGTCGATCCGTTGAAACAAAGCATTGCCGAGAGCTGGCCCGATAGGATGGACGACAGTTGCGCGCGCAACGAATGGCAGTGGCACCCCGTTTACGACCTTGAAACTATGACGACCGACATGTTGGAAAAACTTTCAGAGAAACTTTTGAAGTAAAAACGCAACCCGTTGACCGTTTCGGGCCGAAATCAGCGATGGGAGGCTTTCCCGTTTGCCGTTTTTGCTCAAATTGCCGTCGGGAAGCAAAAACGGTCATCGTTTTTAGCGGAAAACAACGCCGCCGACCAAAAACGGTGACCGTTTTTTACGGAAAACGCCGTCGGCAGCCTTTTTCGGTGATCGTTTCCGCAAAAAATCGTTGAAAACGACCAAAACGCCCACCGTTTCCGGTTGGGAGCAGCCGTTTTGCTACCGAAATGATGCTGTCGAATCGTGCTCTGTACTGTTTTTAAGAAAAATGGAGTACAAGAAAAAGCCCCGACTGTTTCGTGCGAAACGGCCGGGACGTTTTTTTTTTGAGCTCCTGCTTGCAGTGCAGGCCTGAGGTAGTTTAAAAATCGTTGTTGGTATCGAGATCGTTGCTGGCGTCTTTCGGCTCGTGGTTCTCGGTACCGGCATTGTCGTTGTGCTCTGAGCGGTGTTGGTGGCGGTCGTCGCGCCGTGCGCCGCGCTCTTCGCGTCTCGGTCGCCGTTCGCGCTCTACATATCCTTCGGGTTTGGGCATCAGCACGCGCCGTGAGAGCTTGTATTTACCCGTTTTCGGATCTATTTCGAGGAGTTTTACCTGCAGCTTGTCGCCCTCTTTGATGCCTGCAGCTTCGACGGTTTCTAAGCGCTTCCAGTCGATTTCCGAGATGTGCAGCAATCCGTCTTTTCCGGGCAGAATCTCGACAAAGCATCCGTATGGCATGACAGATCGCACGGTTCCTTCGTACACCTCGCCCACTTCGGGTACGGCTACGATGGCTCTGATCTTGCCGATGGCTGCGGTGATGGCTTCTTTATTCGGTGCGCTCACCTGTATTTTCCCTACGCCGTCAACTTCGTCGATGGTGATGGTTGTACCAGTGTCTTCTTGCATCTGCTGGATGATTTTTCCACCCGGTCCGATAATGGCTCCGATAAACTCTTTCGGTATTTCGAATGCTTCGATGCGCGGTACCTGCGGCTTGAGTTCTGCGCGCGGTTCGGCAATGGTTTCGGTAATTTTTCCGAGAATGTGCTCGCGGCCGGCTTTGGCTTGCAAGAGTGCCTTCTCTAAGATCTCGAAACTGAGCCCGTCGCACTTGATGTCCATTTGGGTGGCCGTGATGCCGTCGATGGTTCCGGTTGTTTTGAAGTCCATGTCGCCCAAGTGATCTTCATCGCCGAGGATGTCGCTCAGTACGGCGTATTTGTCTTCGCCGGGGTTTTTAATCAGTCCCATGGCAATGCCGCTGACAGGCTTTTTCATCGGTACGCCGGCGTCGAGCAGTGCCAGTGTTCCGGCGCATACGGTTGCCATAGACGACGATCCGTTGCTTTCGAGAATCTGGCTCACCAGCCGGATGGTATAGGGGAAGTCGGTGGGGAGTTGGCCTTTCAGTCCGCGCCATGCCAGGTGTCCGTGCCCGATTTCGCGCCGTCCTACGCCGCGCTGCGCCTTTGCTTCGCCGGTACAGAACGGGGGGAAATTGTAGTGGAGGAGGAATCGCTGGTAGCTCTTGTCGAGTACGTCGTCGACCATCTTCTCATCTAACTTGGTTCCTAAGGTACATGTGGAGAGCGACTGTGTTTCGCCGCGTGTGAATAGTGCGCTTCCATGCGGCATGGGCAGCGGACTTACTTCGCACCAGATGGGGCGAATCTCGTCGGTTTTTCGGCCGTCGAGCCGTTTTCCTTCATCGAGAATGCAACGTCGCATGGCGTCGCGCAGTACGTTGTCGTAGTAG
>CAUQAO010000144.1:0-5015 GCA_963515815.1 uncultured Prevotella sp.
CATCGGAATTGCCCAAAACGCTGTTTTCGCCGTTTCCCGGTCATCGGAATTGCCCCAAAACGCTGTTTTCGCCGTTTCCCGGTCATCGGAATTGCCCCAAAACGCTGTTTTCGCCGTTTCCCGGTCATCGGGATACCCCAAAACGCTGTTTTCGTCGATTTCCGGTCATCGGGATGCCCAGAAACGGATTACTCGGCCTGAATTTTAATCAGCAAACTGCTTTGTGGAGCGTTTAAAGTCAGTTTCAGCCCTTCCATCAGTTGCTTTCCGGTCTTCTTCTCCACGTTGCCGGTATCTTTATCAGTCAGTGTGTACGTCTTCTGTGCATTCAGCCCGCACAACTTCACCGTATAGTTCGGCTCTGTATTGTCTTTTCTTCTGAACGCCACCACGTATCCGCTGTTGTCCGACGGACGGTAAAGCTGATAGGCCAACCATCGGTCTTCCGTCGTCAGGTCAACGCCCTCGCCTCCGCTGAGCGGATAGAAATCTTCGTAAAAGTAGGGACGTACCTCTTTGAATTCGGCCTGCCTGTCGCGCATCTCGTAAATATCAAAGCCGGCCTGCGTTATCTTCCAGTTGTAGATAACCGACGTGCCGAGGCTCGAACGGAAAGTAAACTTGTCTTCTTTGGCCGTTCCCGTTCCGTGCAAAGGCAGGTACTGGTGCAGACCGTACGTGTGGCACTGATAGCCGATGGGCTCGCCGTAGTTGTAATCGGTACGCCACAGCGCTGCACTGCGCGATATGGTTTCGAGGTCTATCCGGCGGCCGCCGCTGGCACAATTGTCGACGATGAGACCCGGGAAGCGATTCAGCAGATACTCCCAGAAACTGTACAGCCCCTCGATGTAGCGAATCTCGCACATGCCCTGGCGGCCTGGCTCGTCGTTGGCGTACCAGAAGCCTTCGGGCTCGATGTTGAAGTCTTGCCGATAATAGTCGATGCCGTTCTGCTCGATAAAATCACCGATGTATTTGCTTAGCCATGCACAAGCCTGCGGATCGCCGAGATTGAAGAGGAACGAATCGTGCTCGCCATCTTTCGTCCATTCTTCCTGGCTCGCTTTACCGCGAGCGTCGAGCATCCACTGCGGATGCTGCACCGCCCAGTCAGATCCTTTCATCACGCGTTCGGGCTCGAACCACACCATGAATTTGGCGCCCACGCGGTGAACCTCGTCGGCAATGGGCCGCAAGCCCTCGGGAAAACGGATAGAATCTACCGTCCAGTTGCCAACGGTATTGGCCCAATTCTTATGATGCTCTACGTCGGCAGCATGTTTGTACCAACCCGCATCCAGCCAAAACACTTCGGGTATGAGCTTGAACTGTTTGAAGCGTCTGACCATGGCAATGGCATAATCGTCGGTCAGACAGGTGTACTCGTTGCACGGCGCCGGATCGCCATAGTTGAAACTCGTAGACACGGGATAGACCGTCGGCTTGCCGTCGATCTTCCAAGTGTGGTGGGCAAGTACGAAACGGCGAAACATATTGTTGCCAATCATCCGATCGTTGCCCTGCCAAAAGAGCAGGCAAACACTCGAGGTGCGTATCTTCTCTTGTGGATAGAGATAGGTCTTGAGCCGCTCGATACCGGTAGAAAGTGCAAATGTGCGTGCGTCGACGCATCGCCAGTTGGCATACCACGTGCCCGTCCATCCTACAGCGGCCATCACCCCTTGACGGTTGGCTATTTCGATGTTGAAAAACGGCATGAGCATTTGCGACGAACGGCCACCCTCGGGTCGCATGTTAAAACTCTCGCCCGGTCGCAGCACCTTGAGCTGCGGACTGAAATCGGTCTTCGAGGCGTGGCTCCCTTCAGGATAATGCAGCCTGAATTTGCCCGCCTTGCCATAGCTGAAAGTAACGTCGGACACCTTGACATTGGCTATCTCTGGCGTGTTTTGTTGCCCCGTATTGCCGAAATGCAACACCCATTCTACCGTTTTGTAATCGAGGAACGCCGTTACATCACACACCACTTGCAAACCGGTAAGGGCATCCGAGTAAGTGTACAGACGCTTGATAACTCGCTGATCAGCCGAGGGAAGATCGGCAGCCTGATACTTCCATTGAGTAATAAAACCCGCAGAAGGTTTGCCTCCGTACTCGAAAGAGAAAGGCGGAACCGTACCGCGAGCAAAGTGCGTACGGACCCACTGAGCCACATCGACCGGTTTCTCGGTCATACGGGTTATGCTTTGTGCCGTACATAGCGCCGGCATCAACAGCCACCCGAGCAATGCATAAATAATCTTTGTTTTCATTTTTTTGAGGATGAGTCATTAACAAGTTCGTATTTCAATAAAATAGAACTGCGGGGCTGCGGTGCAGTTAACGTTAGCCTGCCCTGCTGTTCGGCATGATGATAGGGATAAACCTGATGGGTCTGCAAATCGGTTATCACGTACCGGGCATCGGGTTGCAGTCCTTTCAACAGAACAGTAATGGTACTGTCGTTGGCCTCAGATCGTCGGAAACCTACCACGATGCCGCTGTTATCCGACGGACGGTGCAGCTGATACGCCAGCCAAATATTGCTTCGCGTAAGATCTTCGATACCTGTCAGCGGATAATAGTCTTCATAATAATACGGCCTTACCTCGTTATACTCTTTCAGGCAACGGCGCATCTCGTCGATAGATGCTCCCTTATCAGTAATCTTCCAATTAAAAATCAGCGCCGTACTCATGCTCGAGCGGAACGAATAAGGATCGGTTTGCAGACTGCCCGTACCATGTAGCGGCAAAAAGAAATTAAGGCCGTAAGTGTGACACTGGTAACCGTCGGGATCGTCGTAATGATAATAGTCGCTGCGCCACAAAGGAGCACTACGTCCTATAGTCTCCCAGTCGAGCCGTTTGCCGCCGCTGGCACAATTGTCAATCAACAGCTGCGGAAAACGCTGCAGTAAATAGTCCCAAAAACGATAAAGATTTTCGATGTGACGTATCTCTTTCATCCCTGTTCTTCCTGGCTCTTCATTAGCTTCCCAATACGCATTGGGCTGCATATTGAAGTCTTGCCGATAGTAGTCTATACCGTTCTCCTGGATCATATCGCCGATATAGCGGCTCATCCAACGGCATGCATCGGGATTACCAAGATCGAACATCAGATATGTGTCTTTGTTATGCTCCGGAATATCCAGCATCCATTCGGGATGTTCTACGGCCCATTGCGTTCCTCTGATCACTCTTTCAGGTTCGAACCATACCATGAATTTGGCACCATGTTTATGAATCTCGTCAGCTATCGGCTTCAATCCGTTAGGAAACCGCAATGTATCGACAGTCCAATTGCCAGCAGTATTAGCCCATGTTTTGCCATGTTCAAAGTCTCCTGCATCGGTATTCCAACCGGCATCTAGCCAAAATACCTGCGGTTTCAATCCAAATTGAATGTAACGCTTTACCATGGCAATAGCATAATCGGCTGTCAGACACGAATACTCTGTACACGGTGCAGGGTCACGATAATTGAAACCGCTGGACAAAGGATACTCCGCAAACCGACCGTTTACCTTACGTGTCTTATGGGCCAATACCAAACGGCGAAATTTATTATGCCCCACCATGCGATCATTGCCCTGCCAAAACATCAGACTCACACTGGGCGTACGGATTGATTCGTGCGGATAAAGGAAGAGACTCATTTGCTTCATTCCGGCCGACATCGATACTTTGCCCTGCCGTTCGGCACACAGCCGGGTTTTCCAATTGCCCGACCACCCGATGCTTAGAAACACTCCTTGGGACAAAGGCGATTCGATATTGAAAAAGGGTAAATATTCTCCTTCCGAAGATCGGCCGCCTTCAGGCTGCATGAGCTTAGGCTTACCGACCGGTAATAACTCAGAATGCGGATGGAAATCGCGCTTGGAAATATGATTTCCTTCGGCATAATGCAACTTGAAGTCGCCCTCTTTCGGGTATTGGAGTTCGCAATCAATAGCTTGCACTTTTTCAATAACCGGCGAGTTCTTATTGCCTTCATTGGTAAAATGCAGCGTCCATTCTACTGCATTGTATGCAGGATATCCTTTAACCTGACACGTTACCTTCAATCCGTTGTCAGGATGGCGATACGTAAATTGGTAGTTTACCTCGTCGCTCTCGATAGAAGGCAGACGCTCTTTGGTGAATTTCCAACTGCGAATGAATTGTTCTGACGGAACCCCATCACATATAAACGAGAACGGAGGCGTATGTTTGCTAGCAAACTGTCGATTGATCCATCGGTCAATATCAGGAATCTTAGCTGACATCTTAACCGTTGTCTGCCCCATTGCAACGACAACAAAGGCGATGTTTATGACACATGCCAGCAATAAAAGAGATAAATAACGTCTCGATAATTTCATGATTGAACAGATTTTGTATGTTTAACTTTCTTCAGAATTACAATCATATATAGCCAAACGACAATCAATAGTACAAGCGCAGCAGACTGGCTGTGGAACCAATCGGTAACAACTCCTATGATAGGCGGAAGAATTGCACCGCCAAAAATTCCGGATATCAACAATGCCGATACTTCATTCATCTTCTCGGGCACACGTTTTAACGCTAAAGAAAAAATGATCGAAAACAGGTTGGCGTAACCTATACCGAAAATTGCCGTAGCAATGAAGACAGCCCATAGTTGTTGTGAAAAGAGCATCAACAACAAACCGAGCAACGCAAGCCATATACTGTAGGCATAGAATTTATATTCCGAATACTTCATCATCAATACTCCGCCTACAAAAGCTCCTGCTGTACGAGCAAAGAAATAAACACTGTTGCCTTTCCCTGCATCGACAATAGAGAGGTCGCAACGCTCCATCAAAAGCTTAGGAAATGTCATGTTGATACTGACATCAACACCTACAAGAACCAAAATAGCCACAAAAAAGACGATAATATACGGATCTTTCAGTAACTCGAACGTAGTTTTGAAAGAAACGCTATTGTGTTTGGGGCCGCTTTCCTTAATCGGTACAAACCATAACCAAATGAGTGCAG
>CAUQAO010000145.1:0-4995 GCA_963515815.1 uncultured Prevotella sp.
CCGACGATCCGTCGAGACCGCTGATGAGGAACTTTGCTTTGTTCTGGAAAATCTTCAGTACACTACGGTCGTAGCTTTCTTTGAGGGGCTTCATAAGCAAGTCGCCAGCTTTGGTCAGGCCGCCGAAGAAGATGAAAGCCTCGGGCGACGAGAAAGCGGCGAAGTTGGCGCAGGCCTCGCCCAGTATCTCGCCGGTGAACTGGTACACGTGTTTGGCCAGCGCATCGCCTTTCGTGGCAGCAATGCTGACGTCGAGCGATGTAATGTCTTGCGGGTTCATTTCGCGCAACAACGAAGGCTCGTCGGTCGTGTCGAGCAGTTCGCGCGCGGTGCGTGCTACGCCTGTGGCCGAGCAATAGGCCTCGAGACAGCCCAATCGGCCGCAACCGCAAGAGCGCCCATTGTCGCGGCGCACGATGACGTGTCCCAGCTCGCCGGCAAATCCGTCGCTGCCGTAAACCAGTTGCCCGTTGACAACGATGCCCGATCCTACGCCTGTTCCGAGGGTGATGATGATGAAGTTCTTCATTCCGCGGGCCACGCCGTAGGTCATCTCGCCTATTGCTGCTGCGTTGGCGTCGTTGGTCAGCGCCACGGGGATGCCCAATCGCTGTGAGAACATATCGGCCAGCGGTACGATGCCATCGTGCCCCCAACTGAGGTTGGGTGCGAACTCGATGGTGCCACTGTAATAGTTGCCGTTGGGTGCGCCGATACCCATTGCCTTGATGGTGTCGATGCCGCCTACCTGGTCGATGATCAGTTTCAGCGCCTCGACGGAAGCGTCTACATAATCTTCAACCTTTTCATACCCCTGGGTCTTGATGGATGTCGTGGCCTTGATGTCGCCCCGACTATCTACAATTCCGAAAACAGAGTTTGTCCCTCCTAAATCCAAACCGATAACATACGGTTTCATTACAGATACTGAATCCATGTTTTTCTTTTATTTTTTTGAGTTAGTAATATGCTTTTTCGGGGCCGGTTCAATGGCATTCATGTGTCCGTTTTTCAGCCCTCGACAAAGGTATTAAAAAACTTGTAGCGCACAAAGTTTTAGTTCGTAAATTTGCCCGTATCACATAATTTTCGCAACTTTGCAGGCGTTATGCCGTTCGAATTTCATATAGACATTATCGACTTAATAGTAAAGGGTATCGTCATCGGTATCATTGCCTCGGGTTTGATGGGTCCTGTGGGTGTTTTGTGTGTTCAGCGTACGTTGAACAAGGGGCGCTGGTACGGCTTCATCACGGGTGTGGGTGCGGCGATATCGGATATCATCTATGCACTGCTTACGGGTTTTGGCATGAGTTTCGTGATGGATTTGATCACCAACTCGCGCAACATGTTTTTCTTGCAGTTGCTGGGGTGCATCATTTTGCTGGTGTTCGGTATTTACAGCTTCCGCAACAATCCTACCAAGCACATCCATATCAGCGGCCAGAAGAAAGGTTCGTTCGTCTATAACGGCATCACGGCTTTTTGGCTCACTTTTTTCAATCCGCTTATCATTTTATTGTTCATCGCCCTGTTTGCACAGTTTAAGTTCGTGGTGCCCGATCATCCGGTAGAAATGGCTATCGGTTATATGGGCATTTTAGCGGGCGCGCTGTTGTGGTGGTTCGGGCTTACGTGGCTGATCGATAAGATACGCGGCAAGTTCGATGACAACGGCATTATTATTATCAACAAGATTATCGGCAGCATCGTTATCATCTGCTCTATCGTTATCCTGATCGGAACGGTATTCAATCTTTATACCTTTCATTATTAGCCCGTCTATCGGAACCCTATTTTTTTATCACAAGTGTATATATCGCAAGAATTACGTAAAAAAAGTATTGCCGAATATCTGCTCTACATGTGGCAGACAGAGGATATCATACGCGTGTACGACTGTTCGCTGTCGCGTATTCGGCGAGCGTATATCGACAAGTTCGACTATACCGAAGAACAAAAGGAAGAGATGGCCGACTGGTTCGGCAATCTGGTCAGAATGATGAATCAGGAGGGCAAACGGCAGAGCGGTCATCTGCAGATCAACGAAATACTGATCAAAGACCTGACCGATCTGCATGCTCAGCTACTGCAAAGCACCCGATTCCCTTTCTACAACGCCGAGTACTACAAAGTGCTGCCCTTTATCGTTGAACTGCGGCACAAGGGCGACCGAACATCCAACGAAATAGAGGTTTGCCTGAACGCGCTCTACGGAGTGATGCTGCTACGCCTGCAACAGAAAGAGATCTCGCCCGACACCGCCCACGCCATTCAGGAAATAACGACATTCATCGGCATGCTCTCCGATTATTACATCAAAGACCGCAACGAAGGACTTCAATTCGAGGAGGAATAGAAATGAACATACTCTTGACGGGATGTAACGGACAGCTGGGGAATGAAATTCGGCTGTTAGAGGCCGAATATCCGCAGCACCGCTGGTTCGACACCGATAAAAACGAGCTGGATATCACCGATGCCGAAGCCATCGACCGCCTGATCGACCAGAACGCCATCGATGGCATCGTAAACTGCGCCGCCTATACCGCCGTAGACAACGCTGAGACCGACCGGCAGCGCTGCACCCAGCTCAACGCCGAAGCGCCCGCCCACCTTGCTGAGGCCATTGAACGGCACCAGGGCTGGATGATACAGATAAGCACCGATTACGTGTTCGACGGCACCCAATACACCCCCTACACAGAGACCGACACCCCCCGCCCCAACACCGTTTACGGAACAACGAAGCTGGCCGGCGAACAGGCTGTACAACAGCACTGCAAAAACGCAATGATTATCCGCACGGCCTGGCTTTACAGCACGTTCGGCAACAACTTCGTCAAAACCATGATTCGCTTAGGACGCGAAAAAACCGAACTGGGCGTTATCTTCGACCAAATCGGCACCCCCACCTATGCAGCCGACCTGGCACGGGCCATTATGACCATCGTAGAGCAGGGCATCGAACCGGGCATTTACCACTTCTCGGACGAGGGCGTAGCCAGCTGGTTCGACTTTGCAAAAGCCATCCATCGCCTGGCCCAAATCGACAACTGCCGCATAAAACCGCTGCACACCGACGAATATCCCACGCCAGCCCGCCGACCGCACTACAGCGTGCTGGACAAAAGCAAAATAAAAGCAACCTACGCCCTGCAGATTCCACACTGGCAAGAAAGTTTAGAGCGGTGCATCTCGAAATTAGCAACCAACCGATAAAACAACATCACAAGCATGAACGAAATAGAACGTAGGCGAACGTTCGCCATCATATCGCACCCTGACGCGGGAAAAACAACGCTGACAGAAAAATTTCTGCTCTTCGGCGGACAGATACAAGTGGCAGGCGCCGTAAAAAGCAACAAAATACGAAAAACGGCCACCAGCGACTGGATGGACATCGAGAAGCAGCGCGGAATCTCGGTCTCGACCTCTGTTATGGAGTTCGACTACCAGGGCTACAAGGTCAACATACTCGATACGCCCGGCCACCAAGACTTTGCCGAAGATACCTATAGAACACTCACGGCCGTCGATTCGGCCATCATCGTCGTCGACTCGGCCAAAGGCGTAGAGGCACAGACGCGCAAGCTGATGGAGGTTTGCCGAATGCGCAACACGCCCGTCATCATCTTCATCAACAAAATGGACCGCGAGGGCCGCGATCCGTTCGACGTGCTCGACGAGCTGGAACAGGAATTGCAAATAAAGGTGCGCCCCCTCAGCTGGCCCATCGGGCAAGGCATGCGCTTCAAGGGCGTGTACAACATTTACGAAAGCCAGCTCAACCTCTTCACCCCCAACAAGCAGCGCGTAACCGAAAAAATAAGCGTCGACGTACAGGGCAAACAGCTCGACGAGCACGTAGGCCAGCGAGAAGCTCAACAACTGCGCGACGACCTCGAACTGGTCGACGGCGTTTACCCCGCGTTCAACGTCGAAAGCTACCGCGCAGCCGAAACAGCCCCCGTCTTCTTCGGTTCGGCCCTCAACAACTTCGGCGTGCAAGAGCTACTCGACTGCTTCGTCGAAATAGCCCCAAGCCCCAAACCCACACAGGCCGAAGAACGAATCATTGATCCGCAGGAACCCAAATTCACGGGCTTCATCTTCAAAATCACGGCCAACATCGACCCCAACCACCGCTCGTGCATCGCCTTCTGCAAAGTGTGCTCCGGAAAATTCGTCAGAAACCAGCCCTACCTGCACATCAGGCAGAACAAAACCGTACGCTTCAGCTCGCCCACGCAGTTCATGGCCCAACGAAAAAGTACCATCGACGAGGCCTATCCCGGCGATATCGTCGGACTGCCCGACAACGGAATCTTCAAAATAGGCGACACCCTGACCGAGGGCGAACAAATACACTTCAAAGGCCTGCCATCGTTCTCGCCCGAAATGTTCAAATACATCGAAAACGACGATCCCATGCGCGCCAAACAACTCAACAAAGGCATCGAGCAGCTGATGGACGAGGGCGTGGCACAGCTGTTCGTCAACCAGTTCAACCAGCGAAAAATCATCGGAACCGTGGGGCAGCTGCAGTTCGAAGTGATACAATACCGACTCGAAAACGAGTACAACGCTCGCTGCCGGTGGGAACCCGTACATCTTTACAAAGCTTGCTGGATCGAGGCCGACGACGTGCAAGAACTCGACAGCTTTAAGAAGCGCAAGTACCAGTACATGGCCAAAGATCGCGAGGGTCGCGACGTATTTTTAGCCGATTCGAACTACATGTTGCAAATGGCGCAACAGGATTTCGAACACATCAAATTTCATTTTACCTCCGAATTTTAATTCTTTCCGTGCAACCTGGTTGCCACAGGCCCGAAAATGATGAAAGTGCCGTACAACCGGGTTGCAAAGGCCTCGCAGATGATGAAAGTGGCATTCAACCGGGTTGCAAGGGCCTCGCAGATGATGAAAGTGGCATTCAACCTGGTTGCACGCGTCAGCCGACGCCGCGGAACGAAAACAACCTGGTTGCAC
>CAUQAO010000146.1:0-4949 GCA_963515815.1 uncultured Prevotella sp.
GTTTTAAGACATTTGCCTGTAAAACATATTTTAGCCCAAAATGTCTTAGGACATTTGCCCTTAAAACATCTTTTAGCCCAAAATGTCTTGGGACATTTTCGGGTAAAACATATTTTAGGCCTCGATGTGGCGCAACATTTACAAGTAGAACAGAATTTTTCGGCAGTAAGTCATAAGATTTAAGGTAAAATCTTGCCGAAAGACGTGTGTGATGGGAAAGAAATCAGGGAATAGAGGTTGTCGGCAGCAAAATATCGTTGAGCGTTGTTCCCTTGGCAAAAGTATTTAAGTCGACGTGGCGCTCAATGCCGTCGATGCGTCCGTGCTGACTGCGCTGCCATATATAATGGCGGTGGGCACCTTTCACCGTGGGCGCCTCGTCGCTGTATCGGGCAATGAACAGGGGCAACTTGTCGAAACGCGGCGAAAGGTTGTCGTTGTAGAATCGGGCGTCGGCGTAGATGAGCGGATAACGCCCGTAGTGTTTCTTGGCCAGAAAAAGGAATACGGCCAGGCTGTCTTGTATCTGCGTGCGGTTCCAACCGCGTACGCCGGCCCACTCTACGTCGACCATCGGCAGCAAATCTTGTCCGAAGTCAGCGGTCTGCGTGCGGAAGTGGGCAAATTGGGTGTGCACCGGACTTGACGAGGTAAGAAAATGGTACGACCCGACGGGCAGTCCGGCCTGCCTTGCGCCGACGATGTTGCGCCGATAGAGCGAATCGATGTGCGTGCTGCCTTCGGTGGCTTTTACGTACACGAAGTGGATGTTGGGCTGGGCGGCCACAGTGGGCCAGTCGATGATGCCTTGATGGTGCGACACGTCGATGCCGTCGAAAGCGTTTGTGCCGACTGGGTCGTAGAAAAACGGGTCGGTGGCCGAGCGCAGACCGGGAATGAGCAAGCGGTATTGGGTGGGGAAGAAGATGACGAGCAGGCAGAACATGCAAAACAGCACAGAGAGGCTGACGGCCGCCAGACGTATCAGGCTTTTCAGCCGGCGCTGGCGCGTTTGGCGGTGTCGGTGGCTCGTCGAAGTGGTTTGTGGCATATGCGTCTGTATTTTTGCGCGAAGTTAGTTATTTTTTGCCGTTCTTCTGCAGTTTCGGCGTCGAAAGGCCTGTTCTTCGCCTTGGCCGTCGTCACAGTTGTTCGGCCAGTTCGGTGGCTTGTCGAATGCGGTCGGCCATGCCGATTCCACCCTTAATGTTCCCGGCCAGAATCAGTCCGGGGTATCGGCGCTGCAGGGTGTCGATGGCCGCGAGGCGTGTGCCGCTCGAGGCTTCGTACTGGGGGATGGCGTGCGGGTGACGGAATATTTTCAGCGTGTCGGGCTGTACGTCGGGGGGCAGACCGAGCATGCGGTGCAGGGCGTCGTCGACGATGGCGGTCAGCTGGTCGTCGGTCTTCGTTACGTAATCAGGATGGCGCACACCGCCCATGAAGAACGAGAGCACAGCTCCCTGGTCGGGCGCCCGCCCGTCGAAGCAGGCCGAGGGGTAGAGGATGCCGAGCACTTGTTGATGCTCGCACGAGGGGACCAGCCCGCCGAATGCAGCAAAGCGTACGCCGGCCGTGTTGCGGATGCCGACCGAGGCCTGTACGATAGGAGCGTAGTAAAGGTTGTCGAGGTCGGCCGCCAGGCGGCTGTCGACGAAGGGCAGCAGTGCCGGCAACGCGTACGAGGGGCAGGTGGTTACCACGCGGCGGCACGTCAGGATGTGGGTCGCGCCGTCGGGGGCGTGCCAGGTTATCGCCCAGCAGTCGGCGGCGGGTACGATGGTCATATCGGTTGCCGAGAGCGTGATGCGGTCGTGACCGATGGATTGTTCCATGGCGTCGATCAGCCGACCGAGTCCGCCGCGCACGCTGAATACTTTTTTTGTGGCCCGCAGGTCGCGTTCGCTTTTCGGTTCTTTTCGTTTGGCCACGGCTCCTCTGATAAAGCTGCCGTAGTTTTGTTCAAGGTTGTAGAGCTTTGGCAGGGCGTAACGGGTAACGAGGCGCATGGGGTCGCCGGCGTAGACGCCCGAGATGAAGGGGTCGACGGCATAGCGCAGAAACGTTCGTCCCAGTCGCCGCTCGGTTAGCTGCCCCACGGTTTCATCGGGATCGGTTCCTTTCGGGCACCACGGTTCGGCAAAGAGACGCAGCTTGTCGGCGAATGTAACCAGCGAGGTGCTCATGCCGCTGATGGGTCCCGAGGGCAGGGTGCGAAATCGGCCGTCTTTCCAGATGAGTCGGCGCTTGGATGTTTCGCGGGCCGTCTGCATTTCGCAGGCTCCGGCCAGCTTGTCGAACAGTTCGGGCACCTCGGCGCACGACACCACGCCGGTGTTCGGTCCGCTTTCCATCACGAAGTCGGCCGTCTGGTGAGTTCTGATCTGTCCGCCGATACGGTTCTCGCGTTCCAGCACTTGTACGTCGCGTCCCTTTTCGCGCAGCAGAAAGGCGGTGGTCAGTCCGGTCAGTCCGGCGCCGATCACTGCTATATCGCAGGTCTGTGAATTTTGATTCGTTGTTTTCATCTTGAGTTTTTATTTTAGAAACGAACCGTAACCGATGCGCCGCAAGTTAGCGGACGCCCCATCTGCGCAAAATAGGTGGGCGCCTTGAAACAATAGGCATGATAACGTGCGTTGGTCAGATTTTTGCCCCAGAGTTCGCAGGTCAGCCGGCCGATCTTGGCGCTGATCTTGGCGTTGAGCAGCGTGTAGAAGGGTTGCGCGACCTCGTTGTTTTCGGTCCAGTAGATTTTTCCGATGCCGGTCAGTGCGGTGCCGAACGTCCAAGCGTCGACGATGCCGCGGTGCGGGTGCAGGGTGTAGTCGGCGTCGATCCCGAGTGTGTTTCGGGGCACCATGGGCAGCAGGTTTCCGGTGTAGTCTTTGCCCGTAGCGGTCTGTTTGTTTTCCAGAAAACGGGCGTAGGTATAGCCGTAGCTTGCGCGGATGTTGAACCCGGGCATGGGGCGAGCCGTGACGGAGAGTTCGGCGCCCTTGCTGTCCGAATGGCCGGCGTTGTGCAGCACGTTGCCCATGCCGGGAACGGTTTCACTGACCTGCTGCCGGCGCCAGTCGATGTAGAAGAGCGCGAGTTCGGCAGTCAGGCGTCCGTTGTACAGGTTCAGCTTTGTTCCCGCCTCATAGTTCCAGTTGTATTCGGGGCCGTAAGTCAGTTCGTCGTCGGTTCTGAACGTCTGGTTGAATCCGCCCGCTTTGTAACCGCGGGTGAGCGAAACGTAATAAAGATGGCGCCGATCGGTGAGATACTGCAGCGTGAGTTTCGGCGTAAGCTGGTCGAATCGCAGTTGGCTTTCGTACTTCTGTTCCTCTTTCCATCCGTCGTTCGTGCTCAGTTTGTAGCTGTCGCGCCGGTAATGATGCCTGGCCTGTTCGTAATCGAAGCGTAGACCGGCGGTCACGGACAGGCCGCGCCAAAGATTGAAAGACGACTGGTGGTACAGCGCCGCCGCATCGACCGAAATGTCGTAATGGGCCGGCCGCCCCTGATCGCGAACAATATACTGCGTCTCGACGGTGTTGTCCAGCTGCTGCACCATGCCGAACACGCCGAATATCCACTGATAACGGCTGTCGTTGTTCGATTTAATGGTCAGTTCCTGGCTCGCCATCCGCTGCTTCAGGCGGTTGATCACGAAGTACAGATCCTGCGGCATAAAGTCTTGATCGATCTGCTGCCGATCGCGGATAAACTGATAAGACGACTGACCGCCGAAGCTGACCGCCGGACCTTCGTAACGGATGTTCAGTCCCGACGTAGCATTCAGCCGCCGATAACTGCTGTAACGGTTGTAGCTGACAGGCGAGGTGTGCCCTGTGGCAGGATCGTACGCGCCGTAAGGATATCCGCCCTGATCCGAATAGTCGAGCAGCGAACTCAGCCGAAACGTCCACCGCTTCGCCGGCACCCACATCGCGCCGAGCCGACCGAATCCGCTGTTCATGTCGTCGGCCTTTGCGCCCGTCGTCTCGTTCCGGAAAAAGCCGTCGTTATGCCGAACTCCGCCCGCCACCGAGAATCCTGCCACCGACGACAGCCGCGTATAGTTCGAAAACTGCGCCGCAAAATCGTTATAAGCGCCATAGCCCACCTTCACGTGCGTGCCCTGATAGCGAAGGGGCGAATGCGTATGCACGCTGATGATGCCGCCGATGGCGTTGCGACCGTACAACGTTCCCTGCGGACCCCGATATACCTCGATATCGGCAATATCCGACAAGTCGATGTCGAAAGCCGAATTCTCGAAATGCGGCACGCCGTCTACGTAAAACCCCACGGCCGACGTTTTGGTCTTGGTACCGATGCCGCGAATGTAAACCGGCGAATTTTGCCGCGATCCGTAATCGGGCATATAAAAATTAGGCAAGACGGCCGTAAGGTCTTTCAAGCTGTTCAGTTCTTGCGTAACCAGCAACTTACTGTCGATGGTCGAAACCGACGACGGCGTCAGGTTGTGCCGATTCCTTTTAAACTCGGTCACCGTTACTTCTTGCAGATCCATTCGCATGGCAACGGTCGTATCCACCTCTTCATGAACGGTTCCCAACCAAGAGATGGCCATCAAAACAAGGGTAGCAAACATACAGATAAAATGTATTGATAATGTTATTGTGTGCAAAATTACGCCTTCCGGCATACATACCAAATCCTATCTTATGAGGATATTTCGGCGATAGAGAAAGGCCTCGGCCGAGGCCTCTTCTTCTATCTATCCTGCTGTTCTTTCTGTAAAACATTTGGCAGTTTCGGAATAAAGTCCTACCTTTGCCGACGTAAATTCAGTGTGTAAAGCGCACGATATATAAAGGTAAGAACAATGACAACTCGAAATCTTTATTTTTCTGCAAAAAAGGCGGTAGATTATTTGGCTGTTCCGAATAATTTGCTACACACACACACACACCGCCCACCTGGCGTACCAGTGT
>CAUQAO010000147.1:0-4843 GCA_963515815.1 uncultured Prevotella sp.
CTGACGCATTTTACTGGGGTGTTTTTGACCGCGCAGCTCGGCTGACGCATTCTACTGGTGTGTTTTTGACCGCGCAGCTCGGCTGACGCATTCTACTGGGGTATTTTTGTCCGCGCAGCTCGGCCGACGCATTCTACCGGTGTATTTTTGACCGCGCAGCTCGGCTGACGCATTCTACTGGGGTGTTTTTGACCGCGCAGCTCGGCTGACGCATTTTACTGGGGTGTTTTTGACCGCGCAGCTCGGCTGACGCATTCTACCGGGTTGTTTTTGTTCCGCGGCGTCGGCTGACGCGTGCAACCTGGTTGCACGGGTATTTCTACTCGAGGGTGAGCATATAGGTGTGGTTGGGCTTCAAATCCTGGTTGTATATCAGGATAAAATTCTCGTCGAAGGCGATATCCAGCCGATTTTCGTTTTTCGCGATGCGGGCGTTGGGCAGGCGCTCGGGCAGGAAGTAGGCCAGCGGAATGTCTTTGACGTGTTCCTCTTTAAAGCCCTTTCCTTTGACTTTATCCATCGAGAAACGCGGACCGGTTTTCAGGGTGATGACGGTTTGTTTGCCTGCTTTGGTGCATTCGAACTGGTAATCGGCCTGCCCGTCGACGGTTTGCGTGCGCACGTTCCATGCCGGATCGCCGTAGTATACTACGACATCGCGGTCGTAGATGAAGCCTATATCGTCGTTGTCGGCTTTCTGCGAGGTGGTTTTCTCGATGAGTAGTCCGAGCCCGGCCCGCACGCTGTTTTCGTCCAATGTTTTGAAGTCGGGGATGATGCGTGTCAGCGCTTCGTTCCTTCGATATTCGTGCGTGTACATGTCTTGCCGGTTCAGGTAGGCGGCTTCGGCCACGGTGTGTTTTCCGGGCGTTGCGAGTAGGAATTTGAGTGCGCCCCATCCGTTGCGTCCGTACCAGGTGGATACGACGTATCCCAGCATGGCGGTGGCTCCGCCCGATGATAGCCATGCGGCGGCCATCGATTTGGGGGTGGCGTTCATGTCGCCTATGAGGCAGTTGCCGATGGGTAGGTAGACGCGCGGTTTCTGGGTTGTTGGCATCGGCGTAGGAGTAAAGAAGTCGGCGTATAGCTGTCCGTTGTCGGGTCTGAGATTGCCCGACGAGAATGGCATTTCGAGGTTGTACTGTGTGGCGTGCGACGAGGTGAAGATGATGTCGGGATCGATTTCTTTCCATTTATTGAAGAAGATGCCCAGCGAGCGGAACTGCCGGTCCATCGTATAGGTGTGTACCGAGTCGGTTCTCGATTTTTTTTCGTACCACAGGTTTTTTTCGCCGTCGCTGATACCGGCGAATCGGTCGAACCAGATGGCATTTTTGACCTCTGATGTGGTCGACAGCGCGGTTTTCAGTGTGAAGGGTTCTGCACTTTGTTGTACGATTCGCATAGCGTCTTTTGCCGAATGTCCGGTTACGATTCCCCACAGATAGTCGTCGTAGATGTCGTCGTCCATTTGTCTGCTCATTCGGTTGCCTTCTATCACGAAGTTTCGGTCGATGTATTCCGGCTTTTCTACTACGCATAGGTAGCGTGGCTGCTTTTTCTTGAGTGTCGGCAGCAGGTCGTTGATCGTGTTTTTATAGTAAACCACGTCGGCCTTTGCATGGATTTGCTTGAGCTTATCGATTACTTTCATCCATTCGGTGTCTTGTTTCATCGATTCGCGTGCCGCAATGACATATTTGTCGGGTACCGGTTTAGCTGTTAGTGTTTGGGGCATGCACAAACCGAAGATAAATAGCAGGCTTGCGGCGAGTTTGCAAACTGCCGTCGGGTTGTTATTTCTTGAATATTTCATAGAACTGTTTTATCTTTTCGTTGTTGATTAATTGAAGTTTTTCGTATTGCTCTTGCGCTGTTTTGCTTTCGTCTCGGTGCCCCAACTTTTGATGCAGATCGGCAATCAGATCGTAGAAGTTGGTGGGCAGCGACGATGTGTTTTCCTGCTGTTGCAGCTCGATGAGGTCTTGCAGGCAGTCGGCCCATATCGTTTTGTCTGCGATATGGTTGGCCAGGTACTGATAGAGCCCTTTCAGATACATTTGATCTGTGTTGTAAAGGTGCAGGGTCTTCGCAAACTTTAGGTATTGGTACAGGTCGACGGGTCTGTCTTCTCTTTTCAGTTTGGCAATTTCTAACTTTCCCAGCCACATGGTAGAGTTGAGCAGTTCGTTTTTGTAAAGCAGTCTTTTCAGTATTTTCATACTGTCGAGTGTAGCTTCGCCAACTTCTTTCTGCTCCAATTCGGGCAATAGATGATTGATTGCTTTTTCCATTCCTCTTGTCAGTTGTCGGTCGAGCAACAGCGAACTTTCCTTCATGGGGAATCTTATCTTGTACGAGTTGTTGATGACAAACTGATAATCGCTTGCATAAGGGTTGCTGATATAGTCTTTTGCCATGTTCCAGATGTCGCGATCTAAAAGCGCTTCGACCGGCAGCTCGTTCAGATAGGCTTTCGTAACGGTTTCCATTTCTTTTTTCTTATACGCGCTTTTCAGTGCGGCAAGATACTCTTTCATGAAATCGATACTTCTTTCGCCGTCTTGATATTGTTTTTCGAGCATCGACAGCGTTTTTCCTTTCAGACTTTTTGATATGTCGTCGATCAGGGCCTTCGGCTCTCTGAAACCTACGATAGCGTGAATCACTTTTCCCTCGGGATTGATCAATAACATGGTGGGCAGTCCCGGTATGTTCGACTGATAGTTTTTGTAAAACCCGATTCCGTCGCCTTTCTCTACATCGTACTGAATGCAGATGAACCTGCTGTTGAAGAAGTCGCCGACTTCTTTCTGCGGAAATGTTTTTTGTGCCAAGAGCTTGCATGGACCGCACCAAGTGGCGAAACAGTCGACGAAGATGTTTTTCTTTTGTGCTTTTGCCACTTTCAATACTTCTTCGAACGGCTGCGAGGCGATAAAATTGATGCCTTCTTTTTTCTGTGCGCTCAATGGGAGCATTGCCCATAAGAGCATAAACAGAATACTATATACTTTTTTCATATTGGTTGTTTTAGTCGAAGATATTTAGAGGGAGTTTGTCTTCAGGAAAGTTTGTATTTTGTGTTGCTATCAAATCGGTTTGCATGTGACTCTTCATAAAACCGCACAGTGCTGCGGCTCTTTCTTTCATGATAGGGAATCGAGAGAATATGCGTTTAAGTTCTGTTCCTTCTGTTCCTACCATCAGTCGGATAAAGTCGGCAAAGTCTAACGATTCATCGGGCGAAAGATAACCATTCAGCTTTCCGGCTACATATCCTACACTATAGCAACTGTAGGTATATTTGCTGTAAACGTTCTCGGGGTCGGTTACCGTTGGAAAGAAAAGTTTACCGAATCTTAGCGAAATAAACTTGATGGGTTTCTCTTTCAACGAAGAATAATAGAACATAGAGAAAGCTTTGTCTAATTCGATGGCTAATTGTTGCCATTCTTTTTGCTTCCACTTATCCGAAGCAACACCGACATTGGAAATGGCAATGGCATTATTACCGTTCGATAAAACATTCTTTGCTCTACGTTTGTTGTACGACGAAGAATTTTCGCACAGCGTGTCTACCAGGAACACTTTGTAGGGGAAATTCTTTCTGATAAAGCTTTCGTCGTATTTCGATAGAACTTTCTCTTCCAATAAAGTTACAATCTTTTCGACGTACTTTAGGTTGTCGCTGGTATTGGCAGGCGCATACCATGTAGACCATGATCCGATCCATTTACGTTTAAAGTCTTTTTCGTCGAATGAATAGAGAATGTACGTACCATATTTTTCGTGTATCTGATAGATCTTTTCGTCTACAGATCCCGGAGTTCCCTTTTTCAAATCGTATTCCGGAGCGGCCAGTTCGTCTGTAAAATCGGAATCATTGTCCGAAGAACATCCGTAAAATCCGCATAGCATGACGGTACCGATCATGAAATATTTAATTGTATTCATATTCTTCTTTATTGATGTTATTCATTTTTTACTTGTGACTGATAATGTCGCGTTCGTTGGGAGTAGCCAATTCGTTGGTCGAGGTTTCCGAAATCGGAATTTGGATAACGTAGTTCTTGCCTTTCTCCTCGAGAACGTATAGCTCGTAATTAGTCTGATCGGTATACCATCGATGCTCTATTTTCGGCATGCCCGTACGTCGCAAATCCCAGAATCGCATGATCTCTTCGAAGCAGAGTTCGCGTCGGCGTTCGTCCCAAACGAATCGGATAAGCTGTTGCCGGTTTTCGAAATCTGTTGCTTTCAGTTCTTTAAACTGGGCTTTCTTGATACGCTTGCTTCTGAGTTTGTTCAGCAGGTCGATGGCCTCTTGACTTACTTGTTGATCTTTTCGGGCGTAGGCTTCGGCCATGTCGAGGTAGACTTCTACCGTTCTCCAATTCTCATGATAATTTTTATCGGCTCCTCTATACTTGATAGGATAATGATAGCAATATTGCGTGGTGGGCGGCGTCCAAGCGTTTCCTTCTTCCACATAATCTTGTGTAAAGTAGGCTTTCAGTCGTAAATCATCTTCAGTATACGCATTGAGCAGCGCCGTTTCACCTTGTTTCGATACTCTGAAACCTAAGTTAGCCAGCGCCGGATAGGTAGAGAGATACTCGTAATATCTGTCCGAAGTTCCGAACGTGAATACGATTTCTTTATTGGTGGCCGTATTCATGATAGCAAAGTCTTCGGATTTTATAGTGCCCAGTTTACTTTCTTCAACCGAATTAAGGTCGAAGATAAAGTTGTTTTCGGCCATAAACAGGTTGCCGTACTTAATCACCTCATCCCATCGCTCTTGGAAAAGTGCGATGCGCGATGCCAACAAGTATAG
>CAUQAO010000148.1:0-4802 GCA_963515815.1 uncultured Prevotella sp.
CAGCCATGGCTGACGCGATAATACGGTTTCGGTGGCGTCAGCCATGGCTGACGCGTTACTCCTCTGCCACGGGGCGGATGGCATCGGCGCCGATTTCCGTGAGAGAATAATTCGGGATTACCTGGTTGTTATAGTAGAACATGAAACCGCAGCTTCCGGTTTGGTTATCCGGCGGAGTAGCCGTTCTGTACAGGTTATAACCTGAATGAAGCAGTCCTACATGTTTGTCCTTTTTCCCAACTCTGTCCATCGGAGGTGTAAAGGGGAAGTGGATAGTAGCGTCGGGGTTATTCGACCTATTGTTGAAGATCCAGCCGTCTCGGCCATCGCTCTGCCCGTTAATTTGGTTGCCTTGCGCTGGCCCTCCGGTGCGGGTAAAGCCGGTAAAGGCGTTCGGAGCGGGAATGTGGAAGCCCACGGGACAGGGGTCGTACACGGTCTTCACGACGGGGTTGTCGTTGTAGCCCGTGGTATGGTTGTCGGCCGACCACAGGTTGCGGTACGAGATCTTGAAAATTCGGGTATGCCCATACTGGTGTTTATATTCGTGCGGGTTCTTGATAACATCACCGACGGTATATCCGGTAAAAGGCTTCGTTTGGGGATGATTGGGAAAGCTATAAGTATAGATGTTTCCCTCTGCAATGGGCCAGACGCCCGGTAGACCTACGGAGTGCCCCCACTGATAGAGGGTGGCGCCGCCCGCTTTGTCTTCGCCCGAGTCTCGGGAGAGGGTTTCTCAGGATTCACGCCCTCTACGGTGGTCTCGATGAGGCAGGCGTCTATGCCGGCCAACGATTCGGCCCGCAGCTTTCGTATCTCGAGGTCTTCAGCGGTAAGCCCCTGCGCCCGCAGACGGGCATCGAAGGCGGCCCTGGTGATGAGGACGTCGGTTTGCTGCAGGAGCATTTCGTCCTGCACGTTATTCACGCGGAAAGCTACGGATACGCCTTCGTCTTTATGGCTGTTGTCGATAATGTCTTCGTCGGCACAAGGAACTGCCAAATAATCTACCGCCTTTTTTGCAGAAAAATAAAGATTGTCGTTCATCATTGTTCTATCTTTATTGATATCGAAAAAGTTGGATATGCGGCCAGCCTTTATCCCCCGAGCCTGAAAACGTTTCGGTGTACAGCAAGCACAGAATGAAAAGAGGATATACCGGTCTTACCCGATCTATCCTCTTGAATGATTTACGGCAAACAGTATGATTTACTTAACAAGCACAACAAGATATTTGCTGGTGCTCCAGAAAATCTCGGGATTGGTAATGCGCAACACGTATTGCTTGTTGGCATCGCGCTGAAGCGTATAACTGCTGGAGGGGTGCATGGTCAATATCTTAGCCGATTTCGAATAGAACTTCACTTCTTTGTCTATACGGATGTCTATTTTGGTGAAGTAGCTCTTGTTGAAGTTGGCCTGGAGCACCTTGTCGCCTTCGATAATGCGCTGCTCTTTCAGCTCTTTTCGGGTGCCGAATACAAACCATGCGGTATTGAGCTGCCTGTCCTGGCTGTTGATGGTCTGGCTCTTTTGCTCGCTCTCTGTGGTCAAATTCGAAACGCTGGTGTTCAGATCGCTGATCGCCTCGTCCAATTCGGCAATGTGAATGTCTTTGGCTTCGAGTTCGGCACGCATATCTTGCAGCTGCTTGTCTTTTTCTTCGAGCTGCTTAGTGAGTGCATCGAGCGCCGTTTTCAGTGCATCGCCTTTTACCGAACTTTGTCTTAACTGGTTGCGCAGTTTAGCAATCAGTTCGCGGTTGTGCCGCATCGTAGTAGAGATAAACTGGATGTTTTCACGAATCTGCTGCTTTTTGTTGGCTCTTTCGCCTTCTTTTGCAATCGTTACCCGCTCTTCTGCCTCGTTGATTTGCCTGAATCCCTCTTGTATTTCGTTGAGGGTTCCCATCATATCATTGATTTCGGTGTCTTTCTGACTAATGATTCTTTGCAGAGAATCGGTAAGGGCTGCTTCTGCAGAATCGGTAGCTTTCTTGTTGTCTTGACAGCCATAAAAAGCGAAAGACAACATCGCTACGGTTAAAATACTTACTAACTTTTTCATATTTTCTCCTTTTTTAGTTTCTTACTTTTGTTATTTCCTGCCACAACGACAACGATCTCGCCTCGTGGCGTATTCTCTTTAAAATGGCGTATTACGTCTTCGATCGTTCCCCTGATGCTCTCTTCGTATAGCTTGGATATCTCTCTGGCTACACTTACCTGCCTATCCGTTCCGAAAATCTCGGCAAACTGTTCCAACGTTTTCAGCAACCGATAGGGCGACTCATAGAATACCATGGTGCGGTCTTCATCTTTTAGCGATTCGAGATGGGTTTTTCGCCCCTTCTTTTGCGGTAAGAAGCCCTCGAAACAAAATCGGTCGCAAGGCAAACCCGACGAGACAATGGCCGGAATGCAGGCCGTAGCGCCCGGTAGCGTCTGGACTGTTACACCGTGTTTAATAGCCTCTCTGGCCAACAGAAAACCGGGGTCGCTGATTCCGGGTGTACCGGCATCGCTGATCAGCGCAACGTTTTGACCGGCTTTCAAGCGTTCTACAATACTCAAGGATGTACCATGTTCATTGTATTTATGGTGCGACAGCAAATGATTCTGAATATCAAAATGCTTAAGAAGCTTGCTCGAGGTACGCGTATCTTCTGCCAAAACCAAGTCTGCTTCTTTCAGAATGCGGATCGCTCGCATCGTCATATCCTCCATATTCCCCACGGGTGTGGGCACGATATACAATATTCCCATTAGTTGGACAAATGTAATTGAAATAATCTGTATCGGCAAAATATCTATTCATTTCTTTGCAACTTTTAAAACGTGTTTGTATTTTTGCATGACGATTATTATGATGGAATATTTAACAGGCGAGACACATCGTCCAGGAAGAATAGAAGTGATATGCGGATCGATGTTCTCTGGCAAGACCGAGGAACTGATTCGACGAATGAAACGTGCAATGTTTGCCAAGCAACGCGTAGAGATTTTTAAACCTTCGATAGATACGCGTTATTCTGAAGAAGATGTTGTCAGCCACGATCAACACACAATTCGCTCTACACCGATAGATTCCTCCTCGGCCATATTTTTATTATCGTCAGACATGGACGTTGTCGGCATAGACGAAGCCCAATTTTTCGACGAAGGCCTGATAGAGGTATGCAACGAGCTGGCCAATCGCGGCATTCGGGTTATCGTTGCCGGGCTCGACATGGATTTCAAGGGCATCCCTTTCGGACCGATTCCAGGGCTGTGCGCCATTGCAGACGAGGTAACAAAGGTTCATGCCATCTGCGTTAAATGCGGTTCATTGGCCTATGTCAGCCATCGTTTGATTCAAAACGAAAAGCGAGTCCTGTTGGGCGAGAAGCAGGCTTACGAACCTCTATGCCGCGAATGCTATCAGCGAGCCATCCACGAGGAACGCCGGCAACAAGAGGCGAAATAGAAATCTCATAGCGCAGGATCAACCGAAAAATCATCCCTTACAAACTTACGATATGGGCAAACAAGAAATTACATTTGATAAGTTTATCCGCTGGTCGGGCATCACGCTTTTGGTACTTTCCGTTCTATACGCAGTCAACTATCTGAGCAGCGTTTTGCTTCCGTTTTTCATCGCATGGTTGTTTGCCTACTTGCTCTATCCCATCGTCAAGTTCGTTCAATACAAACTGCATGTCGGTCTCCGCTCCCTCTCCATCATCATCACCATGCTGTTGGCCATCATCGTTGTAGCAGGCATTGTTTACATCATGATTCCACCCATGATACAACAATTCGGCCGGCTGACCGACATACTCACCAACTGGCTTAACCACACTACGCACACCAACGACATCACCGAACTAATTTCACGGTGGATCAAACAGAATCAGCAAGAAATAGAACACTTCTTCAGGAGCAAAGGATTCAGCGACATCATCAAAACAACCATGCCTAACGTATTCAACATCGTCGGGCAAACAGCAAACATCATCATCAGCATCGTAGCCTCGCTGATTACCCTGCTGTACACGTTCTTCATACTGCTCGATTACGAATTTCTGACAGAGAACTGGATCCGCATCTTCCCGCAGAAACACCACCCCTTCTGGAAAGAACTGATGAGAGACGTAGAACGCGAACTGAACAACTATATTCGCGGCCAATCGCTCGTTGCCCTCTCCATGGGAATCCTGTTCTGCATCGGATTCACCCTAATGGACTTCCCCATGGCCATAGCCCTCGGCGTGATGATCGGCATCATGGACCTCATCCCCTATCTGCACACCTTCGCCCTCATCCCCACCGCCTTCCTGGCCATGCTGAAAGCAGCCGACACGGGGCAAAACTTCTGGATGGTCTTCGGGATGGCCGTAGCCCTATTCATCGTCGTTCAGGCTATTTGCGACATGATCGTAACCCCAAAAATCATGGGAAAAGCCATGGGACTAAATCCCGCCATCCTACTCCTGTCGCTCTCCGTCTGGGGAGCCCTCTTAGGCTTCATCGGACTCATCATTGCACTCCCCCTCACAACACTCATCATTGCCTATTGGCAAAAATATGTAACGAAAGAAATGCAAGCAGAAAAAATAGAAGAAAAGGCCGCCGAGAAAAACGTTAAATAAGCTAAATCGTAGAAAAATCTTATCGCGAAGCACACGGCAACCAACTTTTATTTATACCTTTGCCACCGCGTTTCAGAAGAGGATACCCAATACATTCCGACTCGCTAGCTCAGCTGGTAGAGCACAACACTTTTAATGTTGGGGTCATGGGTTCGAGCCCCATGCGAGT
>CAUQAO010000149.1:0-4673 GCA_963515815.1 uncultured Prevotella sp.
ATGCATAGGGCTTATTCGATGAGTTTCAAGCTTTTTTTACAACGTCATATCTCACCGCCAAATAAGCAAGGGGTTCTTTTAAGCGAAGGATTTTGGCCCGGCCAACCGAGCCAAAATCGTTTTATTTTACTTCCCAGACGTCGTTGGTCTCGAGCAGTTCGGCAAAGTTGTGGTAGCGCTTCTTTGTTTTCACTTCTTCTATCTGCAGGTTAACCATGGCATCGTATGTCGGGGCCTCGACGTCGCGTATGATGCCTAACGCCACGGGGAATCCGTGTTCGTTGTCCATCATGGCCAGCTTCAGCTGCAGGGTGTTGTCCTCGCAGCGTGCGTCGTGCACCAGGATATCTTTCTCAGCGATACCGTTTTCGCCCAGCTTGACAACTTTCAGTCCGAATCCTTCTTGCATCAGTCCGTATTCGTTCTGCTCGCCGAAGAGCAGGGGCTTGCCGTGCTCTACATAGATAGCGTGTTGCTTGCGCCCTTCTTTGGTATAAACGGGTTCGTAGGTTCCATTATTGAAGATGACGCAGTTTTGCAGAATCTCGCATACGGCAGCCCCTTTGTGGTGGTAGGCGGCTTGCAGTATTTCGACGGTGTGCGGCGCGTCGTTGGCGACGGCGCGTGCAAAGAAATGTCCGCGGGCGCCGAAACAGAGTTCTGCTGGCTGAAAGGGATCTTCGACGGTGCCGTAGGGCGACGATTTGGAGACGAAGCCGCGGGGCGACGTGGGCGAGTACTGCCCTTTGGTGAGCCCATAGATGCGGTTGTTGAGCAGAATCATGTTCAGGTCGATGTTGCGCCGCATGGCATGGATAAAGTGGTTGCCGCCAATGGCCAGCCCGTCGCCGTCGCCGCTTATTTGCCATATCGTTAGGTTGGGGTTCACCACTTTGGCGCCCGAGGCGATGGCGGCGGCACGCCCATGAATGGTTTGCATGGCATACGTATTCATGTAGTAAGGCAGGCGGCTCGAACATCCGATGCCAGAGATCACTGCAATCTCGTGCGGCGGAACGCCCAACTCGGCCATTGCCTTGTGCAGGTTGGCTAAAAAGAAATGATCTCCGCATCCGGGGCACCACCGGGGCTGTCCTTTTTTATAATCGCTTGCTGTATTCTGTGTCATGCTTTTCCCTCCATTATTTGTACGAATGCATCAACCAGTTCGGCCACGACGAACGGCTGACCTTTTACTTCATTGTATTGATACGGCGTGAAGCCGTCGACTTTCGATCGCAGATAGGCTGCAAACTGCCCCATATTCTGCTCGGCTACGACCACTTTCGGATAGCGTTTCAGCACGGCTGCCGTATTGGCCGGCAGCGGATTGATGTATTCGAAGTGGGCCAACGCCGCTTTCTTTCCGCACCTCAATAGCTCTTCGAGTGCCGTGTAAAGGTGCCCGTAGGTACCGCCGAACCCGACAATGAGCAGCTCGGCGCCTTCTGCGTCGCCAGAGACCTGTACGTCGGGCACTTTGATGCCCGCCACTTTGCGGGCTCTGGTGCGTACCATTTTGTGGTGATTGTCGGGATTGTTGGATATCTCGCCGGTTGCAGGGTCTTTCTCCAGTCCGCCGATTATGTGTTCGTAGCCCGGGGTGCCCGGTATGGCCCAGTAGCGCGCCATTGTTTCGAGATCGCGCAGGTACGGGGTGTAGCGGTCTTTCATGTCGTCGGTTGCCCGATGCGGCGTAATCTGCGGCAGATCATTATCGGTAGGCAGAGCCCAGGCCGACGATCCGTTGGCGATGTATGCGTCGCTGAGGATGATGACGGGCGTGATGTATTCCAGTGCGATTCGGCAGGCCTGATAAGCGGCTTCGAAGCAATTGGTCGGACCGGTCGGGGCGATAACCGGAATGGGCGATTCGCCGTTTCGACCGAACAATGCTTGAAGCAGATCGGTTTGTTCGGTTTTCGTGGGCAAACCTGTCGAGGGCCCGCCACGTTGTACGTCTACCACAACGAGCGGCAGCTCGTCCATCACGGCCAGATTGATAGCTTCCGACTTTAGGCAGAGGCCCGGCCCCGAGGTGGTAGTAACGCCCAGTGCGCCGGCAAACGATGCGCCGATAGCGCTTGCGCAGCCCGATATTTCGTCTTCGCATTGCATGGTAATGACGCCCATCGATTTGTGTTTGGCCAGTTCGTGCAGAATGTCGGTGGCGGGCGTGATGGGATACGAACCTAGAAACAGTTTCACGCCGGCTTTCTCGGCAGCCGCCATCAGTCCGTAGGCTGTAGCCTTATTGCCGGTAATGTCCATGTAACGGCCGGGCACCTTGTGGCGTGCCTCGATGCGATAGGTCGAAGGAACGCTGATCTGGGTATTGTTGCCGTAGTGGAAACCGGCTTCGACCACTTTCTTGTTGGCCTCTGCTATCTCGGGATGGCGTACGAATTTTCGTTGAAGGAATTTGTCGACCAGGTCGAGGTCGCGATTGAAGAGCCAGCAAACCATACCCAGGGCAAACATATTGCGGCATTTCAAGATCGATTTGTTATCCATGCCCGAATCTTTCAGACACGATTTCACCATCGTCGTCATCGGGCAGGCCACCACCCGATCGGGGTCGATGCCCAGTTCGCCCAGGTAGTCGTCGGTCTTGAATTCGGCCTTGCGGAGCGACGACGGACCGAAATCGTCGGTATCGATAATGATCGTTGCCTGCGGTTTGGCGAATTTATACTGCGTTTTCAGCGCAGCGGCGTTCATGGCCACCAGCACGTCGCACAAATCGCCCGGCGTGTAGACGTGCGAATCGCCGATATGCACCTGATAGCCGCTCACGCCGGTCAACGATCCTTGCGGCGCCCGGATGTCGGCCGGATAATCGGGAAAAGTAGAAATATCGTTGCCCACTGTTGCCGATACGGTTGAAAAAATGTTGCCTGCAAGTTGCATTCCGTCTCCCGAATCGCCCGAGAAACGGATCACTACATGTTCGAGTTCCTGAACTTGTAAACCTTCTGCCATAATGTATTCTTATTTCGATTAGCTTCTTTGCAAAGGTGATAAATATTATTGAATTCGGCAAAACAAAAGCCCGTTTTTTCAGCTTCTCCCGGGCCGATGCAACGAAGTGGCTCAAGAGCCCGTCAGTGTTTGATGATTTTTTCGATGGCCTTGCCGTGTTTACCACTTACGCTCACGATGTACAGCCCCTGCCGCACGTCGTTGCTGTCTACGCGCACTTGTCCCTGCGCTTTGCCGCGTTTTAGAGTTTTGCCGTCGGTATCGATCAATTGCCATTTAAACGCAGATCCGTCTGTCGTGCTGATACAGAGATCGTGCTGTACATGCTTCGTTATGTTGATCCACGCACAGGTCGGGGCGTCGATCTCGTCAATTCCCGTAACAGGTCCAATGACCGGCGAGGGCGAAGCGGTCGAGGGTTTCATGCCCGTCATATACGGCCAACCGTCGGCGTCCCAGAACACTTTATCCAGAAACCCTTTTCGTTCGTCGCTCACGTTGGTCTTCGTGTAGCCGTGATACATGATCCAGTGCTGTCCTTCGGCGTCTTCGACGATCTCCGAGCAGTGTCCCGGACCGGCCACCTCGGCGCTGCCGTTGAGCAGGGGCGAAAAGTGATTGTCCAGCGCCCGCCCGCCGTTTTTGTCGACATACGGTCCCAACAGATCGGCCGACCGGGCCATAACCAGATGGTACGTACTGTTGACGCCTTTGCAGCACGAGCCGGCCGAACCGATGAGATAAAAATAGCCGTTGTGCTTCTTGATGTACGTGCCTTCTATCATCGTGCCGGCCACTCTCACCTTCTCTGCGCCGGGCTTAATGGCCAACCCGTCGTCGGTCAGTTCGATGGCATAGATGCCGCGGAAACTGCCCCAGAAGAGATATTTCCGTCCGTTTTCTTCGATATAAAACGGATCGATGCTGTTCTGGACGCCGATACTGCGGCTGATCAGCAGATTGCCATTTGTGCCTGCCGGCGATTTGAACGGCCCCAGCGGATTGTCGGCCACTGCCACGCCGATGCCGCAACTCCACTCGCCGCCCCACGCCGACATCGAGTAGTAAAGCACGTACTTGCCGTTAATCAGGTTGATGTCGGGCGCCCAAAGGCCTGCCCCCGCGTCGGTATTCCACTTGGGCCGATCCTCGTTGCTGAAGGCCTGCCCGACCAGAAACCAGTTGACCAGATCTTTCGACGAGTAGATAGGGATATGTCTCGAATCTTCGGTCGAGTACAAATAATACCTTCCTTTGGCCGAACGGATGATCGTCGGGTCGGGTGCATTTTGGTTGATCACCGGGTTGTAGTAAGTCTTTCCGTCGGGCGATACGCCGGCTGTTGTCTGGCCCATGGCCGTTGCGCCTGTTGCCAGCGCCGCTAATAATATAAAAAGGTGTTTCATACGTCGAGTTTTTTTAGGAATGTAATAGAGAAATATAATTATATCGGGTACAAATATAATGCAAAAATGCGAGAGAGCCCCGGAAGAAGCGAATGAAAACGAACGAAGCGCATTTCGCGTGCGGTTTTCGCCTGTTTCTTCATGTCTTTTTGTGCGCTGCAGCCGGTTTTTATCGTTCGCGTCTCGGTTTCAGCCTTTCGCCATTAGTTTTGCAACAAGAAACGGACGGCTTTTCTTTTCCGCCGCTCCGTTTGCCGCTCCATCCTGTCGATTTTTGTCTTATTC
>CAUQAO010000150.1:0-4586 GCA_963515815.1 uncultured Prevotella sp.
GCGTAAGTTGGTACAGTCGCGCGACGATCGGTTGATTTATGCTTCGCTGGTGATTATTTCGGCCAATTCGGGGGGTGCTTTTTCGCCGATCGGCGATGTAACGACCATCATGTTGTGGAACAAAGGCACGGTTACAACGGCGGGCGTTGTGAGCGAACTGTTTATTCCGGCCATGGTTTCGATGGTGGTTCCGGCGCTCATTCTGCAAACGCGGCTCAAGGGCGAGTTGATTCCCGTGGATGTGCCGATGAAGTCGGATTATGCCGTGCTGGATTTCAGCAACGTTCAGCGCAAGATTATTTTTTTTCTGGGCGTGGGCGGTTTGATGTTCGTTCCCGTGTTCAAAGGACTGACGCATTTACCGCCGTTCGTAGGCATTTTGCTGGTGTTGGGACTGCTGTGGACCGTGACCGAGGTGTTTTACCGCAAGTTGCATCGCGATAAAGACCGTATGGCTAAACGCGTGAGCAAGCTGCTGGCCAATATCGACATGTCGACCATTCTGTTCTTCCTCGGCATACTGATGGCAGTAAGTTGTTTAGAGCAAATCGGCGTTTTAGAGGGGCTGGGCAAGTGGCTCAACGATGTTTCGCAGGGCAATCACTACGTCGTTACGGGCATCATCGGCGTTATCTCGAGTATTGTCGACAATGTGCCGCTGGTGGCCGGCTGCATGGGCATGTACCCCATCGCGGCTACGGGCGACATGGCTGTCGACGGCATCTTCTGGCAGCTGCTGGCCTACTGTGCCGGCGTGGGCGGCTCCATCCTCATTGTGGGCAGCGCCGCCGGCGTTGTAGTGATGGGGCTCGAGAAAATTACCTTCGGATGGTACATGAAGCGCATCAGCTGGATTGCCCTGATCAGCTATCTGGCCGGCATGCTGGCGTATTGGCTCATCCGCACCTTCGTTTATCAGCTGTAAGCGGCGGTACTTTTCGAGATAAACCTTTTTCTTCCAATCGGCTTATGAGCAAGCTAAGATTTTGCATCCTGTCTGCAGCCTTGTTGTTCGTTTTATGGGCAACGGCACAGACAGGATCTGTTTTCGAACATTATTTCGCCAATGCCGTGGCGTTTTCGAAAGCGTTTCCCCGAGAGAAAGTACATCTGCATTTAGACAACACCAGCTATTATCAGGGCGACACCATCTGGTTCAAGGCTTACGTGGTAACGGCCGACGACAATCGGCCCAGCACCATCAGTAAACCGCTCTACGTAGAGATGCTCGATCAGCTGGGCAATGTCATGGAGCGGCACATCGTGAAACTGGAGCAGGGCCAAGGCTGCGGACAGATTCCGCTCACCAATGCGCTCTTCACCGGCTATTACGAGATCAGGGCCTATACGCGTTGGATGCTGGCCTTCGACGAAGAACAATATTTCTCGACCACTGTTCCCATCTATCGCAAACGGCTCAACCGCGACGAGGCAGCGCGCAGCATCGCTACTTACCGCATGGACAAGAGCATGAAGCAGCGGCCCGACAACCGACTGAAGACGCTCGACGCGCGTTTCTATCCCGAGGGCGGCCAACTGGTGCAGGGCATACAGTCGGTGGTCGGAATCGAGACCCTGAGCCGCGACAGCGGATGGGTGAATCTGCAGGGATTCCTGTTGTCGGAATCGGGCGAGCGGGTGGCGCCGATCTCGACCATTCACGACGGCATGGGCACTTTTCTGTATACGCCCGGGCCGAAGCCGGTCCAAGTAGAAATGCTGTTCAAAGGCAAGTCGTATCGGTTCGATCTGCCGAAAGCCGAGTTCGCCGGTTACGTCATGATGGTGAACAACCGCGAAGCATCATTCGACGTTACCCTGTCGCGCAGCTCCGAACAGCTTGCCGATTCGCTGGCCCTGTTTACTTTTTTCGGCGGTGTGCCGTACAACTTCATCCCGATAACTTTCGAGGGCAACACCTCTAAACGCATGCGAATCATGAAGAGCGAACTGCCCGCCGGCGTGATGCGTATTGCGCTGATCAATGCCGACGGCCGAACGCTGTGCGACCGATTCTGCTTTTCGTACCCGGCCGACCCGGTGAAGATCGAGGGGCACAACGACCGGCCGCTGTACAACCCGTTCGACCGAGCCGGCTACCGGCTGCGCATTACCGACGCCCATGGCCGCCCGATGCGTAAGGCCACCGTGTCGGTTGCCATCAGAGACGGTATCGAGACCGACTATCAGCCGGGCGCCGCCTCGATCATGACCGACCTGCTGCTCGCCTCCGATCTGAAAGGCTACGTCCACCGCCCAGGATTCTATTTCGACCAACCCTCGGGCGGTCGACGTAAACTGCTCGACAACCTGATGCTGATACGCGGCTGGCGCAAATACGACGTGGCCGAACTCATCGGCAAAAAAACTTTCCAGCCCAAGCAGCTGCCCGAACCCAATCTTACGCTGTACGGACACGTCGACTCGTGGCTCGGAAAAATGCAGGCCCATATCGGCGTATCGATCCTGGCCAGCAGCGACTCGCTCTACGTATCCGCCGCCACGCATGCCGATTCGCTGGGCAACTTCAGCTTTCCGTTAGACGACTTCTACGGCCGAATGGAATCGTTGATACAAACCAAGCGCGACGGCAAACGCTTCAACCGTAACGCCACCGTGAGTCTGTACCGCAACTTCGAACCCGGCCTGCGCGAATACGACTGGTGCGAGCTGAATCCGCAATGGGAAAATCCCGTCGACACGCTGCGGCTCAACACCGCCATCGATTCGCTGGCGGCCACACAGTTCGATGCCGACGCGCGGCAGATAGCCGAAATTGTAGTAAGGGGAAAAAAACGGCGGCGCACCTCGCTGCGCGACACCGAGGCCTTCGAGCGCGACATCGTGGCCTTTTACAACATTCGCCAGTACGTCGACAATATGCGCGACGCCGGCAAGTACGTGCCCAACGACGTAGGTTACCTGCTGCACACGATCAATCCGAAAATAAACATCGACGGAACACGCTACGCCGTAGACACCCTGAAGTACAGCGTAAACGGAATGGAAATAGCGCACAGCTTTATACAAAAAGATGTAGACATGATAGAAACCGCCATGCTCTACATCGACAAAACCGGCCGATATGCCTACAAACTCGACGACACTTTCCGCGTGAACGTCTCCGATTTGAACGACGTTTACACCCACACTCGCCAAGACACCGCCAGCCTGGCACGCATGAAGGGACTCATCATCCGCTGCGCCTTCAAGATGGCCGACAACTGGAGTTCGAACAAAAACTACACGCCCACGCACGGCATCCGCCGAACCGTTATTCAGGGCTACGACCGGCCCGTGGCTTTCTACTCGCCGCTGTACCCGGCCGGCTTGCCGTTAGAGGAGATCGACGACCACCGACGAACGCTCTACTGGAATCCGACCCTCACGACCGACGACGACGGCATGGCCACGATCAGCTACTGCAACGGCCGAAACACCACGTACATGAACGTGAGCATCGAGACGCTGGTCGACGGTTGCCCCGCCGCGCTCAACACCCTGTCGTACCCCCGACGGGCGCGCTGACCCGCCGTTGCAGGTGTCGCATAGCATGACCGCCCCACGCGGCATCGCCCACATACACGAATCCTTGCGCCGAATAAAGCGACTCGGCGCGAGGATTGTTTTTATCCACCAGCAATCCCACTTTTTCTACGCCCCGCTCAGCTGCCTGCTGCACAACTGCCTGCAACAGTCGGCCGGCCACGCCCTGTCGGCGGTAAGCCGGCACTACAGCCAAGCTGTCTACGTACAGTTCGTCGGGTTGTGCCTCGTCGGCCATCTTGCTGTAGTCGATGCCGAACGCCCGGCGTGCCGCCCACACGAATGCCTGCCGAAGCTCGTGCAGTCGGGCGCCGTCGTAACTCACGCAGGCGCCGATCACCGTTCCCCGGTCGTCTACAGCCACGAGCGTGTTGAGATAACTGTATTGCGAACGCTCCATGGCTGCCAGATCGATCATCACTGCTTCGAACTCGGCCAGCGTATGATCCGGTCCCGCTAAATTCTGGCAACATTCTTGGCTCATGGCCATCATCACGAGCCGCGCGATGGCTGGCGCGTGATGTTTTTCTGCTTTTACAATCTTTATCATGATGGTTGGGCTTGAAAAACGAGGCAGGCCGATAAAACAGGCAGACGGAAGCCTCGTCTCGATGAATTGCGGGGGCAAAACTACGCAATTCTGCCCGGTCGACCAACCTTTAGCCACCGATGTTGCGCAACATTTTCATTCAAAACATATTTTATGCCCCGATGTTGCAGAACATTTTCACATAAAATAAGTTTTAGCTTCCGATGTCGCAGAACATTTTCATGTAAAATAAGTTTTAGCTTCCGATGTCGCAGAACATTTTCATTCAAAACATATTTTAGCCCCCGATGTTGCAGAACATTTTCACATAAAATAAGTTTTAGCCCCAGATGTCTCAGAACATTTTCACATAAAATAAGTTTTAGCCCCCGATGT
Organism: uncultured Prevotella sp.; assembly: GCA_963515815.1. Taxonomy (GTDB): domain Bacteria; phylum Bacteroidota; class Bacteroidia; order Bacteroidales; family Bacteroidaceae; genus Prevotella. The sequence goes on from CAUQAO010000150.1 coordinate 4,472, forward strand.
CGCAGAACATTTTCACGTAAAATAAGTTTTAGCTTCCGATGTTGCACGACATTTTCACTTAAAACATATTTTATGCCCCGATGTTGCAGAACATTTTCACATAAAATAAGTTTTA
>CAUQAO010000151.1:0-4574 GCA_963515815.1 uncultured Prevotella sp.
ACTGGGGTGTTTTTCCAAAAAACAGTACACTCAGAGTGTCTGACTGGGGTGTTTTGCGACAAAACAGTACACTCAGAGTGTCTGACTGGGGTGTTTTTCCGAAAAACAGTACGCTCGGAGTGCTTCATGCAGGTTTCGAAGAAGAAAAATGCGGGCAACAGGGGTTAGATACACGGTTCTATCGTAAGGTTTTGTTCAAACGCGTGTGTTTTACACGTTGCGAGCAAAAAAATGGCGGGTGGAGGTACGCGGACACACACACCTTTATTATATATATATAGGGCGCGGGGTTACTGGTGTTGCTCGCGCAGCAGATCGTTGACGGTTTTTACGGGATTGAATGTAGCCAGCGGCACTTCTACAAAGACGGTGTTCCAGTTGCTCATGGCGCCGTTCCAGAGGCCGGGCAGTTCTAAGGCCTTGAGTTCTTTTCCGTCTTTGCTCTTGATGCTGATAAAGCCGGTGTCGGGGTCTACGTAGCTGGGCAGGTGGAAGTGTTTGCCCTGGTAATCTTTTACGGCGCAGACGAGATCGACGGGATTGAAGTGGGTGCTTTCCTGGAGCATTTTGGCGTAGGTTTCGTTCGAGGTGTCGATTTGGCTCGATTCGAGTATCTGCAGACTTGTCGCGCCGTCGGGATCACATACGATGTAGGGTCCGCCGCCGGGTTCGCCCTCGTTGCGTACCACTCCGCAGACGCGCATGGGGCGGTTGAGTTTTTTGCGGAGATAGAGGATCAGCTCGGCGTCTTCCATGTATTTGAGCGAGGGGTTGCGGCAGGTGAGGTCGCGCTGTACGAAGCGGATGATGTCTTCGAGCTGATCGTGGTTGTAGCGGCCCGTGTCTAAGAGTCGCAGGTATTCGAAGCATCGTGTTTGCAGTTCTACGAGGATGCCGCCCAGTATTTGTTTGTAGGTTACGGTGTCGGTTTTCAGTCGGTCGGGCACCACGTTGTCGATATTTTTGATGAAGATGATGTCGGCGTCGATGTCGTTTAGGTTTTCGATCAGTGCGCCGTGCCCGGCGGGGCGAAAGAGCAGTGTGCCGTCGTTGTCTCTGAAGGGGGTGTTGTCTAAGTTGGCCGCGATGGTGTCGGTGCTGGGTTTCTGCTCTGAGAAGGAGATGTGGTACTGTGTTTTGTATCGCTTGGAGAAGCGGAGTTGCACTTCGTCGACGCGGCGGCTGAAGAGTTGCAGGTGATCGTGCGAGACGGTGAAGTGGATGTAGGCCTCGCCGTGGCAGCCGGCGTACAGGGCCGCTTCGGCCAAGTGTTCTTCCATGGGCGTGCGGGGGGCGTCTTCGTAGTTGTGAAACAGCAACAGGCCTTTGGGCAGTTGTCCGTAGCCGAGGCCCTGGGGGTCGAGCAGGTTTCGCACTACGGTTTTGTATTGGCCTTCGGCTATGAGTTTGGTGAGTTTCTTTTGCTGGTTCTCTTCGCACTTGTCGCAGAGTTCTTCGTAAAAGGCGAACTTCTTGATGTTGGCAAAGAATTCTTTTTCGAAATCGGTTCGGGGCTCGGTATCATCGGCATGGAGAAAGGCGAACAGGTCTTTGAACATCCTGCTTGCGGCGCCCGAGGCGGGTACGAATTTTACGATTCGGTGTTGTCCTTGCTTGTAGTGGTTCCAGAGTTCGACGTAATGCCGGCGCTGTATTTCGTCGGGCGCCATGATGCCGTGCCCGATGGCGGCGGCGGCCTGCAGTTTAAGGTAGGGGAATCCGCTTTTGAAGCGTTCCAACTGGTGGTCTACCTGTTGCGGAGTGATGCCTTTTTGGGCCATCTGTTGTAAGTCTTGCTGTGTCATAGCATCTTTGTTAATGGGTTTGTACGATTAAAATTGCGTTAGCCGGCCGAGGGTGCCGACCGGCTTGCACAAAGGTAGGTACTTTTGACCGAAACGCCGGCTGTTTGCCGAAAAAAAGATTACCTTTGCATAGATTAGAATTGGGTATCGATATGAGTGATAAGTTTGAGTTTCTACCATCGGAAAAGGCGGAGTATCTGCAGATTTTCGACCGCATAAAAAACCTGATCGGCGACACGTTGCTGGCCGACGATATACAGAAGGTGCAGACGCATCTCGAGGCCTCGATCGAAAACGGACTGATTATGCGCGACACGTTCGGACTGAACCCCTTGCTGAGCGCTATGCAGACGGCCGAAATAGCCGTGACGGAAATCGGGCTGAAGCGCGACGGCGTGATCGCCATCCTCATGCACCAGAGCGTTCTCGACGGGCACATCGGGCTTGAAGACGTAACGAAGCTGTTCGGCGAAGTTGTTTCGCATATCATTCACGGACTGGTCAGAATCAACGAGCTGTATCGGAAGAACCCAGTGATCGAGAGCGAGAACTTTCGCAATCTGCTTCTGTCATTTGCCGAAGACATGCGCGTAATCCTTATCATGATTGCTGACCGCGTGAACCTGATGCGGCAGATCAGAGACACCGACAACGATGAAGCCAAGCGGCAGGTGAGCGAAGAGGCCAGTTATCTGTACGCACCGCTGGCCCATAAGCTGGGGCTTTACAAACTGAAAAGCGAACTGGAAGACCTCAGCCTGAAATACCTCGAACACGACGCCTACTACCTGATCAAAGACAAACTGAACGCCACAAAGCAGGCCAGAGACACGTATATCGAGCGCTTTATTGCGCCCATAAAAAAGAAACTCGAAGAGGCGGGATTGCAATTCCACATGAAAGGCCGCACAAAAAGCATCCACTCTATCTGGCAGAAGATGAAGAAACAGCGCTGCAACTTCGAGGGTATCTACGACCTCTTTGCCATCCGCATCATCATCGATGCCCCCATCGAAAAAGAAAAAATACAGTGCTGGCAAGCCTACTCTATCGTTACCGACATGTACCAACCCAACCCCACACGGCTGCGCGACTGGCTCTCGGTACCCAAATCGAACGGCTACGAAAGCCTGCACATCACCGTGCTCGGCCCCGAGAGCAAATGGGTAGAGGTGCAAATTAGAACCGAACGGATGGACGACATCGCCGAAAGAGGGCTGGCCGCCCACTGGCGATACAAAGGCATTAAAAGCGAAGGCGGCATAGACGAATGGCTCACAAGCATCAGAACAGCACTCGAAGCTGGCGACGACCTGCAGGTGATGGACCAGTTCAAAATGGACCTCTACGAAGACGAAGTGTACGTTTTCACACCCAAAGGCGAAATAAAAAAGTTTCCGAAAGGCGCCACCGTATTAGACTTCGCCTACTACATCCACTCGGGCGTCGGCAACAAATGCGTCGGAGCACGCATCAACGGAAAAAACGTACCCATCAGAGAAGAACTGAAGTCGGGTGATACCGTCGAAATACTGACACAAAACAACCAGAAACCCAACCCAAACTGGATCAAAATAGTAAAAACCGGAAAAGCCAAATCGAAAATCCGGCTCGCACTCAAAGAAACACAGGTAAAAGACGGGCTCTATGCAAAAGAACTGCTGGAACGGCGGTTCAAGAACAAGAAAATCGAACTCGAAGAAAGCATCATGAGCCAACTCGTGAAGCGCATGGGATTTAAAGAAGCGTCCGACTTCTACAAACAAATTGCCGACGACCGCCTCGACCCCAACGACATCATCGACAAATACATCGAAGTGCGCGACAAAGAGCTGAACCTGAACGCCCCGAAACCTGCACAGAAAGCAGAGGAATTCAGCTACGAAACGCCCGACAGCCAACAATACAAACACATCGACGACGTACTGGTAATAGACAAAAATCTGAAAGGCGTAGACTACACCCTCGCCCAATGCTGCCACCCCATCTACGGCGACCAAGTATTCGGATTCGTCACCGTAAACGGCGGTATCAAGATCCACAGAAAAGACTGCCCCAACGCCCCCGAACTGCGAAAAAGATTCGGCTACCGCATCGTAAAAGCACGCTGGAGCGGACAAAACGGAAGCCTGTACACCATCGTGTTGCGCATCATCGGACACGACGACATCGGCATCGTGAATAACATCACCAGCATCATCTCGAAAGAAGAGCAAATCATCATGCGATCCATCAACATCGATTCGCACGACGGACTCTTCAGCGGAAATCTATCCATACAAGTAGACGACGTAAACAAATTAGACACCCTTATCAAAAAACTGCAAACAGTAAAAGGCGTAAAACAAGTAACCAGAATTTAAAAATAAACAACTATGCCCAACTTCAATCCGTCACCGGCAGATAACGAACTGCGCAGAGCAGAACTGATCAGAAATATCGAACGCGCCGTTGAACGCCTAACCCTGGCAGAACTCGAAGCCCTCTACTACGATATGACAACCAAACAGTACATCGGCAACCAACCTTAAAACGCCCTGTTTCGACATTTCCCGGCGCAACATTTGCAGGTTTCGCAAGAAAGTTCTACCTTTGCCGTCGTAAGTTCAGTGTGTAAAGCGCACGATATATAAAGGTAAGAACAACGATGAACGAAAATCTTTATTTTTCTGCAAAAAAGGCGGTAGATTATTTGGCGGTTCCGAATAATTTGCTACACACACACACACACAGCCCATCTGGCGTACCAGTGGCTATTTTCTAAGTCTT
>CAUQAO010000152.1:0-4449 GCA_963515815.1 uncultured Prevotella sp.
GCTACTGGGGGTGCAACATTTCTTCTAAAGAAAGAGTACCCGGACTTATACACTGATACCAAGAATAACGGGTGTAAAGATAATGATGTTCGTTATGATAACATTCGCTACTGTAAAGTCTAATCTCATAATTGCTAAAACCATCACAAGGATAAGGAATACGAAGATTATCGTGGGTAATAAATCCTGAGCCTACTTCTATACGACTTCCATCAGATAAAATTATAAATATTTTATAATTATCCACGGTTAAACCATCACTTGCACCACCAAAATACTGCTTTAAATAAAACCTTGATAATAAGGGCTAGATGTAAGAAAATATTCCTTATATCTCTTTTGGCAATCACCATAATTTCCTATTTTACCCTCATCATCTTTTCTTTTAACGAAAGTTTCTTTTTGAATGCAGTTTCCACATTGGGGATTTCTGCATTTCATAATGTAATCAAAGGTATATTCATCATAGTTATGATACAAAACTATATCTCCTGAATTATTGATAGTGTATTACCATAAACTTTTTTACCTTTTAATTCTAAGGTATAAAGTCTACACCCATCCCAGCCTTCATGGGTCCCCCAAGAAATCGTTGTCCCAGGCATGGAGGAAAAATGAGGATTAGGATTAATAGTCAGGAACGGTAAACATTCGCCATGACCTGAACAAGATGAAGAAAAAGGTTGTGATTCTATTTCTTCTTCTTTATTTTCCGAGTAGGAATCATCTAATTGATTAGAACAACCTTGCCCAATTAAAACTAAAAGGATTATTATCGATTTGAATATGAATATTTTTGTTTTCATTGTATTGACATTAAAAAAATATATAGATGCTTAATAATTTTTAGAAGATTATCCAATATGAGAAAGTCTTTTATCTAGTATTCTGTATTGAATAAAGACTCTTTTTGCTTATAACTTCTTTTTTATAAGTTTATAAGCGGTTAATCGTGTATGGTGGAGTATCGTCTAACATTTTTTCGTTTCATTTATTAATAGCAAATTTAGGTTGTTATTCTTATGATTTTAAAATAAAATAGCTAAAAAATGTAAAATAGAAGTTTTCTTATGGGGAATAATACGATTGTTTTTCCATTTTAGCACCGTTTTGTGTTACAGTTTCGTGTTTGCCCGCCTGTAAAATTTGTTTTTTGTCTTGGCGAAGTGTTCGCTGGCTTCACAAAAAATAGTTACCTTTGCAATCAGACGAATCGCCCTTAAATAAGGGTGAACGAAAAGAATCGACAAACAACATTAGAGCGGTGAAATTTAGCGAAGTCATTGGTCAGGAAGATGCTCAGAGGCGCCTTTTACAGTTGGTACACGAAGACCGTGTACCCCATGCCATAATGCTTTGCGGTCCCTATGGTTGTGGTAAAATGGCCCTGGCGTTGGCGTTTGCGTCGTATCTTTTAGGCGAACGAAACGAGCAGGGGCAGTCGATACTGACATCAGAACAACATATTGCAAATGCCGAAGCTATGCTGCGCAATTGGGAACATCCCGATCTGCACTTTTCCTATCCCGTTATTCGTCCTGCAGGCACATCGTCGGATCATAAAATGGTGAGCGACGATTTTGGTCGAGAGTGGCGTGCGCTTCTGAAAGACGGTGTCTATTTCAGCATCGATCAGTGGCTGGAACAGATGAAAACCACGACACAACAGGCGCAAATTTTCGAAGCTGAAAGCGATGAGCTGACCAGAAAACTCAGTTTGAAGTCGAGTCAGGGCGGTTACAAGGTCTGCATCATCTGGCTACCCGAACGCATGAACCAGGTTTGTGCCAATAAACTGCTGAAGTTGCTCGAAGAGCCGCCCCTGCAAACCTTGTTCGTCATGGTATGCGAAGAGCCCGAACGACTGATCGAAACCGTTCGTAGCCGAACCCAACGCATCGACATCAAACGTATCGACGAACAGGCCGTAGAACAAGCTCTGATTAGCAGACGGGGTATTGCCCCTGAGATTGCTCGCCACGTAGCACGCACATCGAACGGTAATTGGCTGAAAGCGCTCGAAACGCTTGACGCAGGCAATGAGAACAAACTGTTCTTAGACATGTTCAAGATGTTCATGCGCCTGTCGTACATGCGCAACGTAAAGGATCTGAAGAAATGGAGCGATACTGTTGCCGGTTACGGACGCGAGAAGCAACGACGTTTGCTCGGCTATTTCAGTAGGATGGTCAGAGAGAATTTCATCTTCAATTTCCGCCTGCAACAACTCAACTACATGACGGCAGAGGAGACCGACTTTGCCCAAAACTTTGCCCGGTTCATCAACGAGGCCAATGTCATGGAAATAGAAGAACTGATAGCTCGATCGCAAAAAGACATCGCACAGAATGCCAATGCCAAAATCGTGTTCTTCGAGATGGCGCTCGAAATGATTGTATTACTCATTAAAAGATAAATAGAATCGAGAGATGTCGTTCAGACTGAATACAGTCGATAAAACGAAAAACATCTCGTTATTCATAACTTCCTGTACAATGGACTACAAAAATATGAAATTCAAAATAGCACGTGGGTGCGACAGAGGACTTTGTCAACGCTCATGCGGTCGACAAGACAAACCACTCAATACGTACGATTGGTTGGCCGACATCCCAGGCAACACCAGCATAACCGACCTGGTAGAAGTGCAGTTCAAAAATACACGTAAGGGTTATTATCACAACGTAAATGGCCTGGACTTGAAGAAAGGAGATATCGTTGCCGTAGAAGCCAATCCAGGACACGATATCGGCGTGGTAACGCTCACCGGAAGCCTCGTTAAACTACAGATAAAGAAAGCAAACATCAAGTCGCCCGACGAAATACGTCGCATCTATCGCATAGCGAAAATGGCAGACATGGATAAATACAAAGAGGCAAAAGCACGCGAAGACCGAACCATGATTCAAAGCCGAAAAATAGCCAAAGATCTGGGATTGCAAATGAAAATAGGTGATGTCGAGTTTCAAGGCGACGGCAATAAGGCCATCTTCTATTACATCGCCGACGAACGCGTAGACTTCAGAAAACTGATAAAGGTACTGGCCGATACCTTCCGCGTGCGCGTAGAGATGAAACAGATAGGAGCCAGACAAGAGGCCGGGCGTATCGGTGGAACCGGACCTTGCGGTAGAGAACTGTGCTGCGCCACATGGATGAAAAACTTCGTTTCGGTCAGCACTAACGCCGCTCGCATACAAGATATATCGCTTAACCCGCAAAAGCTGGCCGGCATGTGTGCCAAACTGAAATGCTGTCTGAATTACGAGGTCGATAACTACATAGAAGCCAGTCGACAAATACCCAGTCGAGAGGTGGTGCTCCAGACGGCCGACGCCGATTACTACTATTTCAAATCCGATATTATAGCTGGAATAATAACCTATTCGACCGACAAAAACCTGGCCGCCAATCTTGAAACAATCTCGACGCAACGTGCAAGAGAAATCATAGAGATGAACAAACACGCCCAGAAACCCTCATCGCTGCAAGACGATGGTAGCAGAAAAGAACCGGCCAAGCCCGTCGACTTGCTGGCCGGCGGCGATATCAGCCGCTTTGATAAAGCCAAACGACACAAGAAAAAATCAGTGAACGAAGGAGGGGCAGAGAACAACCAACGTCGCGAACGGCACAAACGGCGTAACAACCAGAGTAAAGAACAAAAAAGCATACAGCAGAACCAGCACAACGGAACGCCGCAAAATACCCCGCAAAACGCATGAAGAAAACAGCAATAGCCCTCATCTTCGTCTCTTTTCTTGTAGCCTGCAACGAAAAAACCGCATATTACACCTTTCACCATACTCCCATAACAGGATGGGACAAGAACGACACATTGCTGTTCGACATTCCTAAGCTGAAAACCTCTGGTAACTATCGATCGGATCTGACGCTGCGAATCAATAATATGTTTCCCTTCATGCGGTTGACATTAATTGTAGAGCAGACCGTTCTGCCCCTCGACACAACCCGCATCGATACCCTGAACTGCGAACTGATTGGCAGCAACGGAATTGCAAAAGGAAACGGAATAAGTTATTATCAGTACTCTTTTTACCTCACCGATCTGCAACTGTTGCAGGGCGACTCGTTGCACATCAAAGTGAGACATGACATGAAAAGAGAAATTCTTCCGGGCATCAGCAACGTAGGAATACGTTTAAACCGGTTCGATGCAAACTAGAAACGCGAAGTCATTTATTGTGAATAAAAAAGTGTCTCCTATAAAGAAAAATCCTTGCAATTTAATCGATTTGCAAGGATTTTTTTTGTACCCAGACCCGGTACAAAGTGGGTATAACAAGAGAAAGTAAAAGAATATATTATATTGATAATCAGTAATTTGAAATTTTCTTATATTTGGCAATTTTGCCCATTTTTGCCTATTTTTCGTTAGATAGTACACTTTTAGTACACTTTGATATTCCAAACTTTTTAGTATCTTTG
>CAUQAO010000153.1:0-4437 GCA_963515815.1 uncultured Prevotella sp.
TCTTTGCGCTTCCGACCGAAAAGCGGGGAAGCAACGAGCCCTGCACAGCGCTTTCGTAGTCGTGGATGGCGGCGGGCGGGCGGTGCACCGCGGATTCCTCCGAAAAGTTTCCGGCCGGCGGCGTCCGAACACAGGCCGCGCAGGGGTTTTTATGCGCTCGGACATGTTAAACCGGAGTTTTTCTCGGATAAGATAGCTGCCGAAAGCGTACCTTTGCTGCAGGATCAACCAACACGATATAGAAAAATGGAAATGGAAAAGAAAACGATACCGGTGATAGGAATGGCCTGCGCGGCGTGCGCGGCCAATGTTGAACGTAAGCTGGGGGCGCTGCCGGGCGTGGCGTCGGCTGCGGTGAATCTGCCGGGGCGCAGCGCTCTGGTGACGTTCGACGGGGCGCAGATCTCGCTCGAAGAGATGAAGCGTGCGATCAATGCGATCGGCTACGATCTTGTTATCGAGAGCGACCGGTCGGTGGTAGAGATCGAGCGCCGCGAGTATAGCAGGCTGCGACGCAAAACGATGTTGTCTTGGCTGTTCGCCGTGCTGTGCATGTCGGTTTCGATGGGCTGGCTCGACGTGGGTTCGGCAGCTGTGGCCAATCAGGTGGCGCTGCTCTTGGCGCTGGCCCATCTGCTGTACTGCGGTCGGGGGTTTTACGGGGTTGCCTGGCGACAGCTGCGCCACGGATGGGCCGGAATGGATACGCTCGTGGCGCTGTCGTCGGGCATTGCTTTCGGATTCAGCGTGTTCAACACCTTCTTCGGCGCGTCGGTTTGGGGCAGCCGGGGCATCGAGTGGCACACGTATTTCGACGCTTCGGTCATGATTGTTACCTTCGTGCTCACGGGCCGGCTGCTGGAAGAGCGGGCGAAGCGGGGCACGGCCAGCAGCATTCGGCAACTGATGGGACTCTCGCCGAAGACGGCGCGCATTGTTGCAGGCGATGCGGTAGAAGCAGTTCCGCTGTCGACCGTATCCATCGGCGATCTGCTGGAAGTGCGGGCGGGCGATAAGGTGCCCGTCGACGGCAGCGTGACGCAGGCCGAGAGTTTTATGACGGCCGACGGGGCTTACGTAGACGAGAGCATGATTACGGGCGAACCGACGCCTGCGCTGAAGCGAAACGGTTCGGAGGTGCTGGCCGGCACCATCGTTTCGCAAGGCAAATTGCGCTTTCGTGCTCGGCAAATCGGCGAGCATACGGCGCTGGCTCAGATCATCCGCATGGTGCAGGCGGCACAGGGATCGAAAGCGCCGGTGCAGCGCGTGGTCGACAAGATGGCAAGGGTTTTCGTGCCCACGGTGGTCGCAATCGCCCTGCTTACCTTCGCGCTGTGGTGGCTGCTGGGCGGAAATGCTGCGCTGCCGCAAGCCATATTGTCGGCCGTCGCGGTATTGGTTATCGCCTGCCCTTGCGCCATGGGGCTCGCCACGCCTACAGCCTTGATGGTGGGCATCGGCAAGGCGGCAGAAAATAATATTCTGATTAAAGATGCGGCGGCGCTCGAGAGTTTGCGAACAATCAACGCCGTGGTGATCGACAAAACGGGTACGCTCACCATTCCGAATCAAAATATCGACTTCACGAAGGCCGACGATCTGCCGTTAGAGGCGCGCGAAACGCTGAAGCCGCATGCGCGCCAGGCCATGGAAGACCTGCAGGCGCACGGCGTAGAGGTGTATATGATGAGCGGCGACAAGGAAGAGGCGGCCCGCTATTGGGCCCAGAAAGCGGGCATTGCACACTACCAAAGCCGGGTAATGCCGCAGGATAAAGAGAATTTGGTTCGCCAGTTGCAGCAGTCGGGCAAGCGCGTGGCAATGGTTGGCGACGGTATCAACGATACGCAGGCGCTGGCCTTGGCCGATGCCAGTATTGCAATGGGACGGGGTACCGACGTTGCGATGGATGTGGCGCAGGTAACGCTGATGAGCGACGATTTGCGAAAAATTGCGGCGGCCATCCGATTGAGCCGGAAGACGGTTCGGATGATTTACGAGAATCTTTTCTGGGCGTTCATCTATAACATCGTTTGTATTCCGCTGGCCGCCGGAGCGCTCTATGCTTTCGGCATCGACTTCCGAATTACGCCGATGTGGGCAAGCGCCTTGATGGCCTTTTCAAGCGTGAGCGTCGTGCTCAACAGCTTACGATTAAGGTGGACCAAATGATCCACCTTAATTTTTTTTGTCTGAAAAGTTTTTGGGCAGAGAAGTTACTCGAGCCATTTTACGTAACAGAAATCCTGTCGATGCGGCAGAAGTTTGTTCTTTGGGAACATGCGCACGCAAGTCTTGAACGAACCTGCATCGTCGGGTTCGATCTCGGCTTCGAAGGTATAGAGGTTCCCCTCGCGGCCGATCATCTTGAAGGGTCGTATGCTGTAAATTTCGCGGCCGTCTTCGTCGGGCATGCTTCTCAACGAAACCAGCTCTAATCCGATGGCGTCGTCGAGGCCCTGCTCGTCGATCACATACCGTACCTTGTACGCCACGCCGGTTTCGCCGCCGGTGGTCAGGAAGTCGGCATCTTTCGATACGACGTGTATGGCATCCCATCGCTCGGCTACGGTTTCTTTCCATTGCGCAATTTCTTTGGCCAGGCGAGCGTCTTCGGCCGAAAGTTGGGCGAAGCGTTCGGCCTCTTTCTCATAGAACTTGCTGTAATAATCGTCGAGCTGCCGCTTCATGGTGTAATGCGGCGCAATGGTTCCGATAGAGTTTTTAACGACCTTGATCCAGTTCTCGCTGTATCCCTTTTTGTTTTTATTGTAGTACATGGGGATAATCTCGTTTTCGAGCAGCGAGTAGATGGTAGCCGCATCCAATTGGTCCTGGTATTCCTGGTTCTGATAGGTTCGCTTCTGCGACAAGGCCCATCCGGCTCCTTCGCGATAGCCTTCTACCCACCATCCGTCGAGCACGGACAGGTTGATGACGCCGTTCATCTCGGCTTTCTCGCCCGATGTGCCCGAAGCCTCGAGTGGCCGCGTGGGGGTGTTCATCCAAATGTCTACCCCGGAGACGAGCCGGCGTGCCAGTTGCATGTCGTAATCCTCGAGAAAGATGATCTTTCCGAGAAATTCGGGGCGCTGGCTAATCTCGAATATCTTTTTGATGAGCCCCTGTCCGGCACCGTCGGCGGGATGAGCCTTCCCCGAGAAGAAAAACAGCACGGGGTGTTCGGGATCGTTAACGATCTTCGATAACCGATCGATGTCGGTAAACAACAGGTGCGCTCTTTTGTACGTAGCAAACCGGCGACAGAAACCTATCATCAGCGCATTCGGATTGATTCGCTCGAGCAGCGACATGACGCGCGAGGGGTCGCCCTGGTTCTTGAGCCAGTTTTCAGTAAACTTTTCGCGGATATAGGTCACCAGTTTTTGTTTCAGCGTCATGCGTGTTGCCCATATCTCGTCGTCCGGAACTTCGAATATTCCGTGCCATATCTCTTCGTTGCTCTGATCGCTCATAAACGTCTGGGAAAAATACTTGTCGTACAGTTTGCGCCATTCGGTAGCCGTCCAAGTGGGCAAGTGTACGCCGTTGGTAACGTATCCTACATGGCTCTCTTCGGGATAATAGCCTTTCCAGATCGGGGCGAACATGTTCTGGCTCACCCATCCGTGCAGTTTGCTAACGCCATTGACCTCTTGACAGGTATTGCAAGCAAACGTACTCATGCAGAATTTCTCGGCATGATCTTCGGGATTCTCACGCCCCATACCGATAAACTCGTCCCAAGAGATGCCCAAGCGAGACGGATAACCGCCCATGTACTTGCCGAACAGGGCTTCGTCGAAATAGTCGTGGCCGGCAGGAACGGGCGTATGTACGGTGTAAAGCGATGAGGCCCTGACCAATTCCATCGCCTGATTGAATGTCATGCCGCCGTCTACATAATCGCACAAACGCTGCAGATTGCAAAGAGCGGCATGCCCTTCATTGCAATGGTAAACCTGCTTGGTAATGCCCAATCGTTTCAATGTAAGAATACCGCCGATGCCAAGCAATATCTCTTGCTTCAATCGGTTTTCCCAATCGCCTCCGTATAACGAGTGCGTGATCGGTTTGTCAAATTGAGAGTTCATCTCGTTATCGGTATCCAACAGATAGAGTTTGATACGCCCGACATTCACACGCCACACATAGGCATGAACCATGTAATTGAGATAGGGAACGTCTACTACGACAGGATTTCCATTCTCGTCGAGTTGCCGTTCAATGGGCAACGAATTGAAATTCTGCGATTCGTACTTAGCTATCTGCTGCCCGTCCATACTAAGCGACTGGGTAAAGTATCCGTAACGATATAAAAAGCCTACGGCGCACATGTCGACATTGCTGTCCGAAGCCTCTTTCAAATAGTCGCCGGCTAACATTCCCAAGCCCCCCGAATAGATTTTCAGCACTTGATTCAGACCGTACTCC
>CAUQAO010000154.1:0-4298 GCA_963515815.1 uncultured Prevotella sp.
CATCTTTACACTGCGAGGGTTGGGTGTTGAACTGCATCACGCGCTTTCGCAGTTCCTGGAGATAGTCGAGATGCGTCTGTTCGTTCTTCGTTTTGGCCAGTTCAAGCTGCGCCTGCGCCATTCTCACTCTCCCCTTGCTCACACCCCAGTCGAAGATGGGCAGCGAAAGCGTTAAACCTACGATCTCGTTATCGTTGAGTTGCCGATAGGCCTTGGCAAACGAATTGGCCGACTGCGTAAAGCCCACTTCGCCATGTAGCTTCAGTTGCAGCCCACGCCCCGCTTTTGCCTGCGCCAGTGTTTTCTCGGCTTCGAGCATCAGTTGTTTTTGCTCCAGGGTATGCGACGAATTGCCGATTGCCTTCTGCAACACTTCGTCTACATTCAGTAGCAGGTCGGGCACATCGTACGGAGCCACCAACGCCGCCTTGTCATAATCGGTAACACGCAGGTAGGAGAACAACTGGTACAATCTGTCGTCGAGCATCAGCCTGTTGTTGTTCGAAGCCACTCGCGCATTGAGCAACGAGAGTTCCAACTGCAGCACCTCGCTTTTCGTCGTTGTTCCCAGTTGCAGTCGTTTTGTCGCCATGTCGAACAGTTGTTCGCGGTCTTTCACGGTAGACACACACTGCCTGTAGTTCGACTGCGCGGCCAGCACATTAAAAAACAATTCGGCCACCCGTATCGTGATCTGCTGCATGGCCGAAATGTAATCTCTCTGGGCAATCTGATATTCGAGCGGTGCCGTTTTCTTTTCCCACTTCAGGGCATTGAAAGTTCTGAACGGCTGCGTGTAGCTGATTCGGAGCGGTTGCGAGTTGAAAGTCGTTTCGTTGTAAGTAAACTGATTAAGACTGTAGAGATACGACTGCAGCGAAACCGTTCCGCCCGTAGCCGCAATCTTCTGGTCGACCGAAAGCGTAAGTTGGTTGGCCAGCGAATTGTTGTTGACATACGCCACCTGCCCGTCATTGTAATTCCTCACCGGCACGAGCGAATGGTCGAAATTACCCACCTCGCCGTGAAGATTGACAGAAGGGCGCAGATCGGCTTGGAAAGAACGATAAGTCCAATAGCGCGACATGAAAGCCAGCTTTGCCAGCTGGGCGTCGTAAGAGTTTTCTTGTGCAATGGTTATTGCCTGACGCAACGTTAACTGTTGTGCATTGACGGTTAACCCCCAAAGCAGAATATACAAAACGATTTTTCTCATAGAAGTGCCTTTGCCTTGTTTTTTATCTCTTCTGTTGCAGGGGAAGCAACTTTTGGTCTGGTTCTCACTATTTTTCTTGCCATGTATTTCATTTTAGTTTTCTGTCCGGTATTCTTATACAGCATCATAAGCTGGTACAGCGGGTATAGACGATTAGGCATTACAGCATAAGCTTTCAGATACGCCTCTTCGGCAAGATCGCAACATTGCATGTCTCTGTAGTTATTGCCTTGTAACAAATAGAACATCGGATCGTTGCTGATCAAAGTTCCTTCACGAAGCAAAGTATTGCTGTCGTTATATCTGCCTGCATTTCTCAGGATCTTTGCAAAGATAAAGATAAATTGAGGATTGTCATTCTCTTTGGGCAATAATTCATAATAATCCTTGATAAAAGCAGAATGTTGGATGCCGACAAGCAGGTTTGCATCTTTATCAGCGTCCCTACGAACTTGAATTTCTGTTGTCATCAATACAGATGCCATTATTAAAGTAAAACCAATCAGCATGGCTGCACTGATTCGTTTCCACCCACGAATACTAATGAGATTGACTCGAGGAGGAAAAATAGCTGCTATCATAACAGCTATTGTACGATAGGGATATTGTTCAAAGGGATATGAAAAGAGGGAAAAAACAAACAGTACCAGCATTGTATAAAACAGTGATTTGCTGTAATGAAAAACGTTACATAATGCAAGTATTACAACTACGAGACAGAGTACGAAACCTACGACTCCTTGTTCGACAAGGATCTTCAATATATCACAGAAAGCATATTCGGCAACATTGCCCGAAATAAATAAAGGATTGAAAGCGTATGCAGCATACAACTCCGCAATGCCTTCAGCACATGCGTGTCGGAAACCACCTACCCCCACTCCTAACCAAGGAGCATGAAGCCATGTTGTCAGACCTGCCGTCCAAGTAAGCATACGTCCATCAGCAGAACCTTGTTTTATGAAATAAAGCGTTATAGCGGTTATAAGCAAACATCCCCAAACGACATATCTCCACTTCCAATAGAATTTTCTATAATACAAAAGGCTCCAAAATATTAACGCTACTAGTGCCGCTCTGCTCCATGTAGCGGGAAGTATAATAATCGGTAATGCCAATAAAAGAAAATAGGCAGCAGAAAGATAACGCTGTATTGACAGGGGCGATTTATTTATCAATGAAAATACCTCACTCTTTATCGTCAATCCTGCTACTACTACCATAAGCAAATAAGCAGAATAAGGGCCGGGATTCTGAAACGATCCAGTAAGCACGTAAAGCGGATTTCTGCTTCATCCAGTATTTTGATAATTATGTTTTTTATCCTTTTATTATCAATCTAAAGACAAAATTCAAAAAGTTCTTCATTTAATCCGAATTTAATAATAGAAAATACTGGTGCCCGATAAAAATAAAGATGTTCCATTTCCTTTTATCCCTCGTCGATACAGGCATTTTTATGCAATAAGGGCTTATTCTTCTCCAGATGGTCACCATCCAGCACATAAAATCCATTTTTAGCCTCAGATGGTCACCATCCAGTATGAAAAACTATTTTTACCGGACAGCAATAAATAGAAAAAGTATTCTTGTTTATTAAAGCCCTCCGACAATCTTGAACTTTCGTAGGCCTATAATGCTCACTTTTTTCGTCTCGGACCTGTCTTTTACCACAGACTCGAGTAGCTTTTTCAGGAAAATATTCTTAATGCATTCTATAAATGTCCAGAGAACAATTTCATTCTATCATTTATGTAACTTATAAAGAAAAGCGTGCCACTTGACTCATCCACTGCAAAACAACGAATACCCATATCCGACCTATATTTTTTCAATAAGTTACCATCCCAGTCATATTTTAAGATATACCTTCCAAATTCCGGATTATCAATAGCTGTCTCGCCATTATATATTGCATACACATGATCATTGGTTACGTAAACATCTTCAAATCCATATACCCATCCTTCATGATCATGCGCGATTTGCTCTTTTTTCTTAGGTCTTTCTAACTGGATCGATTTTTTCTGGACTAAATCGGGTAACGAAGACAAATCGAAGAATTGAATCAAGGCGCCTTTATAGGATGCAAAAACTGCTTTTTGTCTATTTGGCGATACTCTAAAGGATGAAGTATGAAATAGCATTGTCTGTAAGTCTTTCTTCGGATCAACGAGAAGGTCAGGCTGAATGATAGGATAACAACCTGTTACTTTTATTATATTTCCTAACGTATCTAATACCAGAAATCGATTATTTTTAAACCGTCCATTCTCGCCCATTGCCAAATAATAATTGCCACAATTCACCATTTCACAGATATTCTCATTACTCTTTTTAGAAGAAAAGGTAGATGAGAAAATAAATCTATTTTCTTTTTTAGCGTAAGATATGATCCTTTTCTGGGTATTATCAAAAACATCTAAAACATGGTTGTCACTGAACTGAGAATTAAAAGTTGAAGAAATAAATTCTTTAGGTCCCTTACCCTGCTCAAGAAATTCCTGAACCAACTTTCCCTCTTGTGTTATCACATGGAATAGTCTCCTGTTTCCGTTCTCATCTTTTATAATTAAATTTTCATCTGTAATAAATATACCTGTCGGGTATAAAGGCCAATAATGGTCTACGGATATCTCTTTGCAAAAAAAATCTTCGCAATCGTCCAAATTAGGCGATTCAACAGGAATATGATTTTCCACCTTTTCCTGACAAGAACTCCATGATAATAGAAGCATAATAAATAAAAAGGTTCTCATACTATTTAGCTTTAAAATGAAGTTGAATATGTCAGACGACATACTCAACTTCATTACATTAATACTATTTGTTTATTGATAGCAAGTAAATATCGCTGTTTTTCCGTTACCAAATGCTCTTAATGTAACATTACATTTACCACAAGATCCTGAACATACTTTAAGCCCGGAACCTCCACATTCTAATGAATGTTTTGACCCACTTTCCCCTGAAGTTAAAGCTTCCACATTAGCAATCATCAAATCAGACAACTCTTCCACTCTTTGCGACTGAAAAACATTATAGCTTGCAAAAGTTACGACTACGATAACTATTAAAATCG
>CAUQAO010000155.1:0-4189 GCA_963515815.1 uncultured Prevotella sp.
AATAAATTATTTAGAGGTACTTTTGTGCCAGAAGGTGCAAAAATAAATTATTTATAGACCGCCAGACGAGCTACGATGGAAAAATAAATTATTTAGAGGTACTTTTGTGCCAGAAGGTGCAAAAATAAATTATTTATAGACCGCCAGACGAGCTACGATGGAAAAATAAATTATTTAGAGGTACTTTTGTGCCAGAAGGTGCAAAAATAAATTATTTATGGACCGCCGGATGCACTGTGATCCAAAAATAAATTATTTTCCCGACGACAATCCCTTTTTTGTCCTGAACACCGATATTAGATTTCGATTTGCAATCCGTCATAAGCCAATCTGACGTTTTGGGGCAACAAACGATTAACCTTGTCGTGAAAGCCTATTTGATGATTCATGTGTACAAGATAAGTTTGTCGCGCACCGATACGTTGCGAAAAATCGATGGCCTCGGACACCAACATGTGCGAATGGTGCTGTGGCTCGAATCTGAGCGCGTTTACCACCAGCGTTTCCACCCTTTCCAAGTACGGTAGTTCATCATCATCGATGGTCTTCATATCGGTTATATAAGCAAAAGATCCGATCCGATAGCCCAGTATTGGCAAGCTGGCATGCATCACATTAATGGGTATAATCTCGACATTGCCTATCGACAGAGGCTCGTGCGGAGCGATAGGATGCAGATCGAGAAGCGGTGCGCCCGGATATAGTTTTTCGGTAAAACAATAAGGCATGGTTTGTTTCAGCAGGCCAGCGGTAACCCGATCTGCATAGATGGGAATGGCTCCAAATACGCAAAAAGGACGCAGATCGTCGATTCCGGCCACATGATCGTAATGAATATGGGTTATCAGAACGCCATTCAACGCTTTAAAGTCATACGGCATGAGTTGCTGACGAATGTCGGGACCGCTATCGATAAGTATACGTACGGTATCGGTTTCGAGCAGACCGGCCGTACGCAGTCGACGGTCGTGCGGATCGCGGCTGCGGCATACTGCGCAATGGCAACCCAAAGAGGGTACTCCGCCCGATGTTCCGGTTCCTAAGAATGTAAATTTCATAAGAAATTAATCTCTGCGCTGATCGTGGCTGTAAACTTCATAAAATATTAACCTCGGGACTAATTGTGATACCGAAACGTTGCGACACGTCGTGCTGTATCGACCGGCATAATTGTACAATATCGTTTCCGGTTGCGCCGCCACGGTTCACAAGCACCAAGGCCTGCTTGTCGTGCACACCGGCAGCGCCCACCGTTCGGCCTTTCCATCCGCATTGTTCTATCAGCCATCCTGCCGGAATTTTTTCGTGTTGCTCATCGATCGTGTAATGGGGCATTTGCGGGTAGTTCGACAACAGTTCTTCAAACTTCGCCCGACTGACGACAGGATTCATGAAAAAGCTACCGGCATTTCCCGTTACCGACGGATCGGGCAACTTTGCGCGGCGAATAGCGATAATCGTATCGCGCAGTTGACGAGGCGTGGGGTGAGCGATACCCTGCCGCTGCAACTCTTCACGAATATTGCCATAATCTACATGCGGGCGGAAGGTACAATCGAAACTGAAATCGACGGCTGTGATAACGAAACGGTCTTTCCATTCTGTCTTGAATCTGCTTTGTCGATAGGCATACCGGCAGTCGGCCGCCGAGAATCGATATGTTTTACCCGTCGCAATTTCCACAGCCCAAACGTCACTGATAAAGTCCTTGACCTCGGTGCCATAAGCGCCGATATTCTGTACGGCAGCAGCCCCGACGGTTCCTGGAATCAGCGACAGATTTTCCATACCGTACGCTCCACAGTTCACACAGGCAGACACCAAATCGTCCCATATCACGCCGCTTCCGGAACGAACGGCAGCCACATCTCCGTCCACATCGATCGTCATGAACCGGATGGCAGAATGTAAAATGGTTCCGTCGTAATCGTGCGTCAGCAGCAGGTTGCTGCCTTCGCCCAGCGACATGATGGGCTTGTCGTGCTCGGTAAACGTAGAAAGGACGGTGAGAAGCTCTTGTTTCGTTTCGAATTCGACGAAACGCCGACAACTGACGTCGATGCCGAACGTGTTATGATACAACAAACTGTAATTACGTAGATCGCGCATAACGCTCCACTGTTAACTGTTAAACTTCATCAGCTTCCAATGCCCTTGCCGGCGCCGGAATATCATTTCGGTTTCCAGATCGTTGGCAATTCCTCTAACGATCAGTATTTTTTGCGTTCCGGCCGTATATTTCTGACCATACAAGATGTTGTAGATCGAACCTTGCGGAATAATTTCGGGTTTGAATCCCGGCCATTGCTCCGGAACGATTGAACCGGTAATGGTACCGAAATCGTCGTCGGGATCGGGCGCCGTAAACTCCACGACATCGTTCATGCTCTCGACCTGGAAAGCGCTGTCGCCGGCAAAACGCTCATAAAATTTCAAGAACGAACCGTTCACACTCTCGTAAAGCGGCGTGTAACCGATCGAGGTCATGATCCATTCGCCTCTGATCCGATTGAACACATACTGCTTGATGGTTTTGATCTTGAACAGGATTTTCTCCACGACAACGCGCTTTACCGCCGTATCTTTCACCACATCCATCTGCTTGCGGCTGTCGAAAATCAGCGTAAAATATCCCTGCCGCATAAAGAAATTCTCCATCCGCCATTCATTTTTCGCGATTTCGCTTTCCTTCTCGCCGTTCCGATACACCGGCAGCGGAAAGTGGATGCGCTTGAGCTGAAGTTTCTTGTTGGCCGCAAAATTGAAGAAAAAATCATCGAACAGTTCGTCCGCGGCTTTCGAAAGGGGCGTCTCGGCAATAATCGTCGATAAAGTATCTTGTTCGATGGAATCGCGTATCGTTGTATCTGCACACACAGAATCGGTCGTTTCAGGCCTTTTATTGTTACAACCGCTCGTCGATAAAAGTGATAACAACACGCATGCAGTTATAACCCGGAAAGTAAATTTTCGCATATATCATTAACCTTATAACATCCTCTCAAATCAGTCGATAAAACAGCAAAACAGAGGCTCCGCTGCTTCGGCGCAAAAGTACAACTTTATTTCAATATAGTTCGTCGTTTGGCGCAAAAATCTTACCTTTGCAACAACAAAAAAACAAGGAATATGATACTCGAAAAGATAGATAAACTGCTCAAAGAGGTAAGTGAACTTTCAGCCAAAAATGCAGAAGAAGTAGAACAACTGCGACTGAAATATCTCAGCAAAAAAGGCGAAATCAGCGAACTGATGAACGACTTCCGAAATGTTGCTGCCGACCAGAAAAAAACCGTCGGGATGAAAATCAACGAGCTGAAACAGCTCGCCATCGAGAGAATCAACACCTTGAAACAACAATCGGAAAACAGCACCACCGACAGCCACGACATCGACCTCACGCGCACCCCCTACCCCATACACTTAGGCACGCGCCACCCGCTGACCATCGTCAGAAACGAAATCTGCAACATCTTCCAGCGAATGGGATTCGTCATGGCCGACGGCCCCGAGATAGACGACGACCAGCACGTGTTCACCAAGCTGAACTTCGCCCCCGATCATCCTGCACGCGACATGCAAGACACCTTCTTCATCGCACAGCATCCCAACGACGTAACCAAAAACATCCTGTTGCGCTCGCACACCTCAGGCGACCAGGTACACTACATGGAAACCCACCAGCCGCCCATACGCATCATCTGCCCCGGAAGAGTGTACCGCAATGAAGCCATTTCGGCCCGCGCCCACTGCTTCTTCCACCAGGTAGAAGGCCTGTACATCGACAAAAACGTATCGTTCGCCGATCTGAAACAAGTACTCCTCACCTTCGCCAGAGAAATGTTCGGCACCGATACCGACATCCGCCTGCGCCCAAGCTACTTCCCCTTCACCGAACCCAGCGCCGAGATGGACGTCTCGTGCTTTATCTGCGGCGGCCACGGATGCGGCTTCTGCAAACACACCGGCTGGGTAGAAATTTTGGGATGCGGCATGGTTGATCCCAATGTACTCGACGCCTGCGGCATAGACCCCAACGTGTACAGCGGCTACGCCTTCGGAATGGGCGTAGAGCGCATTACCAACCTGAAGTATAGAGTGAGCGACCTGCGCATGTTCTCTGAAAACGATATACGATTTTTGCGAGAATTCGAAGCCGCCCACTAACCACCGCCCATCGTGCGGCAGA
>CAUQAO010000156.1:0-3980 GCA_963515815.1 uncultured Prevotella sp.
CAATCGCACAAGGTGCCCTTGTATAAAGGATTGTCGCTATTCTATCCAAAGTTACTAAAAATATTGGGCCAATAAAATCGATAAAGAAAAAAATGATTCTACAGACTGGCCGTTTCACTGAGACAAAAAGTAAGTTGCAATAAAATAAAAATTGTAATCGAAAAGTATAATTATCCCGACAGAAATACAATGCTATAAACCACTCAATTGATGGAGTTTCTCTAAGTTATCATCCCACAAATCTTTCATGGAATCTACCTCGTCAGGATAAGCAAAGTCAGTAATAACAAGAATATAATCGCCTGTAATATCACTCTTTTCCATCCTCAATTCCATATATGCTTGTTCATCTTCTTCATCCAACCATTTGAATCGGATATAGTGGTATTTTACCTGTTCAATGATAGTTGCCTGGCGTATTTCATGGTGCTTATAGATATCCCCCCATATAAAAGTTAGAATATCTCTTTGTTCTTTAATATCGTCTGCTAACCAATGTGATAGTCTATCTATATCACTGATAAGACTCCATATAATATTTTGAGAGCTAGATTTCAGCTCTTTCTCTATCTGTATTTTTTGTTTAGGCATATTAGCGTTTTTTACAAGCAAAGATGTTTTACAGCTACAAACTTACATAAAATTCTCGAATTTTACGCCAGTTGAATAAAAAAGTTGAGACCACAACAAATTCCATACTTTACAGCCACAAAAAACTTATATTTTTTGTGTATTTTAAAAGATTGTCTTACCTTTGCATCTGAAAAATAACAAAGGCGGGATAGCTCAGCTGGTTAGAGCGTCGGATTCATAATCCGGAGGTCGTGGGTTCGGGTCCCACCCCCGCTACATTAAAAAATAAAGGAGTTACAGAAATGTGACTCCTTTATTACTTCTATCAGTGAACTTTTCGGGAGAAAAGTTACGAGATAAAAAAACTAAAGTCTTGTAGTTCCTCATCCCCTTTATCTCTCCACGTGCTTCTGCATCCACTGCCTTGCAAAGCCCATGAAGGATATTCCCTTTATGTCACTTTTCTGCCCTACTTGTTGATTTTATATGCCACTTGTGGTTTCGTCCCCATGTTTTCGTATAGAATATAAAGAAAGCGGAATTCCCCTTATTTATTAGGGTTTCCGCTTTTTCTTTGGGGTGGCTGGTGGGATTCGAACCCACGACATTCAGAACCACAATCTGACGCTCTAACCAACTGAACTACAGCCACCGTGAAAAATTGTTATTCTTCCAATTCGGAAGCGATTGCAAAGGTAAAAGATTTATTTGGACTAAACAAACAAATCTTTTACTTTTTGTCAACCTTTATTGGACTGGTGTTGCAGGAGCCGGCTTCGCCCCTTCTGTGACTGGAGTTGTTTTTTGATTATTTACTGCCGGAGTTTGCTGCTGACTGGTACCGAAGCCAGGAGTTGTATTAGGATTGGTTGTTTGCGTTTCGGTAGCATTCTTTTCTACTACACTGCTACTGCCGCTCATCCCAGGTACAGTATAAGCGCACGCTACGCTCAGTATCACCATCGCAAGGGCTAATCCCCATGTTGCTTTTTCGATAAAGTCTGTTGTTTTTCTAACACCCATAATGGCATTCGAAGAAGAAAAATTGGATGCGAGTCCGCCTCCCTTCGACTCTTGAATCAATACGATTCCAACCATCAGCAGCGATGCAAGAACAATGAGTCCGACTAATAAAGTGTAAATCATTTTTTGTTATTTATTTGTTTTATTATTTAATATCAATTTCTCTAAGAACCGGATTTGGTCTGCAAAGTAAGCGTTTTTTTTTGGATAATTCAAATTTAATCGTCTAATTATTTCGAGCGCCTGTTCGTATCTGCCTTGTTTGATGTATATTTTTGCCAAGGTCTCGGTAAAGAACTCTTCTTCTGTTCCAGTCGGTTTATTATTTTCGCCTAGTTCAGGAATATATTCGGGCTTTTCGTTCAACTGGATTCTTCCGTCGACGCTTTTCTCGATAAAGTTATCGATCAGTTCTTGCCCTTTCAAATGTGGCAATTGCTTGACCAGTATTTGTTCGTTTTCGCTTTCTGATTCAAGTAGGTAAGACACATAATCTACCGCTGCATCGGCCGGTGTAGGCTTGCGTTTCTGCGAGTCATCGGTACTATCGTCGGGGAGAGTATCCAAGAAAGAATTAATGAGCGAAATAGTTCTGTCTGGGTCGACTTCGTCGGTTGGTTGTTCATTTATTGTTTCGCTCTTCAGCTGATAGTGGGCTGCTTCAATAAGATTGAACAGAACTTTTCTGTCGGTGATGTAAATGGCCGACCGTCGCAGCTCTTCGTCGAAAGTAGGATCGTGCAGCACGTAGAGATTCTGCAACACCAACAACCGTACCGTTTGATAATACGGATGAAGGGCGAGCAGGCTCCTCAAATCGTAGAGTGTCTCCTTGTCCATCTGTTCGGGATGTTGTATCAATGTTGCCAATTCTACCATATCTTGCCGGTTTTTAGTTTACCAATTCGCTACGGCCGCGTTGAATATTTGGTCGGCAAGATCTTTCACCATCTGCGATACCAGTTCTTCTTGAACAGCGTTAAGGTTCTGTGTCGTTTCGTAGGTTTTCGACGACGAGAACTGTTTTTCGAAATCTTCCGAGTGTTTTACATTGTTTGTAAAGCGTACATTCACGGTCATGGTCAGTTCGGTTTGAGCCGAGTGTCCTTCGCTCGAGACCGATTTATTGCGCTGCGTATACGATACGATTTCGCCTTCTATCTGCAGATCGCCGTTCCGTTTTACCTGAATCAGTCGGGTATGATTCGCAAAGACATCTTTCAACTCATTGTTGAACATCGGCCCCATCGGTCCCCAGACATAACTACTGCGTATCGGAAAGTCGGCTATCTGAATGGTCTTGGTTTTGCTATAATCGATGCTGGCGCCGTTAAACTTGTAACTGACCGAGCATCCTACCAGCAAAAGTCCTGCTACGAGACACAAGAGAAGCATTCGCTGCTCGCCCCACCACAAACTCTCAATTCTTTTCCAAGCCATATTGTTTGATTCTTCTGTAAAGCGTACGATCCGAAATACCCAGTTCCTGCGCAGCCTTTTTCCGATTACCGCCGTTGCGTTCCAATGCTTTCTTTACCATCTGCCGTCCCAGATCGTTCAGATTCAGGCTCCCCGGTTCGGTCAGTTCCTCGGCAATGGCATCTTCGGTATTCAGTGCTGCCTGCACACTTGTTACCGCCGGGCGGACAGAACCCTGCTTGCCCGCTACAGCCGGATAGGCAGCAGCTTCGGCATCGATGGCTTGTATACGACCTTGATAAGGCGCAACCGCCGAGATACTGCGAGTATCGTCCAGCTGTTTTCGCAGACTGGTCATATCTCTACGCAGATCGCTCACGTTGCCGCGCAGCTCGTACAAGATCTTATACAGAATCTCGCGTTCACTCTCGTACGAATGCGAACCTTGAGCCGTAATGGGTGCCAACTGCGTGCTCTCGGGATCCTGCGGAATAAACTGTTGCAAGATATGCACATCGATCTCCCGTTCTTGAACCAATACCGACATCTGTTCGGTGATATTCTTCAGTTGCCGAACATTTCCCGGCCATTTGTATTTCAACATCAGCTGCTTGGCATCGTCTGTCAGCGTTATTTTCGGCAGATGGTACTTCTCTGCCATCTGCATAGAGAACAGACGGAACAACAGAATGATATCTTCGCCGCGATCGCGCAACGGGGGCATCTGTATCGGAATCGTATTCAATCGGTAGAACAAATCTTCTCTGAACCTGCCCTCGCTGATGGCTTTCGGCATGTTTACGTTCGTGGCTGCCACGATACGCACATCGGTCTTCATCACGGCCTGACCGCCCACGCGAATATACTCGCCCGTTTCCAGCACACGCAGTAAACGTGCCTGCGTAGCGAGCGGCAATTCGCCCACCTCGTCCAGGAAGATCGTGCCCTTGTTGGCTGTTCCGAAA
>CAUQAO010000157.1:0-3979 GCA_963515815.1 uncultured Prevotella sp.
GTGTGCAGAAGCTCTTAAAATTTATTTTTTGTCTCATTGCAGTGTGCAGAAGCCCTTAAAATTTATTTTTTGCCTCATTGCAGTGTGCAGAAGCTCTTAAAATTTATTTTTTGTCTCATTGCAGTGTGCAGAAGCCCTTAAAATTTATTTTTGACCTCATTGCAGTGTGCAGAAACCAATTGAAACGGTTTGTAAAGGTTTAAATACTGAAGCGGTGTTTATGTTTGGCCTTCCGAGGCTCTTGAATGCCGTACGAACCGAAACCGGCTTTGGCCATGCCCCGATATTCGGCGTAGCGGGCACGGATACGAGTAACGTAATCTACCGTTTCGGTACCGCGCATGTAGCCGTATTTCACCGTAGGGTCGCGATAGAATTGCGGATCGGAGAGCTTCAGTACATATTCCGATACTTCGTTCCAGCGGTTGGGATTTCGGCCGAACTTTCGGGCCAGGGCCATCGCGTCGCGTATGTGAAAATAGCCGCCGTTGTAGCTGGCAAGCACAAAATTCTGGCGTTCGTGTGCGTTGGGTACGTCGGCGAAATGTTCGCTCAGTTCGCGAATATACTTGGCGGCGGCGGCAATGTTGCGTTCGGGATGATGGATGTCGGCCATCGACAGTCCGAGATGTTCTGCTGTTCGGGGCATGATCTGCATCAGTCCGCGTGCACCTGCCCACGAACGTGCCTGCGGGTCGAAGGTCGATTCTTGATAACACTGTGCGGCCATCAGTCGCCAGTCCCACCGTGCCAGCGGCGCATATTGCTTGAAGTGGTGGTCGTAGCGCGAGATAACCCCCTGCGAGCGGTTGAGCATGGGCGAATAAACATGCCGCGTAATGCTGCGGGTAGAGAGCATGAAGGATTCTTCTTGGCGCGTCTGCGCAATCATTTGCGGCTCGAACCATTGATTCAGACTTTCGGCCAGTTCGGTATTTCCTTTTCTTACGGCCCACTGCGTGTTCAGTGAGTCGACTCGCGGTCCGCTGTACAGCAGATTCTGCTGTGTCTTCGGCAGCAAGCAGGCAGCGATGTCGCCGTCGCCCTTTTTCAGCCGATCTATCATTTCGGTCGTGTCTTTGCACACCTCTACGCGTAGCGAAACGCCCAGGCTTTGCGCAAACTTTTCGCAGAGCAGGTACTGCCAGCCCATGCCGTGCCCGCGATAGTCGTAGTAGGTTTCGGGACCGCTCATGGTGAGCATGATCAGTTCGCCGTTGCTTACGATGTCGTTGAGCGAGAAATCGGAGCCTACGGCAGCCGTGTCTTCGCCGAGCGTAGTTCCCCAAGGCGTTTGCACTTGCTGGCGAGGCCTCTGGCAAGCGCCTACCGTGACGAATAACAGGAGGGTGAATAAATAGCGTATCATTTGAACTGGAGGCCCTTTGCGGCGGGCTTGTAACCGCGGCAAAAGTACGACAAATCTTGCAGATGTCGCCGCTTTTCCCTATTTTTGCCGTGTAATTTAAGAACAAATAAGACATAGCATGTTACGCATCGCAGTACAATCTAAAGGTCGTTTGTGCGACGACACAATGAACCTTTTATCCGAGTCGGGCATCAAGATCAGCACCGGCAAGCGTACGCTTTTGGCACAGGCGGCGAACTTCCCCTTAGAGGTGCTCTACCTGCGCGACGACGACATTCCGCAGAGCGTGGCCGACGGCGTGGCCGACATCGGCATCGTAGGCGAAAACGAATTTGCCGAACGCAATGAGAACGCGCAGATCGTAGCCCGGCTGGGCTTCGGCAAGTGCCGCCTGTCACTGGCTGTACCGAAAGAGATAGATTACACGGGGCTCGAATGGTTCAACGGTAAGAAGATCGCCACCTCGTACCCGCACATCCTTCGAACGTTCATGCAGCGCCACGATATACGTACGGATATCCACATAATAACCGGATCGGTCGAAATCAGTCCGAGCATCGGTCTGGCCGACGCCATTTTCGACATCGTGAGCTCAGGATCGACGCTCATGGGCAACAACCTCAAAGAAGTAGAAACGGTGATGCAGAGCGAAGCCGTGCTCATCGGCAACCGCCGACTGGACAACGAGCAGCAACAGCTCTTGAACGAACTGCTGTTCCGCTTCGAAGCCGTAAAAAGCGCCCAAGACAAGAAGTATGTGATGATGAACGCGCCGAAAAACAAGCTCGAACAGATTACAAACGTGCTGCCCGGCATCAAGAGCCCCACCGTGATTCCGCTGGCCGACGCCGATTGGTGCTCTATCCATACCGTGCTCGACGAGAAACGCTTCTGGCAGATCATCGGCCGGCTGAAAGAACTCGGCGCGCAGGGCATCCTGGTTGTGCCCATCGAAAAGATGATTTTATAAATCCGCGAAAGGCAAACACGAAATAAATAACGCAACATGAAGATCGTTCAATATCCGGATCGGAAAGAGTGGGCCCGACTTACGGAACGCCCGCAAATCAATGACACGCAATTGCAGGAAACCGTCGGCCGGATTCTCGACGACGTGCGGCGGCATGGCGACGAGGCTGTGAAAAGATACGAGGCAAAGTTCGATCATGCCGTGCTCGACTCGCTCGTCGTCGGTCAAGCCGAAATAGAAGCTGCCCGCGCTGCCGTAGCTCCCGACCTGCTCGACGCCATGCTGTTGGCCCATCGAAACATCGCGACCTTTCATGCTGCGCAGCGATTCGACACCCGAAAGATAGAAACAGCACCGGGCGTAACCTGCTGGCAGAAAAGTATACCCATCGAGCGGGTGGGCCTTTACGTACCCGGCGGCACCGCACCGCTCTTCTCCACGGTTTTCATGTTGGCCACCCCTGCAAAGATAGCCGGCTGCCGCGAGACGGTGCTCTGTTCGCCCCCTGATGCCACGGGCAAGATCGCCGATGCCATTCTGGTTGCCGCCTCTATTGCCGGCGTCGACACGATATACAAAATAGGCGGCGCGCAGGCCATCGGCGCTATGGCCTACGGCACCGAGAGCGTTCGGCGCGTTTATAAAATCTTCGGACCGGGCAACCGCTACGTCATGGCCGCCAAACAGCAAGTGAGCCTGCGCGACGTGGCCATCGACATGCCCGCCGGCCCGTCAGAGGTTTGCGTCATTGCCGACGAAAGCAGCTGCGCCGAATTTGTTGCGGCCGACTTGTTGTCGCAGGCAGAGCACGGAGCCGACTCGCAGGTGTTGCTCATCACCCCTTCGGAAGCGATGCTCACAGCCGTGATCGGCGAAACCGAACGCCAGCTGGCCAGCCTGCCGCGCCGTGAGATCGCGCAGAAAGCGCTCGGCAACTCGTGCGCCGTGCTGGTGCACTCGCTGCAAGAAGCCATCCAGCTGAGCAATGCCTATGCGCCCGAGCACCTGATCGTGGCCGTAGACCGTTTCGACCGAATAGAACACGATATCGTCAACGCCGGAAGCGTTTTTCTCGGCAGCTATGCCTGCGAAAGTGCCGGCGACTATGCCAGCGGCACCAACCACACCCTGCCCACCCACGGCTACGCACGCGCCTACAGCGGCGTGAACCTCGACAGCTACCAACGCAAAATAACTTTCCAGCACCTCACCCCCGAGGGCGTGCAATCGATTGGGCCCGCCGTCGAACTGATGGCCGAAAACGAACAGCTGGAAGCCCATGCTGCCGCCATGCGGATAAGAATGAAACAGCCCAAGGCGTAACGCCCCAAAAAGCACACACAACGTCATGAAAGAGTTACAACACCTGGTTAGGTCCAATATATGGACCTTGTCGCCCTACAGCAGCGCCCGAAACGAATACAACGGCAAAGCCGCGCACGTATTCTTAGACGCCAACGAAAATCCCTACAACAGACCCTTCAACCGGTACCCCGACCCTCTGCAAGAAGAATTGAAGGCGAAACTGAGCCAAATAAAACGAGTTGCACCACAAAACATCTTCCTCGGAAACGGATCCGACGAGGCCATCGATCTGGTGTACCGCATCTTTTGCGAACCGCGCAAAGACAATGTCGTTG
>CAUQAO010000158.1:0-3953 GCA_963515815.1 uncultured Prevotella sp.
GAGAAACTCCTGAGCATGTTTCAGCTTGAACTGATAATCGTGATCGTCGGTCTGCGGTCCGAAGCGTATTTCCTTGATCTCGATTTTCACCTGCTTGGCTTTCATTTCCTTCGCACGCTTTTTCTGTTGATAAAGGAATTTGCTGTAATCGATGAGACGACAAACCGGCGGTTGCGCATTAGGCGATATCTCTACAAGGTCTACATCTTGCTGCCGAGCCAGCTCTAATGCCTGACGGGTGGGCATAACCTGCGCACCTTCGTCGCTTACAACACGTACTTCCCTCACGCGAATTTGTTCATTCACGCGGTACTGATTGCTTAATTTGTCATTCTTCATTCAATTATATTGTGTGATTATTCTCGCTAAACGGTTGCAAATTTACTAGTTTTGTAATAATTAGCCAAACTTTATGGCTGTTATCTCTTTCTGCGATTAATCTTGCGGACGGATATTGGTTGCCTCGAGCAGGGTCGCTACTTCTTGCTCGATGCGAGTCACAAAATCGGCCATCGTCATGGTAGCTTGTTCGCCACCGCCTTGCTTACGCATGGAGACGAGACCGTCGGCCGATTCTTTTTCGCCGACAACTACCATGTACGGAACGCGTTTCAACTCGTTATCGCGAATTTTTCGACCTATTTTCTCGTTACGATCATCGATGGTGGCCCGCACGGCATGCTCGTCGAAGTATTTTGCAACCGTCTGCGCATAATCGTTATATTTTTCGGAGATGGGCAGAATGGCCACCTGATCGGGCGTGAGCCACAGCGGGAAATGCCCGGCAGTATGTTCGATCAGCACGGCCGTAAAGCGCTCTAACGAACCGAACGGCGCGCGATGAACCATCACGGGCGTTTTCTTCGTGTTGTCTTCGTCGGTATACTCCAGCTTGAAGCGTTGCGGAAGGTTGTAATCTACCTGAATGGTGCCGAGCTGCCAGCGCCGACCGATGGCATCTTTGACCATGAAGTCGAGTTTCGGTCCGTAAAAAGCGGCCTCGCCGTATACGATCTTCGCATCGAGCCCTTTTTGTTTGCAGGCGTCGATAATGGCCTGTTCGCTCTCGGCCCAAACCTCGTCCGAGCCGATATACTTTTCTTTGTCTTTCGGATCGCGCAGACTGATTTGCGCCTCGAAGTTATCAAAGCTGAAGATAGTAAACACGGCCTGGATGATATCCATCACACGTAGGAATTCGCTCTTTACCTGATCGGGCCGGCAGAAAATGTGCGCATCGTCTTGCGTAAACGAGCGTACCCGCGTTAAACCGTGCAGCTCGCCGCTCTTCTCGTAGCGATACACCGTGCCGAATTCGGCGATACGCAAGGGCAGGTCTTTATACGAACGAGGTTTGCTGGCAAACACTTCGCAATGATGCGGACAGTTCATCGGTTTGAGCATGTACTCTTCGTCCTCTTCGGGCGTACGAATCGGTTGAAACGAATCCTTGCCGTAATGTGCATAATGCCCGCTGGTAACGTACAGATTCTTCGAACCGATATGCGGTGTAATCACCTCCTGATAGCCATAACGACGCTGAATCTTCCGCAGCATATCCTGCAGCCGAAGCCGTAGTTCGGTGCCCTTCGGCAGCCAGATCGGAAGTCCTTTTCCCACTCTGTCCGAGAACATAAACAGCTCCATCTCTTTGCCTATCTTGCGATGGTCGCGCTTCTTTGCTTCCTCGAGCATCAGCAGATACTCGTCCAGCATCTTCTTCTTCGGGAACGTGATTCCGTAGATACGCGTCATCTGTTCGCGCTTCGCATCGCCGCGCCAGAAGGCACCCGCAACGCTCGTTATCTTTATGGCCTTGATGGCACCCGTCGACATCAAGTGGGGACCGCGGCAAAGATCCGTAAACGCACCCTGCGTATAAGTAGAAATCTTACCATCCTCCAAATCCTCTGCTATATGCTCGCACTTATACGCCTGACCGTCGGCCTCGAATTCTTTCAGTGCGTCGTCCTTCGACACATTTCGGCGTACCACCGGCTCGTCTTTTCTGGCCAGTTCGTGCATCTTTTCTTCTATCTTCGGAAAGTCGCTCTCGCTGATCACATCGCCCTCTTTGGGCATCACATCGTAGAAGAAACCGTTTTCGATGGCCGGACCGAAACCGAACTGGATACCCGGATAAAGTTCCTGCAACGCCTCGGCCAGCAAGTGGGCCGACGTATGCCAAAAGGTATGACGCCCCTCTTCGTCGTCAAACTTATAAAGTGCGATCGTAGCATCGCTGTCGATCGGCCTGTTCAGTTCCACCGTCTCGCCGTTAACCCCGCAAGATACAACGTCGCGGGCAAGAGCCGGCGAAATGCTCTCGGCAATTTGCAACCCGGTAACCCCCTGCTCGTATTCACGAACCGAACCATCCGGAAATGTGATTTTAACCATAACAACTTAGTTTTTTAATTGAATCGAGTGCAAAAATAACACATTCTTCTGATATTACGCCATAAATCATTCCTTCGGAACCGGAATCCTTCATTCCAATTCTCAATAATCAATTGGCCGGCGCCGAACTTAGTTTCTCAATAAACGAAAAGCTTCGGCGATTCTCTCGAACCACCGAAGCCAAAGTGTGTGATACAAATATAAAGTGTGAACAATAGTTCTTAGTCAGTAGAGACCGGCGCTGCGACTTTCACCAACTTATCCTTCTCTACCTTTACCCAGATCGAGTCGCCGCTTAATAAAACGAGTTCGTAAAGCTTTGCGTTGCCTGCGCCTTTGGCCGTTTTGCCCGTCAGTTTCAGCGCACCCGGTGCAAAGCTGTTTTCCTGTTCGAAGGCGCGGAGCATTTTTTCCATGCGTTTTTCTTCGGCCGTCTTTTTCAGCGACGCGCTGCCTTTGTGCGTGGCCTTGAATTCGAGGTCGAACGCCACTTTCACGTTCTGCGGGGGCCTTGCAACCCGGTCGAATGCCACTTTCACGTTCTGCTACCCCCTTGCAACCCGGTTGCACGCCACTTTCACGTTCTGCTACCCTCGTGCAACCCGGTTGCACGCCACTTTCATGTTCTGCTATCCTCGTGCAACCCGGTTGAACAGGGTTTATATTGGCCGATTACTGTGCACTCCATAGTAAACCGCTGACAGTAAAAGGATCGCTTGTAACTCTTCCCTTTACTTCTACCCAACCGTTCCTGTCACTACCGCCTATGGACAAATAATATCCATTGTTGCCTGCTGGGTTGGATGAACTTGTCCAATACTCGCTATAGTTCATCATACCAGAACGTAGCCCTATCGTAAAATCTCCCAATATCGGAAGGAAGAAGTAATCATCGGGATGGGTCGGTTTGCCTGGCAATAAGGTATTGATTAAATAATCAGCCCGTACCGGCGAGGTGATATAGTTCGTTCCATCGGGTGCTACGGCCGGGTTGTAGTTAGGAATATTGGCTTTTTTCTTAAACCAAATCCCGTATTGCCACAAGTGACCTGTGGTAGAAAAAAGCGTTTGATTGTCAAAAATAGGCTCGCCCTTTTCGGCATACCATAGGCATTCGTTTATGTTTGGACAGCCGGCAGCAGTGTGAATTGCCGGAGCCGGGAACGAAATGGCGTCGTTATACCAGCGGGTAGGATCGGCTGCCTTGCTTTGGGGATAGTGGGTACCTTTTGCCATTCGAAGTACAGGATTGGGTGTTTCGCTTTCATACCCGGCCCAATAATGATCTTGCGCATCCCACATATATTGCTTTGTGTTCGTGTAGTCGGTGGGGTTGATGTTGGCCGTAAGGGGATAAACGGTGTTGGGGGCGTAGGCGGCCGAGGCAATGGTCTTGGTAAAGGTGCCTTTTACATCGGATGCCGTATCGTGAAGGGTGTACTCGATGGTCAATGCATGGGTGCCCGGCGCAATGACCACGTACATGGCGTTGGTGGCCTGGCTGGTGGCAGCATTGTTGAGTGGGAAACCGGGAGCGGGAACGGTGGTTAAGG
>CAUQAO010000159.1:0-3667 GCA_963515815.1 uncultured Prevotella sp.
TTCAAGTTCGTCGGCAGTGAGGTCGGTGTGTGCTGCGTCGTATTTTTCTAAGAAGTCGCTGATGATCTTGTCGAATGCATCATGCCGTTCTTGTTTGGGCAGTGCCTGCTTGGTTACGTCGTATACCGGTTGGTATAACTCGTCGCCGATCTGCTTGCGCAGGTCTTCGTCGTTTACCTCGTGGTCGTACTCACGCTTAACGTCTTTGCCCAGTTCTTTCGACAGCTCGTCTTGCAGTGCGCACATGGGTTTGATGGCCTCTGCGGCAACTTTGAGGGCGTCGATCAGATCTTGTTCGCCTACTTCGTTCATTTCGCCTTCAACCATCATGATGTTTTCTGCGGTAGCGCCGACCATGATATCCATGTCGGCCTCTTTCATCTGTTGAAAAGTGGGGTTAACAACATATTCGCCGTTTACGCGTGCCACGCGCACCTCTGAGATATAACTCTCGAATGGAATGTCTGAACATGCCATGGCTGCCGAGGCTGCGAAACCTGCTAAGGCATCGGGCTGGTCTACGCCGTCGGCAGAGAGAAGCATCACTTGTACATAAACTTCGGCGTGGAAGTTCGATGGGAAAAGCGGCCGCAGCACACGGTCCACTAATCGAGATGTGAGAATCTCATTGTCACTTGCCTTACCTTCGCGTTTGGTGAATCCGCCGGGGAAACGACCTGCAGCACTGTACTGCTCGCGATAATCTACTTGTAGAGGCATAAAATCTGTTCCGGGAACTGCATCTTTCGCTGCACAAACAGTTGCGAGAAGCACCGTGTTGCCCATACGGAGAACCGCAGAGCCATCGGCCTGTTTTGCAACTTTCCCTGTTTCAATACTGATGGTTCTTCCGTCAGGCAGTGAAACTGTTTTCGTAATAACGTTCATCTAAAAAATTAAAAAGCTTATTGTTTTAACTAACATCTAAAAAATATATCATCGGAAATGATTCCGGTGAAAGGAACAATTCGGGAAAATGAATGGTTTGTTGTTAATAAGCCGAATTGTTCGGGCTGTTCACTTCACCGTTCAAAAACGTCGCAAAGGTACGTAAATAAAAGAGAAATGGCGAATAAATGTTGCAATTATTTGTGCTTTATGCCAAAAACACTGCAGCATTACCCGAAAAATGCTAACTTTGTGTCATTAATAACAGAGATTCTTACTCTAAAATACTTTAATGATGAAAAAGACAATCGTTGTATTATTGGTTTTGTTGGGCGTTGCCAATGCGCGTGCACAGATGCTGACTTTCTCTGAAGCAAAATTTCGTTTAGGTGATCGAGCGGAATGGAAAGATCCGAATTTCGATGATCATGACTGGCAGATGATAAAGACAACAGCTCGTTGGGGCGAGCAAGGTGTTAATCAGTCTAATTCCTACGGTTGGTATCGTTTTAAGTTTGTATTGCCCAAAGAGCTGCTGGATAGATCTGACCTGAAGCAGTTTATTCAGATTAATCTCGGTAAAATAGACGATGCTGACGAAGCTTTTTTTAATGGAGTTCGAATCGGTGGTACGGGGCGTCTTCCCGATTCGCCGGAAGGATATAAAGACGAGTGGGATGTAGAGCGTCATTACAGCATCGCCGCTCATCATAAGGCTGTTAGATGGGGGGATGAGAATGTGATTGCCGTTCGTGTTTATAATGGACTCGGTGATGGTGGTATGTTCTATCGGGCGTCGACCTTGTGTGTACCTAATCGCGTTGATGGTATCAAGGTATCGTTCAAAGAATGCGTACTGAACGGAAAACCGGTTTGTCAGATTATACTTGATAATCGGTTTGATGTGTCACAAAAAGGAAATTTGGAAGTAACTTTCATAAATCCAGAAACCCAACAGGTACTTAGTAGGCAGAAATGTCAACAGACGATTCGAAGAAAAGGGAAAACAGTATTCGATGTCGGTTACAATCCATATGCTTACGAGCGAATACAATGTGTATATACGGATACTCGCAGCAAAAATAAGACGACAGTTGGTTATGCTCCTAAATATATTCTGACTCCTCCTGCTCCTGCAATTCCTCGTATCAATAGTGCGGCGGTATTTGGTGTGCGACCAGGATCGCCGGTCATTTATAGGATACCAGCCTCGGGCGAACGACCGATGAAGTTTGGTGCTGAAAATCTGCCTGAAGGTCTACGCTTGAATACAGAAAACGGCGTTATCTCAGGAAAATTGAATCAACAAGGCGATTATCAAATAATACTCATAGCAGAAAATGCCAAGGGAAAGGCTGAACAACCTTTTATTATTCGAGTAGGAAATACAATCGCTTTAACGCCTCCTATGGGTTGGAATAGCTGGAACTGCTGGGGATTGAGTGTGTCGCAAGAGAAAGTTATGGCGTCGGCCAAAGCGTTCATCGATAAAGGACTGGCCGATTACGGTTATAGTTATATTAACGTAGATGACGCTTGGGAAGCAGAGAAGCGAAATGCCGACGGAACTATTGCCGTAAACGATAAATTCCCCAACATGAAGCAACTGGGTGATTGGTTACATGCTAACGGGCTAAAGTTTGGTATCTATTCTTCGCCGGGCGATCGAACATGCGGCGGTTACTTAGGCTCGATAGGTCATGAGGAACAAGATGCAAAAACTTATAACGATTGGGGAGTAGACTATCTGAAATACGATTGGTGTGGTTATTATAAAGCATTTCTTGAAGAGGGTGATCCTTCCGTAGCTGCTTATATAAGACCTTATCTTAAAATGCAGCAATTTTTACGACGACAGCCGCGTGATATCTTTTACAGTTTATGCCAATATGGTATGGCTGAGGTTTGGAAATGGGGATATGCTGTCGATGCCAATTCGTGGCGAACTACATTAGATATTGTTGATACATGGGAATCGTTATATGATATCGGATTTGTTCGTCAGGCCGAGCTTTATCCTTATGCTCAACCTGGTCATTGGAATGATCCCGATATGCTGATTGTAGGTAAAGTGGGATGGGGTCCTACCCTACATGATACACGCCTTACACCAGACGAGCAGTATAGTCATATATCTCTCTGGTCGCTTTTGGCTGCTAATATGCTTATCGGGTGTGATATTAGTCAGATTGATGATTTTACCTATAGTCTTCTATGTAACCATGAGATAAATGCAGTGAATCAGGATATTTTAGGGCAGCAAGCTAGGAGATGCGTGACTGATGGTACTATACAGATATGGCAACGCCCATTGGTGGACGGTAGCTATGCTATCGGAATTTTTAATGTTGGTGAGAATGATGTACGGGTTAACCTTGCTCAGTATTTCGATCAACTTGGAATAAACAAGCTGCTATTCGTTCGTGATTTATGGCGTCAACAAGATTTGATGGTTGCTGACACCGATTATTTTGTACCTGTTCATGGTGTAAAATTCCTGAAAGTTCATCGTGAATAAAGGAAGAATCAGGATACTGGTTGTTATCGCAGTAGGCCATTATTATTTATATTTTCCTATTAGAAGAACTGGACTTAAATACTGAAGATGGATGCCTGCAGAGGACATGTAAGATGTGTAGCTCAACGGATATTCTATACTTTTAGTAATGGGTCCAGATCTTACTTCCTAAAAATATTGAATAGAATAGCTGATGAATTATTGATGTAAGTCAAATTAGGGATATTTTTATGTCTTTCTTATAAAAGTTTTTCTTGTGTT
>CAUQAO010000160.1:0-3658 GCA_963515815.1 uncultured Prevotella sp.
ACATCCATGTAAGCACGAAACTTTGCATAGACATCGGCCACCTTCTTCATCATGGCCTTATTCTTAACAATTTCTTCTTTTCGATCGTAATTCAGTCGCTCTAAAAGCATCACAGGATTATGTCCTACCTCTTCATACAACTTCTCATCCAAACTATTGAATAAGTCGCGAGCCTCGTAGTTCCAAGCCCACCACATGTTGTGTGCCAACTCGTCCAGACATTTTAGCTGTTCGGGAAGTCTCGATTTTATCGTCAGCTCTTTCCATTGCGGAACATTTGCGTAACCTGTTTTAATTTTCATAAGCCTTGTATTCCTTATTTTGTTTCTGATTGTTATTTCTTTCGTTCGCTTTCAATATAGCCTTTCGATAGGCTTGTTCGTATAGCCTGATAAACTTACTCCACAACGCTTTTTTAGATAACTGCACCGCCCGCTGTCTGGCTGTTTTTACTTCTTCGGGTGTAAATCGGACGTATTGCAAGATGGTATCCTTTATATGATCGACCACCTCAGAATAATTATAATCGGTTCGATGAATCACCTCTACACCATCCTCTATTTTGCTGACGCCACCTTTTATTTGGTTGGCCCATAAACCGAAGCCAGCCAGATCGGTCGTAATACAGGGTACTTTAAACGCAATCGACTCCAGCGGCGTATATCCCCATGGCTCGTAATAAGATGGATAAACACAGAGATCGTTGCCTAAAACCAAATCGTAATACGAAAGATTCAGTATGCCGTCGTTACCGGTAAGATAGCAAGGAATAAACAATAGTTTTACCGACTCGTTTATTCGATTATGCATGTCCAAAGCATTCATCATGTTCAAGATACGATCCTCGTCCATATTATGCAGCCAATGAGTCAGCATGGGATATGGCAACGGCCTATCGTACACTTCGCCTGTATTCAACCTGTCTAACAAATCCTGCCGCAGATCGCCTGCCCATGCCGGCACTTCTATCACAGCCAATATTTTTCCAGACAATTCATGTTGCAATAATCGCAGTCTGTTAACAGCTTCTATAAACACATCAATGCCTTTGTTTCTAATTTCATACCGTCCGCTGGTCGAAACAATAAACGTTTTATCGTCAAAACAATGTCCCATCAAAGCATTGGCCACATCGATCAACCTTTTGCGTGCCGCTTTTCGCTTTTGCGTAAATACAACTCCGTGCGGAACAAAGCTATTTTCGAAACCATTGAGAAGAATCTCGTCGACCGGTTTATCTATCAGCTCTCTGCATTCGTTTGCCGTAATCTCGCTAACCGTAGTAAAGCAATCTACATTCCAAGCTGTTTGTTTTTCGACAGAGTGCTTGCTCTGCATATTCAGTTCTTCGGCCATCTGATCGCCATGATAAGCAAAAAGATAATCGTACAGCGGTTTATTATTGCCCGCAATACTTCGTCCGATACTGGTAGCATGAGTCGTAAAAATAGTTGCAATCTGAGGCAATACCGAACGAATATAAAGAAGTCCTAAACCGGTCATCCATTCATTACCGTGGTAAATTACCCGCTTCGAATCATCTAAATAATAACGATAAAAGCTCTCAACTACCCTTCCGGCCGCATAAGAAAACATAGACGCCTCATCATAATCGCCATACGCGTGCAGACTGTCTACCCCGTATTCGTTCCAAAAGCGTGCATAAATAGTATTTTTTTGAGCATAAAAAGGAGCAAAATCTACCAGTATAGCTATGGGATTTCCCGGAACAGACCAACGTCCTACTTTCACAAAAAAGCTTTCTTCCGATAGTTTTTTATGCCAATCGACAAAAAGAGAGTTATCCTCTACGAAATATGGACATTTTTTATCTTTCCAACAATCTGGCCCGATAAAAATCAAATGATCTCGTATTTTATCCTGTAAAGTTTTCGCCCGGGTCGAAAGAACTGTATATATGCCGCCAACTTTATTACAGACTTCCCAACTCGATTCGAATATATAGTCGGGAAGTAATTCTCCTTTTACCATAAAAATTGAAATGTGAAGCAAAGGTAACATAAATAATACAAAATCCAAACGATGGGCATCCTAATTTTACAGGGACGTTTGTTTTATTGACTTACCTATATTATCTTTGCAACTACCAAAACATTCAATACTCAGAGAATGAAGAAATACCTATTTATATATGTCACCGTACTGCTATCGTTGGTTGCCAATGCCCAGAACAAAACATCTGAGCCCTTTAAAGACACCATCGGGAATGCTGAATACAAAATTTATCTGACGATAGACCTTTATAATAACAGCGTAACTGTACCGGGGCAGGAACTATTCGGAAAATTACCCGGTTTTCTCGGTGACAGCATCGATTCGAGAAAATGGCTGATCACATCAGCTACGATCAAGAAGAACACCGCCCGTTTAGAAATGACCAACGATTATGGAAGCGAAGATCTGATTGCAACACTCACGCAAAACGAAGACAATTCTTACACTTTCAAGCAAATTACGGGCAGCAATATCAAAATAGCCCGCAACCGAAAGTGGCAAAAGCTACCGAAAGAACTGTTGTTTTTCAAAAAAGAGAAGAAATAACTTTGCAGGGATATAGGATAACATAATGCCTATTCTACGGCATAGAGCATGACGTCATGTTACTGTTAATCTATCTAAAAAACAGGAGTTATAGAGTTACGTACGATAAGTCTGTCGATAAAAATGCTTATTTTTGCGGCCGATTTAGTCCGTAGAGGCTCAAAAAAGTATCGACGGTTGTCGATCGCCTTGCGGAGAAACCGTTTAACTAAATAAAATGTACGCAATTGTAGAGATTAACGGTCAGCAGTTTAAAGTAGAACAAGGTAAAAAGCTCTTTGTTCATCACATCAAGGATGCCGAAGCCGGTAAAACTGTTGAGTTCGACAAGGTGTTGCTCGTTGACAATGAGGGCGCCATCAAGGTCGGTGCACCTACTGTAGAAGGTGCGAAAGTAGTAGTAGAAGTAGTAAACCCACTTGTAAAGGGTGAGAAGATTATCGTTTTCAAGATGAAGCGCCGTAAGGATTCGCGCAAGAAGAACGGTCATCGTTCACAGTTTACCGAGGTTGAAGTTAAACAAGTAATCGCTTAAAGCAAGGAGGATTTCAGAATGGCACATAAAAAAGGTGTTGGTAGTTCTAAAAACGGCCGCGAATCAGCTTCACAGAGATTAGGTATCAAGATTTATGGAGGACAGCGTGTTATCGCTGGCAACATCATCGTTCGCCAACGCGGTACCAAGCATAATCCCGGAAGAAACGTCGGTATCGGTAAAGATGATACACTGTACGCTTTAGCCGACGGTATTGTAGATTTCCACAAAGGAGCGCATAACAAAAGCGTTGTTTCCGTTTTGTCGGAGGCTGAAGCTTAAGTATAACAAACAACTTATTCCAAACAAACAACGGGTTCCCAATTCTCACACCGAGAATTGGGAATCTTGCTTTTGAACAGTGTGTACGGACTGCATTTGCAAAAATAAATTCTGATTATTTGCACGGGCCATTTTTATTGCCTACTTTTGCAAATGAAATTTGCGAAGATGGGCCGCGCATTTCAGCAATCGGAGCCAGCTCCATTGCATTCGGTTTGCACCATCTTTGCCGACGTAAATTCAGTGTGTAAAGCGCACGATATATAAAGGTAAGAACAA
>CAUQAO010000161.1:0-3650 GCA_963515815.1 uncultured Prevotella sp.
TCATCGAAGAAACAACCTACGGCGGCGCACCGGCTGCAACCGCCAAGACGCCGATTGCCGTCGTATTAAGCCGAAGCAACCGCATGGCTATGGCCCTAAACAATGCCAATGGTGGAGCACCGACACCCTGGTGTACCAGCAAATATTATTTTACACAGACCAACACGCACTCGGTAACGATCTCGACTGATGCATTAGGCGAACAAGGCACCAACGGAATAGACGAGACATGGGATCCGAGCTATACCACCAGTGCTGTAACCGGTAATAAAGTAAAGGCATTGAATCCCGATTTACTCGCCTTTAAGGCCGCTGCCGACTATAATCCTGGTGTAGCCTATACAGGTTCACCTGCATTGCAATGGTACTTACCATCGTACAACGATTATAAATGGGCATATTCTTCTTTAGGCTTCGGCAATAAGGCATTGGTAAATGATACTCATCTGATTTACAGCTGGTATCATCGTTTAGCCGATGCCGCTTTTACCCAGGTAGGAGGAACGTCCTTTGTCACCAGCTACACAGCATATTGGACAAGTACGGAAATGCTCAGCTTTCTCGCAGGCTACATGATAACCTCTAGCAGCGGACTGGCGTGGACCTACGACGACTACAAAAGTACTTCAAAACATGTCCGCGCCTTCGTAAAATATTAACATGCTTCTGCACACTATAGTAAGACCAAAAAAGAGATTTTACGCGCCGGCGAACACTTCGCCGGGGCCAAAAATGGATTTTACATGCCGGCGAACACTTCGCCGTAATAACTAACTAATAAAAATTAAGTGTATGAAAAAACTAACGATCCAATTACCTAAGATTGTGCGGATCAACGGCAGCTATTGCGGAAGATTCAACAATTCGCACCACACGCAGTTCCACTTCAATGTGTACGAACTGGTGACGGCGGTCGACAAACAGAAGCTGCACCTTTCGGATGCCCTTTTGAAGGCCTGGAACGACTGTCTGGAGCTGGAGACAGAGATTAACAAACAGGCTGTGGCTACGGTGCAGACCGACCGGATGAAGGAGCTTGATCGGCAGCGCGACGACCTACTGACAAACCTCTTCGGCGTGGTGCGCGTTCAGCAGAAGTCGCCCGTAGAGCTGATTCGCAATGCGGCGAAAGAACTCGACAAGGCGCTCGGCGTGTACACCGGTATTCAGTTTAAATCGGCCGACGACGAATCGGCCGACATCCGCGGCATGCTCAAAGATCTGGAGCGGTTCGACGACGAGGTCACCGCACTGAGTCTGACGCCCGTCATAACACAGCTTAAGACCGTGAACAATGAGTTTCAGCAGGTGTACAAGGCGCGGCAAGAGAAAACGATGGACTTGAAACTGCCCTCGTCGAAAGAAATTCGTCCGCAGACCGATGCCGCCTTCTCGGTGGTTTGTCAGTACATCGAGGCCAGCTACCTGTTCTCAGAAGTGGCAGCCGACCGCGAGCTGATCGAACGACTGGTCGATCGCATGAACCAGGAGGCCGACCGGTTTAAGGCAACACACAAACTGAGCGCGTCACTGAAGAAGCCCGCCGGCGAGAAGAAACCGGGCGACAAAAAGAAACCGGCAGCCGACGATACGAAAGCGGTAGAAAAACTGCTGCCGGCCTTCGAACAGGAAAACGGATTTGCGCCCGGTGCGCTCTCTTTGACCGGCAAAACGGCCAAGGGCGAGGGCAACACGAAATACTACGAACTGAAGAGTTCGGCCGAAGAATCGATCTGGGTCAAGGTCGAAGGCGGTAAGCTGGTCAAAGTTCCGGCGCCAGCCGCTACTGAATAAGAACTATTGTTCACACTTTATTTTATATTTGTATCACACACTTTGGCTTCGGTGGTTCGAGAGAATCGCCGAAGCTTTTTTGGTGGGCAGCCGGCTCCCCCTTCTCGGATATTTTGCCTAAATTTGCAACATCAAAATTTTCTGATGATGAAAGATTATATAGTATCGGCACGCAAATATCGCCCCGTCACCTTCGACGCCGTCGTGGGGCAGTCGGCGTTGGTTACGACCCTTAAAAATGCGGTAAGGAGCGGTAAGCTGGCTCATGCCTATCTCTTTTGCGGTCCGCGCGGCGTAGGCAAAACAACCTGTGCACGCATTTTTGCCAAGGCCATCAACTGCATGAATCCGACAGCCGACGGCGAGGCTTGTAACGAATGCGAGAGCTGCCAGGCTTTTAACGAACAAAGATCGTACAATATCTTCGAACTCGATGCGGCCAGCAATAACTCGGTCGAGAACATCAAGTCGCTGATGGATCAGACGCGCATACCGCCCCAGGTGGGCAAGTACAAAGTGTTTATTATCGACGAGGTGCACATGCTGTCTACAGCGGCGTTCAACGCTTTCCTTAAAACACTGGAAGAACCGCCGGCGCACGTTATCTTCATACTGGCTACAACAGAGAAACACAAGATTCTGCCGACGATCATTTCGCGCTGTCAGATTTACGATTTCGAACGAATGACCACCGGCAACATCATCGCTCATCTGAAGCTGGTGGCGCAGAAAGAGGGCGTATCGTACGAGGATGCGGCCCTGAACGTGATTGCCGAAAAAGCCGACGGCGGCATGCGGGATGCACTGTCGGTGTTCGACCAGGCGGTTAGTTTCTGCCAAGGCAATATTACATACGATAAGGTAATAGAAGACCTGAATGTGCTGGATGCAGACAACTATTTCGGCATCATCGACCTGTCGTTGCAGAACAAGGTAAGCGAGGTACTGCTGCTGCTCAACGACATTATTGTTAAGGGCTTCGACGGCGGTCATCTGATCAACGGACTGGCCTCGCATGTGCGCAATGTTCTCATGGCAAAAGACGTTCAGACGTTGCCTTTGCTCGAAGTGAGCGAACAACAGCGGCAGCGATATCAAGAGCAGGCGGCGAAGTGTCCGGTCGATTTCTTATATCAGGCATTGAAGCTTCTGAACCAGTGCGACGTGAATTATCGACAGAGCAGCAACAAGCGCTTGTTAGTAGAGCTTACCCTGATACAGGTGGCACAGATTACCCAGGCCGATGACGATACGGCCGGTGCGGGGCTTAGTCCCGCGAGATTAAAATCCTTGTTCGTAAAGTCGGTTCCCCAGCAGGTGGGCGAACCCAAAGAGCAGGCAGAGAGCTTAGAGACCGGCAAGGTGTCTTCAGCAAATGCTCCCGGCACAGCTGCCCAACAATCTTCGATGGTACCGAAAGTAGCATCGTCGGCAACACCGAAGGTAGCACCCGACCGGCCTCGGATGGCTTTGTCGGGCATAGGCATGACGTTCAACGATCTGCGCGACAGTCAGCCAAAGCCTGTCTATCAGCAGGAGAAAACACAACCGACAGAAGCCGGCGACCAGCTTTTCGACGACGAAACACTGCGCCGGCACTGGCTGATGATGTGCAACAACATGTCGCAAGAGATGGCAGGGTTGG
Organism: uncultured Prevotella sp.; assembly: GCA_963515815.1. Taxonomy (GTDB): domain Bacteria; phylum Bacteroidota; class Bacteroidia; order Bacteroidales; family Bacteroidaceae; genus Prevotella. The sequence continues at coordinate 3,440 of CAUQAO010000161.1, forward strand.
CTCCGCGCATGAAGAATGTAACGGTTCGGATCATCGACATGCCGTCGATAGAGGCCATTGCCGATAATGACATCTTGCTGAAACAGATGTCTGAAATCAAAGACAAGCTGTTAGAAACACTCAAAAACAGCTTGCACAACAGCAGCATAAAGCTGAACTTACGGCTGGCTGAAGCGCAGGAGGTAACAAAAATTTATTCGAAACGCGAGGT
>CAUQAO010000162.1:0-3650 GCA_963515815.1 uncultured Prevotella sp.
AAACACATTTTAGCCACTGATGTCTCAAGACATTTTGATATAAAACACATTTTAGGTACTGATGTCTCAAGACATTTTGATATAAAACACATTTTAGGTACTGATGTCTCAAGACATTTTCGGGTAAATTATTTTTGGACGCCAAAATCAATAATGATAAAGCATAGTGAGGCTTATTTTTCCGAAAAATATATCTGCAACACCTTTTTATCGGCATTGCAGACTATAATTTATGATGTTTGGAGCCTTTACCGTACAGTAATACTTATTAAAAAGCTCCCCCAAGTGCTTTCCAATAAAAAACGGCCGAGAGCATGGCTCTCGACCGTCTGTATTATGAATTTTGTTGTTTCGTTACACGAATCTTTATTCTGCGCGCAGCGTAAAACGTTTGAATGCTACCACTGTGAGGTCCTTGTCGGCCTGTTTCAGATAGTCGGCAACGGTTATTTTGCTGTCTTGTATGTACTCTTGTTCGAGCAGACAGCTTTCTTTGAAGAACTTCTTCAAGCGCCCGTTCGCAATGTTCTGAATCATTTGTTCGGGCAGGTTGGCGAGCTTTTCGGCTGCCGTGTCGACCTTTATTTTACGTATTTCGTCGGCTTGTGCCTCAGTGATATTGCCCTTGCGGATTCCTTCTTCGAGATGATCTTCGTTTTCGGCAATGTACAGGTTGAATCCTGCCTTTTTCAGTGCTGCCTGAACAGCTTTTTCTACCTGTTCTTCTTTGGTTTTCTCGATGGCAACCTTGAACTCGGCGTCTTTTACTTCTTGCGGCACGCTTGTTTCGTCGAGGGCTACGGGGTTCATGGCAGCCACCTGCATAGCGATGTTATGCGCCTGCTCTTGTGCGGATTTATTGGTCTGAACCATTGTGCAGAGCATGTTCCGGTTCATGTGGTTATAAATCTCGATGTTTTCGCCCTCGAGGAAAAGGTATCCGTCGAGTTCCATCTTTTCGCCGGTGATGCCCGAACGCAGCCTGACGTTTGTCGCAATGTCATTTCCGTCGGCCAGCTTCAGCGTCTGCACTTCGTCGAGGCTCTTTGCTTTTGCGGCCACGGCTGCATCAAGGATGTCTTGTGTCAGCTGGATGTAATCTTTTCCGTTGGCCACGAAGTCGGTTTCGCACTTCAAGGCAATCATTGCTGCAAATCCGTTCTCGTATTTTACGAGCACGCATCCGTTGGATGTTTCGCGATCTGAACGTTTAGCGGCAATGGCCAATCCGCGTTCGCGCACAAGCTCGATTGCTTTGTCCATATCTCCTTCGGCTTCGGTTAGCGCTTTTTTGCAGTCGGCCAGGCCGGCGCCTGTCATTTTGCGTAGCTTTTGTATATCTGCGATTGTAACAGCCATAATGTAATATTGTTTATTGGGGATTAATATTTTGATTTTAAAAAAGGGACAGAGAAGCAGGAAGTGTGCGCGGGTATATTGTGGAACATAGCGCGCTGTGCTTCGTTCTTCTCTATCCCCAATGTGTATTATTCGGCAGCCGGCGCTTCTTCCTGCGCTTCGGTTGTTGCTTCAGCAGTTGCTGCCGGTTTTTCTGCGGCAGTATTGTCATTGCTGTTTTTTACTTCCTTACGAGCTTTGCGCGCACGCTTGGGCCTTGCCTCTGCAGCTTCTTCGTTTTGCTCAGTAGCAGCCTTTTCATCGGCTTTTTCTACCTTGCGTTCTTCCAATCCTTCGGCAATGGCCTGGCAACATGCAGTCATGATCACGTCGACAGAGTCTTTTGCGTCGTCGTTGGCCGGGATCACAAAGTCGATATTCTTAGGATCTGAGTTGGTATCTACGATGGCAAATACGGGGATGCCAAGTCGGTTGGCCTCTTTCACAGCGATGTGCTCTTTCATCACGTCTACAACGAAGAGCGCCGAAGGCAAACGGGTGAGATCTGAGATCGACCCTAAGTTTTTCTCGAGCTTGGCACGTTGCCGTGTGATCTGCAACAACTCGCGCTTCGAAAGGTTGGCAAAGGTTCCGTCGTTCATCAGCTTGTCGATGTTTGTCATTTTCTTAACTGCCTTCCGTATGGTGGGGAAGTTGGTGAGCATACCGCCGGCCCAACGCTCGATAACGTATGGCATGTTGACAGAAGCGGCTCTCTCGGCCACAATGTCCTTGGCTTGTTTTTTAGTAGCGACAAACAGAATTTTCTTTCCCGATTTAGCAATTTGCTTCAAAGCTTCTGCAGCTTCGTCTATTTTTGCTACGGTTTTATTCAAGTCGATGATGTGAATGCCGTTTCGCTCCATGAAGATGTAGGGAGCCATAGCCGGATTCCACTTGCGGCGCAGGTGCCCGAAATGGCTACCGGCCTGTAATAATTGGTCAAAATTTGTTCTTGACATTGTTGTTTCTTTTTAATTGTTTACTTTCTTTTTAGTTGATTAGAACCAACCGTCGGGTAGTTCCCCGATTCGGAAATCTCGACGATTTAGATACTAAACGATGTTCAACTTCCTTGCAGAATTGGCGAGCGGTATACGGCGAACCGATTGATCGGGGCAGCATTCTCACATTCGCCAGCTCTGACAGACGGATTAACGCTTGCTGAACTGGAAGCGACGACGAGCTTTCGGCTGTCCCGGTTTCTTACGCTCTACGGCACGGCTGTCGCGTGTCAAGAATCCTTGGTCTTTCAAAGCTTTCTTGTCTTCGGCGTTAACCTTGACCAGAGCGCGTGCAATGGCAAGACGCAGTGCTTGACTCTGACCAGTGAATCCGCCACCGTCAAGATTTACCTTAATATCGTATTTACCGTCAACCTCAAGCAAATCCAGCGGCTGTTTTACCACATAGCGGAGGATGGCTGATGGGAAATAAGTTTCAATATCCTTTTTGTTGATCGTAATTTTGCCGGTACCTTCTGTCAGGTAAACACGAGCGATGGCGCTTTTACGGCGACCTATTGCGTTAATTATTTCCATCTTTCCTTGTTATTTATACTGGTTAATATCGATAGTCTTCGGCTTTTGAGGTGCTTTGTCATGTTCTGCACCTTCGAATACATAGAGATTGCTCAACAGAGAACGACCTAACGGCCCTTTGGGCAACATGCCTTTCACGGCGTGGCGCAGAATCTTATCGATACCATTCTTACGCGTACGAAGCTCTGCCGGTGTATTAAAGCGCTGGCCGCCAGGATAACCTGTATAACGAGTGTAAACCTTTTCCGTTTCTTTCTTGCCCGAGAAGACGATCTTCTCTGCATTGATAATAATGACATTGTCTCCGCAATCAACATGGGGAGTGAAAGACGGCTTGTACTTTCCGCGCAACAATTTAGCTACTTTAGAACATAGGCGACCTACAATCTGATCGCTTGCGTCTACTACGACCCACTCTTTCTTAGCTGTTTCCTTGTTCACGGAAATAGTTTTGTAACTTAATGTGTCCATTAAAAACTTAAATTTTACTACTAAAAAACATTTTATTATCTCTCGTGTGCCAGTGATTCACTAACCATCATACTCGGCCAAAAGTACCATTATTAACACACTCGCACGTGGGGACTCTAAGTGTATCCCCGAAATAATCGGTGCGCAAAGGTACATATTTTATAGAATACCAGCATTCGAACGTATCTCAGCGAATCCTCTTTTTATTGTTTATTAACGAAATCGCGAATCATGATGACA
>CAUQAO010000163.1:0-3340 GCA_963515815.1 uncultured Prevotella sp.
GTCCAGCTCGAGACTATACTCTACCGTCGGTCGCCATTCGCCTCGCAACACGTATTGCCGCGAATTGGCCAGATAGGCTTCGTTAAAGGCAACGACAGCCGTGTCGCGTCTTTGCTCGAATTCGAAAGGCGAGACATACCAAAGCGTATCGTGTTTAGAGTAAAGGTGTATCTTCGAAGTATCGATCTGTGCCAAGGGCGTTTTAAAATCGAACGGCACATTCTGGTCGGGAGCCATAGCCGAGTTGACATTGAGCTGCACGTCCAATTTCTCGGGCGGCCTAATCGAATCGTAAGGTTCGCCTTTTTTCTTGGCCTTTTCTTGTTTCTTCTGCCATTCTTCCAGTTCTTTTTGCTGTTGTTTCAAGCGTTTGGCATAAGGCTGTTTAGCCAGCAGCTGCAGCGTGTCGGTTTTCGGCTGTAACAGGCCGGCCGAATCGGTTGCCTGATAAGTCAGCGCTATGCTCAGCGTGTCGGTATTGATCAGTGTCGTATCGCGCAGCCAGTAGGTTAAAGAATCGCCGCGAGCGTTTGCTTCCATAACAAATGCATGATCGGCATTAAAGTTCAGCCCTTCGATCTGCGGTACTTGCTTGCTTCCGTAACTGAAAACCAATGAAAAGTTGTTGGGCTCTTTCCGTTCGCTTTTGATCAGATAGCGGTCGGTTTGCACCTCTGTAAAAGCTCTGAGAACAATATCGTCGGGCAGAAAGTGGGTATATTTCTCCTGTTCGATGCTCTTGATGTGCAACGAATCGGCCCAAACGGTGTCTTGACGTATGTCGGGTTTCGAAGTCGGTACGATCAGCTGATGCGAAAAAGCCAGTTTCTCGCTCTTTTGGTTGAACAGATAGTCGGCATCGGCATCTTGCAAAGCATAGACCCGATAGTTGCCGTGAGCTATGCCGCGGATAACGAAACGCCCCCGGCTGTCGGTTCTCGACACACGCAGCATGGGCTTTTTACGGAAGGCGCTGTCGCTCTGATCGGCATAAAGTCCGACCAGAATTCCTTTGATGGGTTCTAGATTTTCTGCCTCGAGCACATAACCGCTTACCTCCATCGTGTCGATTTCGGCGCCGGTCGAGAAGCTGTAAGTATAGTTTCCCAGCGGATTGCTCTCGTTATTGTCCGAAATGGCATCGCTGAAGTCGATCGTATAGGTCATATTCTTTTTCAAAGAGTCTTTCAGCTCTATCATGATTCCTTTCCCGTGTGTTTTTATTTCGGGCGTTTCTATCTGCGGCGGCGAAACGACCACCTTTTCCGTCGCGTTGTCTATCTTTACGAATTCGTTGAAGAAGATGCGTATCTTCCGATCTTTTACATGCGCAGAACCCTCGGCAGGCGATGCACCGATTACTTTCGGCGGCGTTTCGTCGTACCATCCGCCGTCGGGCTGTCCCATCCGGGCGCACGATGTAATCAGTGTGAACAGCATCACGAGTGCGAACAACAGTTTGCCGTTCAGTTCGAGCAGTTCGTCGATCGTCTTCCTGCTGTTGGAGAGCCGCGGAACTTTATGCTGACCGCCCAGTTTTCCGCGCATTTTCAGCCAGTCGTTGAATAAATTGGGCCGTGCCACGACCAGGTCGGGATGTTGCAGCGTAACATTATGAAAGCGTTTGGCCTCGTAATCGCTGTTCAGTTCCTGTAAACGTCGATCCAGTGCTGCGGCAAATCGTTGCGCGTCGGTCGGCTGCTTGACAAATTCGATGAGCCACTGATGCCGGCACTTGGCGTTGCTGTCCATATAGACCGGCGCCGCCGTGTACTCGGAAATTTCTGCGCCGGTCTGTTCGCAAGCATAAGCCAGACCTTTTTCGGCGTTATCCATGATCAGTTCTTCGCCGAAGGCATTGATAAAATACTTCGTACGCCCGGTAATAACGAACTTATAGGGCTGTTTCGAGGTAAACTTCACCGTGTCGCCGATCATATAGCGCCACAATCCGCACGACGTAGAGATCAGCATGGCATAGTTACGGCCGAGCGTTACGCCCTCGAGCGGAACGACGGTTGGACGGTCGGTGCCGAATTCGTCCATCGGAATAAATTCGTAGAACACATCGTAGTCGGTCATCAGCAGCATGGCCGAATCGTCGGGATCGCTCTGAATACCGAAAAAGCCTTCGCTGGCATTATACGTTTCCATGTAATGCATCTGCGGCAAAGTGATCAGCTGCTCGTACTGCCGGCGATAGGGTGTGAAGGCAATACCGCCGTGGAAGAACACTTCGAGGTTGGGCCACACCTCCTCGAGATGCTTCTTGCCGCTCAGCTCCATGACGCGCACCAAGACCGACAGCATCCACGACGGAACGCCCGAAAGGTTGGTAACATTCTGCCGCAGCGTTTCGCGGGCAATACGGTCGCGCTTCACTTCGAAATCGCTTAAAAGCGCCGTAGAGCGTTTCGGCACCCGAACCAGATTGGCCAGCGGATTGATATTTTCGATCAGAATCGCACTCAAATCGCCCACCAGCGAATGATGAAGATTGTAATTCGGCGAATGGCTGCCGCCCAGAATAAGTCCCTTGCCATCGAACATCCTGCTCGACGGATGATTGCGCAGGTACAGCGCCACAACATCCTTGCCGCCCTGATAATGGATGCGATGCAACCCATCGTCCGACACCGGAATAAACTTGCTTCGGTCGTTCGTCGTACCCGACGACTGCGCGAACCACTTTACCTGTCCCGGCCAAAGCACGTCTTGCTCGCCGTGGCGCATACGGTCTATGTCGTCTTTCAGTTCGTCGTAAGTATTGACAGGTACGTTTCTGACAAACGCATCGTACCCCTTCGTACTGCCGAAAAAGTGATTGCGCCCATACTCGGTATATTGTGCCTTTTCCAGCAGCCGACGAAGCACCTGCTGCTGCACCGCGTCGGCCTGACAAGCGTGATGCTCCAGTTCTTTCTGTCGTGAAAAAAAGAAACGCGAAACTATTTTTGTTAACCCCATTCTCTATTCGTCCGGTTTGATTGATTGAGAGGGCAAAATTAGCCCAAACTTTCGTAACGTAGGTACAATTTACTAATTTTAAAATATAACCGCGCCCCCCTGTACACGGGCCTGCAGACAGTCGCAGCCATGCGATGTTGCTTGCTTGGCGAGAGGAATAAAACTTCAGCGATTCGCACCAACCGTCGAAGCCGAAGTTCGGTGTGAGAGAACAGAAGAATATAAGAGCGAAGCGTATTTCTACCTTTTATTATTATAGAGGTAAAGTTAACGGGGCCGTGCAAACTGTTTGTTTTGGCCTTGCATCATCTGCGGACGCGTGCAAACTGTTTGTTTTCATCAGCGGCGTCGGCTGGCCCGTGCAAGCTGTTTG
>CAUQAO010000164.1:0-3295 GCA_963515815.1 uncultured Prevotella sp.
GTGCCAAGTTCTTCTTGCTTTAAAATTCATGTATATACAATTAAAGCGGCGTATACAAGTGTACGCCAAATAATCAAAAAAAATTATATCATTCTGTTATGTCAATATCGCTTGATGGCCCTGTCCATTTCTCGCCGGTCTTCTTTTTCTTTCAATGTTTGGCGCTTGTCATATTCTTTTTTTCCTCTGGCCAGAGCGATATCTACTTTGGCTCTTCCGTGCGAATCGATGAATATCAGCGTCGGAATAATAGTCAAACCAACGGTTTTTATTTCTTCTCGCAGTTTACGAATCTCGCGTTTAGCGAGCAGCAGTTTACGGTCTCTTTTTGTTTCGTGATTGGCAAAAGAGGCATAAAAATACGGACTGATGCTCATTCCTTTTACCCATATTTCGCCATTATTGATATAACAAAACGCATCTACCAACGAGGCTTTACCTTGTCTGATCGATTTTATTTCGGTTCCCGTCAGCACAATGCCGGCGGTATAAGTATCGATAAAAAAATACTCGAACGACGCGCGTTTGTTCCTTATTTGGACAGGGCTTTTTTTCCGAATTTCTACTTCTTCCTTGTTCATCATTACACGATCTTGGCAAATCGGCCGATATGCCGGTCGACATAATTCACGATTTCATTCGTCCATCGTTCTTCGTTTTCTACGAACGCGTCATCGAAATCATCAAACTCAGGATATTTTTCAAACAGCGCCATAAACTCTTCGTCCGAGCATTCTCGCTCTATTTTCGACGAATATTTGCTGTACAGCTTATGGCATTTTCCGATGAGCTTATACAGGTCCATGATTCCCCACGATTTTATAGCTTTATCAAATGGATTGCGAAAGATAAACGAGCCGTAGCCGTTGTGTATAAGTTGCACAAAACCGCCATCCATCACCTCGTCATGTAGAATATGGTAAGCCAGCAATGTAATTTGATCGGCATTCAGTTCGTGTAACGTATCTACCGTCAGCTCGCCGCCTATGGCATCGTACAGGGCCGTAACAAAAACCCGAAGAAAGGCGTCTGTTCCCTCTTCAGCTGCACGTCGCAAAACATCGTCTTGTATTCTTACCTCTACCATATCATTATATAGGGCTACAAAGGTATGGAATAAGTAGCAATTAGCAAGTACGCTTACCGAAATAATTTACGAAACAAAACCGGCGTGTTTGTAAAAAGCAGTATATTTGCACCACCATTATTCAAAGAGCATAAAATATGAATGCAACAGAGCAAACGTACAAAGAAATCGAACGCGTTATCCGTAAAATCGCACAGAAGTTTCCGGCAGATCAAGACACATCGCTCATTACGGATATCCATTTGAGAGTTTCGCAAGACAGTGGCGAACTATTGGTGCTCGACGACGACGAGAACGAGATCACGCGCTGCATCGTAGAGCAATGGATAGACAATTCGGACGAAAAGTTCTACGAGAACATTACCCACGTTCTGCGAAAAGCCCTGAACAGTCAGAGCGATGTGATCGATAAGATGAATTTGATGAAACCGTTTAGCTTTATTCTCGAAAACGACGATAGCGAGAACGTCGCAGAGCTGTATGTGGCAGACAACGATACCGTTATTATCAACGGCGAGCTGATGGGCGGTCTGGAACAAGATTTAGACGCCTTCTTGGACAATTTGCTGAAAGATAAAGATAGCTGAACACGGCCCGGCGTGTCGGAACGGGATCTTTTTCAGCCAAACGGGTGCCGCGAGTCCGCGCACAGCAAATCTATTTTTTAAATTCGGTTCCGCACACCCGCGCGCCGAATTTATTTTGGCCGCGCACGCCCGCCGAGCAAATTTAATTTTTAAGTTTGCATAAAAACTGGGACAAAGCTTCTGAAAATCGAAATAAAAAGAGAATAAAAAGAGGATGCACCTGTTTTATGACGCATCCTCATCGCTCTTTATCTCCTCATTGCCCTCTATAACTTTATTTTCTTTCTGCTTGCCTTGCTTTCGTTGCTCATACGGTCTAAAGCCGTGACAACGTACGTATATTTTGCCTTTCCGTCATCGTAAGGCAGGCGGTACATCGTGTCAGGAGTCACAGTGACGATTTTCGACACGTCGTTCAAATCCACGCGCTCGCCCTTGGCAAATCGGTAAACCACATACTTGTGCGCAACATCGTTCCATGCCGTTGCCTTGGGTGCCGTCCAGAAAAGAATGTAGCCGTCGGCAGTCCATATCGGTTGCACCTTGCGCGGTTTCTTGGGTCGCCTATCGTCGATAAACGGCATCAGCGGCTGTAGCGCTGGATACTTCCAATAGGTATTGCGCAACAGCGTTGCGTAACTGCCCATATTATCTACGGCGGCCTTGGCATGCCACAAAACGGTTCCCTTGACATGCCTCATCTGATCGTGCAACCGGTATTTGGCTGCCATCTGGTGATGATCGGGATGCTGGGGGTCGGCAAACTTCACCGTTCGCGTTACATCTTCGCCGATATACAGCGGTCGGTTTCCCGCATACTGATTCCACCACCGAATCAGCGTATCGTAATCGGCCGTAGGATGCCCGATTTGCCAATACAGCTGCGGCACGCAATAATCTACCCAGCCGTTGTTCACCCACAAAAGCACATCGGCATAAAGATCGTCGTAATTCTGCAAACCGCCGGTATTGCTGCCCAGCTTCGCGTCGCTTTTCTTGTTGCGATAGATGCCGAACGGCGAAACGCCAAACTTAACCCACGGCTTGCACTGATGAATCTTCTCGCCCAGCTCCTTGACAAACAGGCTGACGTTGTAACGCCGCCAATCGTTAATATTGCCGATACCGTTGCTGTACAGCTTGAACTCGCGATCGTCGGGTATCACCTCGCCGGCCGAGGGATAGGGATAAAAATAATCGTCGATATGAAATCCGTCTATATCGTACCGGCTAACAATATCGTCGGCCACCTTATAAATATACGCTCGGTTGGCCGGATCGCCCGGATTGAGAATAAACTGTCCGGCATAGGTAAACACGCGCCCGGGCTGTTTAATGGCTATATGATTGTCGGCAAGCGATGCCGTTCCCTTCGTCTTGGCACGATAAGGATTGATCCAGGCATGAAGCTCCATTCCTCGTTGATGGCATTGCTCCACCATCCACTGCAACGGATCCCACAAAGGCGAGGGCGCCTGCCCCTGAACACCGGTCAAGAACTTGCTCCAAGGCTCGTAATTGCTCTGATATAACGCGTCGCATTCTGCCCTGACCTGAAAGATGATGGCATTGACACCGTCTTTTTGCAATTCGTCCAGCTGATAAGCAAGCTCACGTTGCA
>CAUQAO010000165.1:0-3235 GCA_963515815.1 uncultured Prevotella sp.
TGTTTGGTAGTCTCGGATAAATTATTACACACACACACACACAGCCCATCTGGCGTACCAGTGGCTATTTTCTAAGCTTTTTCCTACGCGCGCGCGAGGCGCGTCAACCCCATACAGACAAAGGGATCTTCAGAGATCTCTTTGCCCAACTTTTTATGCCTTTTTCGAAGCAATTCGAAGGGCAAAATAAGCCGAAATTTATTCATTAAAATAAAGTGAAAGTATGAAGCAAAATCAACAAGAAGGTGGGGCTTATCGCAAGCCCGAAATCGAGATCGTTGCCACGGCAGCCGAACCGCTGCTCAATGGCTCGAAGTTCAACGGCGGCCACAATCCGGGCCACATCGGCGGCGGAGGCGGCGACGCCAAAGAAGGATTCTTCGACGAAAGCGAAGAAGAGAACGCCTGGGAAGATTAACATCTGAAGAAATTAAGAACAACGAAATTAAAACGAAAACAGAACCACAATGAAAACGAAGAAGCATATACTCTTAGTCTCGGCCCTGCTGCTGTTCGTCGCAGCCTGTACCAACGACAACGCCCTGCAAAACGATAACGAAAAAGAGAAAGAATCCGCTGCGCAAGGCACCACATTCGTGGGCGGCCTCGACCTGAAAGCCGACAATGGCACCTCGACGCGAACCTCGCTCCAGATGACGTGGCCCGGCGGAACAACGGTCGACTATTTCTGGGAACCCGGTGATAAAATTTGGACAGACGCCACGACCAATACCACAGCAAAAATCACTGCAAAGGCAGCCACAGCCAACTTTCAGTTCTCACGTCAGTTCACCGCCCCTACCGTCGACGTCTATTACCCCGGTCAGAACGCCACGGCCTACAATCAGGTGACCATTGCCAAGGAACAAACCCAAACGGCACCCAACTCTACGAAACACTTGGGCGAGAGCGGCGACTGCGGCGTAGCCACGGCCCACAAACAACCCAACGGAACCTACAAATTCGACCTCGACCACAAAGCCTCGTACCTCTGCCTGCTGCCCCGCACGCCGAACGGACTGGTAAGCACCTACATCACGCGCGTAAAAATCACCTCCGACAACAACATCGCCGGCACCTACACGCTGACCCCAACGGGCCTGACCGGCAGCGGATCGTCAGACTCCATCGTGCTCACCACACCGGGTACCGGAACAGCTCTCGGGCCTTACAACTGGTTTACGCATGCCTTAACCACCGTTCCCGCTCCCGGTTTCCCACTCAACAATGCTGCCACCAGCCAAGCCACCAACGCCATGTACGTGGTCATTGCGCCGGGCACCCATGCGTTGACCATCGAGTACACCCTCCACGATACAGCATCGGGAACAATCGGAACCTTTACTAAGACCATCAATTCTACTACTTATGATGAGAATACCGTTTATCCCCTTACGGCCAACATTAACCCGACCAACTATACGAATGAAAAGTTCTATATGTGGGATGCGCAAGATCATTATTGGGCCGGGCATGAAAGCGATCAGCCGAAGTTAAAAGATATTTACAAAACCACTTATCCGCAGAACAAAATTACCGATCCAACACGATATTACAATGGTGTCATGGGCTATATAAGCGGCAGTTCTCCCATTCTCCCAATTCACACTGCCACTACCTGTCCGAATGTCAATGAAATTTGTTGGTACGTCAGACACGGCGAACCTCACTGGGATAACAAAATCCTTTGGACATTTATGGGGCATCTCCATGCTGGCGGAATGTGGTTTAAAAAACAAAGTGTCATTGCCGCTGCTTTTGGTAAAAGCCCATCAGATCTTAAACAAGCCGATCCTGATGGCACCAATTATACCGTTTCGACGAACCAGCCTACCAATTTAAACGTTTATAAAATATTCAATCCCGCCCAAGGGAGACCTACTGCTTTAAATGACTACTGGTTTCTGCCGCCTCTTGGCCTTTATTCTTCTGGCACATTCGGTAATATCGGAACCGGTGGTTGTTACTGGTCAAGTACTCCAGAGCCATTTTCTACTAACACAGCGTATGGTCTCTGTTTTTACAGCAATTACGTATATGTAGCTTCCGGCACACGCGACCAAGGCTTGAATTTATTCAGCAGCAGCAATGAAAATCAGTACCGGCCCGACGGACTGTAGATGGCTTGTCATCCATGGATGACAAGCCGGAAAACGAGAGAAAACGCTCGTCGGCCGTGGCCGAAACCGAGAAAACGGTGAAAAATGGCTTTCGGCCATGGCCGACGAGTAAAAAACAGTAAAAATACGCTTTCGGCCGCGGCCGAAAGCATGAAAATGATAAAAACTGTGTTTCGGCCACGGCCGACGAACGAAAAACGACAAAAGCAGACCTTCGGCCACGGCCGAAGTATCATTATCTATTAATCTAATTTTTTATTGTATGAATCTAAAGAATTTTAAGAAAGACAGGCTCCAGCACATGGAGCACTTTCAGTTTGCCGGCCGCGTGCTGCAGCTCTGCCGCGAGGCCAACGTCGAGAAACTCACGGCGGTGCTCGACCCGCTGAAAAAGGCGGTCGACAAGGAAGACGAGGCGCTGAACCAGCCCAACGCGCAGTTCGGAACCGAAGAGCTGGAACGGCTCGACATGGCGCGCGACAATGCTTATTACGCCTTCCGCCTGATGGTCGAAATGCACCTGCGGTCGGACGACGAAACGATCGTCGGCGCCGCCAAACGCGTCGACGAAGTCATGTCGCGCTATCCGCGCGCCGCCGCCGAGAATTACGACAAGGAAACGGGCATGATCAAAAACCTGATCGCCGACCTGAAAACCGACGACCTCAAGCCTGCGATGCAGAAAATCGGCGGCACGGCCGCGCTCACCCGTCTGGACATGGCCAATGCGGCGTTCGACAGCTCGTTCCACGCGCGCATCCGTCAGCTCACGCCCCAGGGCACGTTCGACGTCAAAGCCCTGCGCCAAGCTACCGACAAGGCGCTCGAAACGGTGCTGCGCCGCATCGATTCGCTCGACGATCTGGAGCCGTCGGCCGAAATCACGGCGCTCATCGGCCATTACAACAACTTAGTGGCGAACCGCAAAACGCTGCTCGCCGTTCGGTCGGCCGCCAACCAGGCCGCCCGCGAAAAGAAAGACCTGGAACGCCTGCTGCCCGAATTCGAGAAAGCCCAGGGCTTCGCTCCGCATTCGCTCTCGCTCACCGGCAAGACGGCCAAGGGCGCAGATCATGCGAAGCTCTACGAACTCGTTTCATTAAGCGGCGAATCCG
>CAUQAO010000166.1:0-3076 GCA_963515815.1 uncultured Prevotella sp.
GTGAGCGTTCTTTGGCTATTCAAAACAATGTACCTCAAAGCACTCCGCTCATTTCTAAATCGTTACCAGTCCACCTTTCCTGAAATGGTAACACTCTACTCTTCAATAAGATAGTTCACAAGCGAAAAATCAATAAGGATCAAGGGCCGATTAAGTGTCCATTTCTGTTGCCAACAAGCTCTCTAAGTCTTCTGCAGACAAGCGCAACCGATACTCGCCTTTTATCGCAACACTAATGCGCCCGGTCTCTTCGGAAACAACAATGGCTATAGCGTCACTGTTCTGCGAGATTCCCATTGCCGCCCGATGTCGCAATCCCAGTTCTTTAGGAATACTCAGATCGTGCGATACCGGCAAAATGCAGCCAGCTGCTTTAATGCGCTTTTTCGAAATAATCAATGCTCCATCGTGCAGCGGCGAGTTCTTGAAAAAGATATTTTCTATCAAACGCTGGTTGATTTTTGCATCTATCAGCTCGCCCGTATCAACAATATCATCAAGCGAGATGCCACGCTCTATTACGATCAGCGCCCCGACATGTGCTTTCGACATGCTCATGCACGACATGATGATGGGCATAATGTTTTCTTTATTTTCGCTCTGTTGTTTTTTGTTCGATGCAAGGAATCCTGTTATCGCCTTAAAACGCTGATGGGCGCCTAACTGATAAAGGAAGCGTCGAATCTCTTCCTGAAAAAGGATTATCAAGCCGATGACTCCCACGCTAACCAGCTTGTCCATGATCGATCCCAGCAGGCGCATTTCCATAATCTGACTTACAAATAACCAGACGAGTACAAAGAACATGATACCGATAAACACATTGAGCGACCGGCTTTCTTTCATCAACCGATAGATATAATATAGTATCAGGGCTACGAGTAAGATATCGATAATATCTTTGATTCCTATTTCAAATGGCATATCTTTATTCTAAAATAAACGGTTACAATATTTCGGAAACGCATCAGCACGCGGTGTTCTCGCCATCGATTTGCGCACAGATCTTACAGGTTTCAACAGCTTCTTTCACGTCATGCACCCGCAAGATCGAAGCGCCTTTCTGCAAAGCAATCGCATGAAGAGCGGTTGTTCCATTCAGTGCCGAATCGGCATCGCCGCCCACCAACCGATAAATCATGCTTTTGCGCGAGAAGCCTACCAGCAGCGGCAAATTCAGCACTTGCAACTTCTCCAGTTCGCGACAAATCCGATAGTTCTCATCGAGCGTTTTTCCGAACCCGAACCCCGGATCAAGAATAATATCCTTAGCCCCCAAGGCATACAACTGCCCGAGTTCTTCGGCAAACCCCAGCAGCATATCGCGCAAATCAGACCTGACCGACATCAAGATATAAGGAACCTGCAACCGGGCCACCGTTTCGAACATATTTCCCTTTTCGTGAATCGGCGTATTGACGATTCCCGTCCGACCGCCTTCCGAAACATCGTTGATGATATCGGCGCCCCACTCTTCCACGCACCGTTCGGCCACCGACGGCCGGTAAGTATCCACCGACACCACCGCATCGGGCTGTTCGCGCCTCACGATTTGCAGTGCCCAGCGCAACCGCTCCATCTCGTCCTCCTCGCTCACCTCAGATGCACCGGGACGAGTAGAAAATGCGCCGACATCTATCATCGCGCCTCCCTCGGCCACAATACTATTGGCCCGTTCGGCAATCTCGTGCTCGGTTTGTTTTCTACTGCCTTTGTAAAACGAATCGGGTGTCACGTTCAGTATTCCCATCACCACCGGCTTTTTCAAGCTGACGAGTTTTCCTCTTACATTAATGGTATCGTTCATCGTAAAAACTGCTTTTCTTTTCGATGCAAACTTACAAAAAACCTATGTAAAAGTTCTACGAATACAGAAGATTATCGTACCACCAACACAGCCACCAAAAAAGCTTCGGCGATTCTCGCGAACCACCGAAGCCAAAAAGTGTGTGATACAAAATATAAAGTGTGAACAATAGTTCTTAGTCAGTAGCGGCAGGAGCCGGAACCTTGACCAACTTATCCTTCTCGACCTTTACCCAAATCGATTCTTCGGCCGAAGATTTCAGTTCGTAGAGCTTCGCATGATCTGCGCCTTTGGCCGTTTTGCCGGTCAGTTTCAGCGCACCGGGTGCAAAGCTGTTTTTCTGTTCGAAGGCGCGGAGCATTTTTTCCATACGCTTTTCCTCGGCCGTCTTTTTCAGCGCGGCGCTGGCTTTGTGCGTGGCCTTGAAGTCGGTCATGGCGTTGTTGAGTTGTGCCGCGAGTTCTTCCATCATCTGCCGGTCATTGCTGTCGGTCGAGAGCAGGTAGCTGGCTTGGATGTACTGGAATACTACTTCGACGATCTGGTCGCTCTGCTGGCGCACGTCAATGGCGGCGGGCAGTTTCGATTTCGTTTCGTCGGCGCGCCGTTCTTTGTGCAGTTTGGCAAACTCGTCGTTCACCGTCTTCAGGCCCGTCACGACGGGCGTCAGTCCCAGCAAGGTTACATCGTCGGTGCACAAATCGAGATCTACCAGCAGCCCCACGATGTGCGCATGCTCCTCGTCATAGGCCTCGTGTTGTAAACCGGCGTAGGGTTTCAGCACCTTGTCGAGCTTCTTGGCCGCCGCTTTTATCAGCGCTACCGGCGAAGTTTTCTGCGCCTTGACTACCGAAAAGAGGTTTGTCAGCAGCTCGTCGCGCTGTCCGTCCAACTCTTTCATGTGGTCGGTCTTCACCGAGCTTGTGGCCTCTTCCGTAATTTGCACTTCGAGGTCTACCAACCTCTTCCATTCTTTCAGCAGCGCCTCGGGCAGGTTCAGTTTCTGCCGGTCGGCCTCGCTTACCAGCTCGTACAACTCCAACTGATACTGCGTGTGCCGCGCATTGTTGAAATTGCCGCTGTTGCTGCGTTCGATCCGAATAATTTTCGGAATTTGATAATTGCTCATAGGCTTTTAGTTTTTATTTATTAAAGATATAAAGCGGATGTGCCGAAAACCGGTGGCCCGGCACATCCTGAAATAGATTTTCTGTCAATCTTTCGAGAAGATTTCGACCGCGCAGACTTTTTTGCCCAATCTTTCGAGAA
>CAUQAO010000167.1:0-2805 GCA_963515815.1 uncultured Prevotella sp.
AACTCGTTTCATTAAGCGGCGAATCCGTTTGGGTAAAGGTAGAAAAGGATAAGCTGGTCAAAGTCGCAGCGCCAGTGCAAGAATAGAAAACATTTGTATCACACTTTTATTTTGGCTCCTGCTGCTTCTTCGCGAAGCGGCGGGAGCTTTTTTGTTTGTTATTCGTCGGGTATCAACCGTTCTACGTATTTGCAAAGAATGTCGATGCCCTTTGTGTTTTCGCCGCCTTGGGGGATGATGATGTCGGCAAAGCGTTTGGTGGGTTCGATAAACTGCTCGTGCATGGGTTTGAGCACTTTTAGGTAACGCTCTACGACCATCGAGACGGTGCGGCCACGGTCGATGGTGTCGCGCTGGATGTTTCGGATGAGACGCTCGTCGGGATCGCAGTCGACGAAGACTTTCAGGTCCATCATTTCTCTTAGTTTTTTATGGATGAGCGTCATGATTCCTTCGATGATGATGACGGGCTTGGGTTCTACGTGTACGGTTTCTTTCAGCCGGTTGCAGAGCAGGTACGAGTAGGTGGGTTGTTCGATGGGCCGGCCGTTGCGCAGTTCGGTAACCTGTTTGATGAGTAGTTTCCAGTCGAAGGCGTCGGGGTGGTCGAAGTTGATGGCGCGTCGTTCTTCTTCGGTCATGTGCGAGGTGTCGTTGTAATAAGAATCGAGGGGCACTACGGCTACGTAGTGCGGCGGCAGGGCTTCGACGATTTTTTGTACCACGGTGGTTTTACCCGATCCGGTTCCTCCGGCTATGCCAATAATGGTGACGTTGTTTTTCATATCATTTCGCATGTTTTGTTGTTGTTTGCAGTGGTGCCGGCAATGTTGCGCGGTTCTAACAGGTCGTCGAACATGGCTTTATAGCTGCGTGCCTTGTCTTCGATCGGGATGGGGTAGGCTCGTGAGCTGCTCGGCATGCGGTAGAGGCGAAGCGTTCTGTTTTCGAAGCGGAAAGTGTTGTAGCTTCCCATCGTCGGTTCGGTTACGCCGTAGTGCTGTGTGAAGAGGGTTGTGGCCAGTCGGCCGGCCGTCAGTACGCCCTTACATTGGGGCAGGGCACGCAGCAAAGCGTCGAGATCGGTGGGTTCTACGATCTGCAAATCTTTGTCGGATGCTGTGTTTTTAGTGCGCCGTATGCGCAGGGCAGTGTCGAAGAGGGCTATTCCGGCTTGGCGCAAGAAGAGTTTTAGGCGCTCGGCATCGAAACGCTTTTCGGCTTGAAGCACAAAGTGATTTTTATCGCCGAAGAACAGCAGGCCGAAGATGCGCCACATGTCGTTCTGAAAGTTGGGGTAGTAGAATTCCATACACCATCGTTTGGGGGCGGGCGGGAAGGTTCCTAACATGAGCAGAGTGGCGTTTTGGGGCAGAAAAGGCTGGAAGGGGTGGGTCTCGATAGGCTGCGAGGTATTGTGGGCGATGTTCATTTTCTTTTTTTTATTTTTCCAAGTAAACTACGACGGGCAGATGGTCGCTGTAACCGTCGAGCCATGCGCCCTTGCTGGTAGTACGTTTGGGTGCTCCTTTATAGGCTCCCGTGGTTTGCAGGAGGTAATCGCGGCGCTCTATCCGGCTCATCCAATAGTGCAGGGCAGACTTTTTCTTTTTCAGCAGGTTGGGCGAGAGTATGATCTGATCAAAGAGGTTCCAGGCCCCGCGGTACATGAGCGTGCCGGTTTGTTCTTGGGTCAGGATGTTGTACCAGGGGTTGTACATGTCGGTTTCGTGTACTTCGCCAGGTTGTCCCTTTGCCGAGAGGCATTCTATGATGCTTTTATCTGTCGGATCGTCGTTCATATCGCCCATGACCAGTACTTTGCATTGGGGTGTTTCTCTTAGAATGGAATCTTTGATGGCTCTTACCTGCTGGCCGGCAATCTCGCGATAAATCGATGGTTTAAAACGGCTCGGCCAGTGGCACACGATGATGGTAAGGGGCTCGTCGGCCAGGGTTCCGCTGACGGTCAGAAAGCCGCGCGTTTGAAAAGCGGTGTCTGGCTCGAGGTTTTGTACGTAGGGCAGCAACTTTACGTTGCGTACCGAAAATAGGGTGGGGTTGTAGAGCACGGCGCAGTCGATTCCGCGTTTGTCGGGGCCTTCGATATGTATGTATCGGTAATTGCGTTCGGCCAGTTCGGGTTGCCGGGTCAGCGCGTCAAGCACCCGGGCGTTCTCTACTTCGCTCAGCCCGATCAGCGCACAACCCACACCGGGCAGCTCGTCTGTAGCCATATCCGAGAGGGCACGCGCCATGTTCCGCAACTTGTGCGTGTATTTCGTTCCATTCCATTGATAAGATCCGTCGGGAAGGAAATCGTAATCGTTCTTCCCCTCGTCGTGACAGGTATCGAAAAGATTCTCTTGATTGTAAAAACCGATGGCATACACCGAGTGCTTCTGTCGCGCAGACAGCGTAAAAATGGTCGTGATGGATAGCAGAAAAACCGGGAACGCTTTTTTCATTGTCAAATCTTTAATTGTCATTTTGTCGGCTGCAAATATACACCATTTATTCTGATTAGGTTCTGCGTTCAGCGAGAAATAGCAGGCTTGATGTTCCGATGTAGGGGTGGCGTAAAAACGGCTTTGAAAGTGGAACAATAAAGGTTAAGACTTTGCCTAGATTGTAGTCCCTTGCAATATCCTGCGCCATCCTATTGGAGTTCTTATTCCAATGATACCAATCCGAATGTCCTTTTCCATAATTATCTACACCGGCCGCTTCGAGTCCTCTCCAATAATCTATGCTATAACAACAGATTCGCTGCATTATCTTACTGAATTTTACGCTCTTCGGGAC
>CAUQAO010000168.1:0-2727 GCA_963515815.1 uncultured Prevotella sp.
CATGGGCAAGTGCTGTGTGTCGGGTGCCGGCGCCATCAATGTAAATTATAAAAATCGTACGGTAGAAATAGATGGCGTTGTTTTACATGAAGGAGATTATATTTCAATCAACGGTTCTACGGGCGAGATTTACCAAGGCGAAGTTCAAACGCGTCCGGCAGAAGTAACAGGCGATTTTGCCGAGCTGATGAAATTGTGCGATAAGTACACGAAACTGGTTGTCAGAACCAATGCAGATACGCCGCACGACGCCGAAGTTGCACGCAATTTCGGAGCCGTAGGTATCGGCTTGTGCAGAACAGAGCACATGTTCTTTGAGAATGAAAAGATCAAGGCCATGCGCGAAATGATATTGGCTGATACGAAAGAAGGTCGCGAACGCGCATTGGAAAAGCTGTTGCCTTATCAGAAACAAGACTTTTACGGTATCTTGAAAGCAATGAACGGCTATCCTGTAAATATCCGTTTGTTGGATCCGCCATTGCACGAATTTGTTCCGCACGATCTCAAAGGTCAGGAAATTATGGCTGCCGAGATGGGAATAAGCGTACAGCAGATACAGAACCGGGTAAACAGTCTGAGCGAGCACAACCCCATGTTGGGGCATCGTGGTTGCCGTTTGGGCAATACCTATCCCGAAATTACAGCCATGCAGACAAAAGCTATCCTTGGAGCAGCTATCCAGCTGAAGAAAGAAGGACTCGATCCGCATCCCGAGATCATGGTTCCTCTGATCGGTATGGTAAAAGAGTTCGATGCCCAAGAAGATGTTATACGATCTACGGCGAAAGAGCTTTTCAAGGAAATGGGAATTGAAATTCCGTTCAGAGTCGGTACAATGATCGAAATTCCGCGTGCGGCTCTTACAGCCGATCTGATTGCTCAGAGAGCAGAATATTTTAGCTTCGGAACAAACGACCTGACGCAAATGACATTCGGCTATAGCCGTGACGATATTGCGAGCTTCTTGCCTGTTTACTTAGAGAAGAAGATATTGAAGGTCGATCCGTTCCAGGTGTTGGATCAGGATGGCGTCGGTCAATTGATCAATATGGCCGTAGAGAAAGGCCGATCTACGCGTCCTGATCTGACATGCGGTATCTGTGGCGAGCATGGAGGCGAACCCTCTTCGGTTAAATTCTGCCATAAGGCAGGACTCAACTATGTAAGTTGTTCGCCGTTCCGAGTTCCGATCGCTCGTCTGGCTGCGGCGCAGGCATCAATCGAAGAGTAAAAGTTAAAGAGTAAGGTTGCCGATTACAGGCAACCTTACTTATTCGTATACATCAGAAACGGATGATGCAATTAAGAATACTGTTACTTATCTTGCACCTCATTGTTACAACCGGAACGTATGCAGAAGGCATGCCAAAAGTCGGATCCGTATGTTTGGGGATAGAGTATAAGGCTGCCTTATCGGCTATTAGATCTGAGTTTGGCGAGCCTGTATTCGTCAACGAGAATGAGGTAGAGTATAAGAATATTATCTACAGAGGTTTTAAATTCGATACGGTCGTATTCAAATTCAAGGCTTCGAAGTTTAACGAAGCTCGATTTTTTATAAAAACGAGCAACAAGCATAGGGCTGATAAAAATGTAGAATCGTTGTCGCGAGAATTAAAAAAAGATTATCTGCTTTCTAAAGATTTTGATGATAACTCTTACTTCTATAAAGGGGGATTGTCGCCTATGGGAATCGGTCCTCTGTTTACCATCTCGGCTGCCAAGCGACAGGGCATTTGGAGTACAGAGTTAAGATACGGACCTTTTTAGGTAAAGGGGGAGAAACCATGAGCAAGTTAAAGTTTTGCATACTACTGTTTATAGCAACGTGCCTGTCGTTGTCGGCACAGTTGTCGGCAAAAAGCATGAAAGATATCTGGCTGTCTATGCCCGACTCGCTGCTGCCCTATCTAAACAAGAACCTGAAAACAGAGCTGATAGATTTAGCCGACATGAAAGTGAAAGCTGAAGTAACGAATTTGTTAGACGGCAAAACGGTATTAGATACGCTTACGGCAGACTATCTTTCGGTACGGTTGACACGCGGAACAGAACTCCAATTGAAGCGTCTTCATTCGATTCAGGGCGACAGTCTGCTCTGTGTCGTCAGAACGTTTATGGCTCCCGAACCAGAGAGTACGGTATCTCTTTATACCATGGATTGGGTAAAACTCAAAGATTGTTCATGGCCCACGACGTCGTTGCTGCAAAAGCCCGATACGATGTCTTTGCAACGCTTCCACGAGTTGCAGCTCTTGATAGAACCTGCATTGGTAAAGGCCTCGCTAAAGATAGATGAAGATGTTTTACTCTTGCAATTATCTTCCGGCCTCGTCGATGAAAAAGACAAAATAATGCTTCAGCCCATTCTGTTGCAAAGGAAGCTTAAATGGACTGGAGATTTTTTTAATTAATGTTATAAAAAACAGTTACAGGCATGAGAACACTTGCGAGTATGCATTCTTTTCGTAATTTTGCAATGTGTTTTTCATGGTATTAGATTATTAAGGTTAATGAAGATTGGTTGTCGTGAGACAATCAATTTTTTTTTAAAAATATCGATATCTGAGCATTTTCTCCCGCAATATTTGCAGGTTTCGAAATAATATCCTACCTTTGCTGCCGTGAGTAATAGCAACACTACATATCGGATGAGCGGCGCAAGCCCGGCGCAAGATTTTTTCGAGAATCTTGCAAATTTTACGTCCGATTGTTTGGTAGTCT
>CAUQAO010000169.1:0-2679 GCA_963515815.1 uncultured Prevotella sp.
GCTGGCCCGTGCAAACTGTTTGTTTTCGTTCCGCGGCTTCGGCTGGCCCGTGCAAGCTGTTTGTTTTCGTTCCGCGGCTTCGGCTGACGCGTACAAGCTGTTTGTTTTGGTTCCGCGGCTTCGGCTGGCCCGTGCAAACTGTTTGTTTTCGTTCCGCGGCGTCGGCTGACCCGTGCAAAGTGTTTGTTTTCGTTCCGCGGCATCGCTGGTGGAGCACGCGGTTCGGACATCGGAGAGATTGTTGGCATGGGAGTTGGCGCGGCCGTTGGTGCTGCCATCGGAGAACAAGCTGACAAAAAGGCCGAAGAAAGAAGCGAAAAACGTCGCTCGCCTTACGAACAACAACCCACAGACGAAAGTGGATTTGACGAGAACAACGGTGGAGACGACCGCATATTCGACTTCAACGGCACCGACTATACCGGCAATTACAGCGCACAAGAGCCAAGGGCAAAAAAAGAGAGCAGCCTGTCGTATTCCTGTATACGATTATCCTATTCCTTGCCTGATGTTCTGGAAAATACCTATCGAAACCAAGTGGGCGGTTAACTTTTAAATCTCAAGGTTTTGTTTTCACCTAATCAACTGAAAAGGCAGCACCGGTCAAAGCGTCCCGGAGAAAAACATTAAACCGCCACGTTTGGGTGCTGAGGGCTCTGAAAACCTATCGAAACCAACGTGGCGGTTATTTTTAAAATGCGCTTCAAGATGGGCTTGAACCAACGACCCCCTGATTAACAGTCAGGTGCTCTAACCAACTGAGCTATTGAAGCAATTTTCTTGTAATTGTGATGGCAAAGGTAGACCGTTTTCTCAAACTGACCAAATATTTTCAGAAAAAAATGCGGTCGATGCCTAAAATATAATAATTTTTGGAGGCCCTATTAGCATTGTGCTGTTTATATGTTACCTTTGCTTTTATATCAATATGCGCGTAATGAAATGAAAAGATTCCTATTATATTTATTGTTGTTGAGCATTATTCCTGTTCGTGGATCTGCACAAAAGAATAACGACCATCGTTTTGAAGCGGCCAAGAATATGGACGTATTCAATGCTATTTATAAGAACCTTGACTTAATGTACGTAGATACGCTCGATGCCAACCAGGTTGTCGGCAACGGTATTCGTGCGATGTTGAGTAGTTTGGATCCTTACACAGAGTATTATCCTGAGGATAAAACGCAGGTCTTAAAGCGTTTTATTTCGGGTAAATATGGTGGTATCGGGGCCATGGTGCGGTATAATTTAAAGCTGAAGAATGTCATTATCGACGAGCCGTATGCCAATATGCCGGCAGCTGAGGCGGGACTGAAAAAGGGAGATGTCATTCTTTCTATCGACGATTCGACCATGGTAGGCAAGAGCAGCGAGTATGTGAGCGAGCATCTGCGGGGCGAACCCGGGTCGACTTTCATGCTAAAAATTCGTCGGCCGGCCAGCGGCAAGGTGATGAGCTTTAAAATTAAGCGCCGAGCCATACAAATGCCAGCCGTTCCTTACTACGGCATGCAACCGGGGCAGATCGGCTATATCAATCTGTACCAGTTTTTCGAGGGATGTGCCAAAGAAGTGCGGCAGGCGTTTATCGAGCTGAAAAAAGCCGGTGCTAAGGGCCTTGTGCTCGATTTGCGGCGAAATGGAGGCGGGTCGGAGAGCGAAGCTGTCGATCTGGTCAATATTTTCGTGCCGAAGGGCGTGACCATCGTTACCAATAAAGGAAAACTGAAAAGGGCCAATATGGAGTTCAAAACACGTATGGAGCCTGTCGACTCCCTGATGCCGCTGGTGGTTTTGGTGGATAATCAAACCGCCAGTGCGAGCGAAATAACCAGCGGAAGTTTACAGGATCTTGACCGTGCCGTCATTGTCGGATCGCGTACTTACGGAAAGGGATTGGTGCAGACAACGGTCGAGTTGCCCTACAACGGGAACATGAAACTAACCACGGCGCATTACTATATTCCGAGCGGACGATGTATTCAGGCCGTCAATTACAACCATTCGCAAGGCGGTTCCACCGAGTACCTGCCCGATTCGCTCGCCAAGGTGTTTTATACCAAGCAGGGGCGACCGGTAAAAGACGGTGGCGGAATTACGCCCGACATAAAGATCGCTCCCGATACGTTGGCGCACATTTCGGCCTATCTGCAGCTGTCGGATAGTACGGAAACCCTACTCGATTATGTGACCGACTACGTGGCCCGGCACAAAACCATTGCGCAACCGGCAGCATTCGAGCTGACGGATGCCGAGTTCGACAATTTCAAGCAGCGCGTCATCAAAAACAAGTTCACCTACGATGGTGGCAGTGAAAAGATATTGAAAGAACTCGAGAAAATGGCTAAGTTCGAAGGGTATTATGAAGAAGCCAAATCGGAATTCGAAGCCTTGAAAAAGAAACTGACGCATGATGTAGAAAAGGATCTTGACCAGCACAAAGACGAACTGAAGCAAATCATCACGACCGATATTATTTCGACCTATTATTATCAAGCAGGTGCGATACAGAGCGGATTGAGAAATGATAAAGCGATGAAAGAGGCTGTCAGAATTCTGAACAGTCCCGACGAATACGCTCGAATTTTGCAACCTGCCAAGTAAATCCTGTGTTTTTTGCGTCAAGGTATTGTAATTTCAACTGCGTCAAGGCTCTAATCCTTCATATTTTACCTCATT
>CAUQAO010000170.1:0-2609 GCA_963515815.1 uncultured Prevotella sp.
TCTATTACTACTAACCTAAACAATCTATTAACCTTTTGATGATGCAAAGGTATATGCTTTTCTGATCGGTTCCAAACGATTCTCATAAATTAATCGATTATTTGGGTCTTTCTTGACTTACATCAACATTTTGTGTTCGGGCACAAATCGCGGATCTTTCTTCTCGTATACCCGTCGCTCATCTGTTTCTTTATACAGAATCGCCTGTTTACTTTAGCTTCGGTGCAATGCTCAAGGCTATTAAAAGGGGATAAAAACTTGTTGCTTTTTCTGATTTGATGTAACTTTACGGCAAATAAAAATCAAGTTGTATGCGGGTTCTGATAGTCAATACAAGTGAGAAAACGGGTGGTGCTGCAGTTGCTTCCAACCGGTTGATGCATGCCTTAAATCACGAAGGTGTGAAAGCCAAGATGCTTGTTCGTGACAAGCAGACAAGCCAGCTTACAGTTGTGCAGTTGCCGCATCGGAGGCTGAGGTATGCGTATTTTCTATGGGAGCGTTGGTGTATATTTTGGCGTTTGCGTTTTGCGCGTCGGCATCTTTTCGAAATAGATATTGCTAATATCGGATCGGATATTACGGCATTGCCCGAATTTCGCGAGGCGGATATGATTCACTTAGAATGGATCAATCAGGGGATGCTGTCGTTAAAGGGCATTCGAAAGATTCTGGACAGCGGCAAGCCGGTGGTTTGGACCATGCACGACGTTTGGCCGGCAACAGCCATTTGTCATTATACACGCGGTTGCGAGGCTTTTAAAACTGGCTGTCACCATTGTCGATTGCTACCGCATGGCGGATCGGAAAACGATCTTTCGGCGCATGTCTGGAGACGTAAACAGCGTATTTACGGGCAGCGTAGCATTCAGTTTGTAACTTGCAGCCGTTGGTTGGCCGAACAAGCAAAACAGAGCGAACTGCTAACGGGGCATACGGTAACGGATATTCCGAACCCGATCGATACGTCGGTTTTCCGGAAAAAGAATCGTGAGCAAGCCCGTCGACAGTTGTCGCTACCGGCGGATAAGCGTATTATTCTGTTTGTTTCGCAGCGCGTAACCGACGAGCGCAAGGGAGTTGCCTATCTGGTCGATGCGCTCGGCATGCTTGTCGACAGCCATCCTGTTTTAAGGGAGCAAGCCGCGGTAGCCGTTTTGGGCGGTCATGCCGAGGATATCTGCAACCGACTGCCGCTTGCTGCCTATCCTTTGAGGTATATCAGCGACGAGAAGCAGATTGTCGATGTGTACAATGCAGCCGATGTTTTTGTGCTCCCGTCGTTAGAAGACAATCTTCCGAACACCATTATGGAGGCCATGGCCTGCGGCGTTCCGTGCATAGGGTTCGACGTGGGGGGCATTCCCGAGATGATAGACCACCGGGTGAACGGTTTTGTGGCCCGATTCAAGGATGTGGAATCGCTTGCGTCGGGCATACGATGGGTGCTCGACCAGACAGCCGGTAGCGACGAATTGAACCGGCAATGTATCAAGAAAGTAATGACAACCTATGCCCAGCAACATGTCGCGATGCGTTATATCGACGTGTATCAAAAAGCACTGGCCGTACAAAATAACAAGCGATGGTAAAGTTTACTGTTATAACCTGCACTTTCAATGCTGAAACCGAACTGCCCGCCACGCTCCACAGCATTCTGGAACAGCGTTATCGGCACGTAGAACATCTGATTATCGACGGAGTTTCGCACGATCGTACGGTCGATATCGCTGCCGATTACAAAAAACGTTCGGCCGAAGCGCAGACCGGACACACGATTCGCATTTTATCCGAGGCAGATAAGGGGCTATACGATGCCATGAATAAGGGAATGCGACTGGCAACGGGCGATTATCTTGTCTATCTGAATGCGGGCGATTCTTTTCCCGAACCGGATACCTTAGCGCACATTTCCCGGTCTGTAAAAGACGCTGAAAAACTACCCGGCGTGTTGTACGGCGATACGAATATCGTTGACTGCAAGGGGCGCTTTTTGCGTCATCGGCGCCTTGCGCCGCGCCAGGGACTCAACTGGCGGTCGTTTAAAGCCGGCATGTCGGTATGCCACCAAGCCTTTTATGCGCGTACCGATCTGGCCAGATGCCATCCTTATCGGTTGTGTTATCGTTACTCGGCCGACGTAGATTGGTGCATCAATGTAATGAAAGAGGCCGAGCGCTGGGGGCTGGAATTAAGAAATGTGCATGCCGTTATTGCCAATTTTCAGGATGGCGGTATGACAACGAAAAACCACCGGGCATCTTTAAAAGAGCGATTCGTCATCATGAAAAACCACTATGGGTGGGCTTCTACAATCGGCCACCACCTATGGTTTGTTTTAAGAAGATTTTTAAAACAAACCATTGCCGTTGAGTAAAAGCCGTCGGGTAAAAAATCAATCGAAAGTCTGTCGTTCTTCCGTCCGGCGTTCGGCAATGGCATCAAAACCTCATTTTTGATCCTTCCGCATCACGCGGAAACGCCTAAAATACATTTTAGGCACTGATGTCTCAAGACATTTTGATGTAAAACACATTTTAGGCACTGATGTCTCAAGACATTTTGATATAAAACACATTTTAGGCACTGATGTCTCAAGACATTTTGAT
>CAUQAO010000171.1:0-2594 GCA_963515815.1 uncultured Prevotella sp.
AAATAATTTATTTTGGCACCACAGAGAGGTCAGAGGGCCAAAAATAATTTATTTTGGCACCACAGAGAGGCCAGAGGGTCAAAAATAATTTATTTTGGCACCACAGAGAGGTCAGAGGGCCAAAAATAATTTATTTTACCATCGTGGGAGTGCCTGATGATGCTTTTGAGCACCTCAAAAGCATAAAAAAGGGTCGGATGGTGTGTTTTTTTTGCGGTACGAAAACAGGTCAGACAGTATTATCCGCCGGTTTTAACAGTCGGGCAGCAGAAAATTGATCACCTCTTGTTCTACCGTCACCGTAAACATGCCGACGGGGGTATTCATCAGCCGCCCGTCAATGCCCACCAAAGCATGTTCGGCAGCCAGCACCTCTACCTTGCGAGTACGATAGGGATGTACGCTGCGATGGTTCAGAAACTTTCCGCGCAGAAACAGATAGATTCCTTCGAACAGCTGCGTCATTTCCGGATGGTATACCACCGAAACATCCAGCGTGCCGTTATAGGGTACCGCATTAGGCGTTTGCCCGTAGCCCAGCGCATTGCCGATGCATACGGTCATGACCTTGCGGCGAACGGTGTCGGTATTGATCTTTAGGTGCATCTTATACTCCAAACGCTGGAAGATCAGCAATACGAACGAGAAAATAAACGACAGGGTTCGCGAACCCAATATATGGCGGGTTTTGCGGCGCAGATTCATGATGGCGGCAATGAATCCGATATTTACACAGTTCAGAAAATAGCGCCGGCACAGCTCGCCGTGCTTGTTTTTGTAGCGGATGCAGCCCAGGTCTATTCGTCTTACGCGGTTTTTCTTCAGCGATCGGATCACTTTCTCTTCGTCGTCTACACGCACATTCCAGAACCGTGCAAAATCGTTCATCAAACCGTTGGGGATAAGCCCCAGCGATATTTGGTTTCTTGTTTCCGAATCGACCTGCATCAGGCAGTTCGCCGCATCGTTCAGCGCAGAGTCTCCGCCAACAATAACGATTGTTTTGTAACCGGTATTGATCAGCATTTTGACCAGCCGCTCTACGCTTCCCACGCTTTCGCTCTGCACATAGTCGTACTCTATAGCATTTTCTTTCAGACATCTTTCTATCCTTTCCCAACGCTTGTTGGGCCTGAAAGCATCCTTGTTGGGGCAATACAATATTCCCCAGCGTGCATTGTCAACAGCCATATATCTCTTTTATTTTGTTTATTTTATCGTTCATCGGTCCGTCGGCATCGATCCAGTTTATCGTAAATCCGCGGCGCTCCATGCCTCTGAACCAGGTCATCTGTCGCTTGGCAAACTGGTGGATGGCAATTTCCAACGCGCCGAACATCTCGTCGTAAGTCAGCCGACCGATGACGTACTCTGTGACGTATTTGTATTCGAGCCCGTAGTAAATCAGATCGTCGGCCGCAATCGGTCTTTCCAGCAAGCCCCTTACCTCTTCCACCAGTCCGTTTGCCAAACGCATTTTCAGTCGTTCGGTTATTTTCCGCCGCCTTTCGTCACGGTCGATGTTCACCCCGATGATACACGAATCGATCGGCAGGAGCAACCGCTCGGACATGGGATGCTGCAGGTTGTGTCGCTCTATCTCGATGGCCCTGATGGCGCGCTGGGGCGTATCTACATCGGTATGATTGTGCATCGCCGACCCGTTGGTCTTTTTCAGCGCAATGAGCATCTCGGTCAACTCTTTTAGCGACAGATGTGCTAACGCTTTCCGCAACTCGGCGTTCTGAGGCACCGGCGACAAAGCATATCCTTTCAGCACCGCTTCGATGTACAACCCCGTGCCGCCGCACAAAATGGGCACAGCCTTACGCGAAAGAATCTGCTGATAGGCCGCGTGAAAATCTTGCTGGTATCTGAACAGATTGTATTTTGTTCCGGGTTCGGCAATATCTATCAGATGATAAGGAATGCGACGGCCGTTTACACTGTAGTCGGCCAGATCTTTACCCGTACCGATATCCATGCCGCGATACACCTGTCTGCTGTCGGCACTGATTATCTCGGCGCCGATATCGGCTGCCAATGCTGTAGCTAAAGAAGTTTTTCCGCTGGCCGTAGGCCCCAAAATCGTTATCATCTTCACGCCGCAAAAATAATAAAAAAAAGCCGTCCGACATTCCATCGAACGGCTATTTTATCTGAACACGACTCTTCTCGAAATTAGCCGTTAACCTTAGCCATGTGCTTGATCAGCTCGACAACTTTGTGCGAGTAACCGATTTCGTTGTCGTACCATGATACAACCTTAACGAATGTATCGGTCAGCGCAATACCTGCCTTCGCATCGAAGATCGATGTGCGAGCATCGCCGAGGAAGTCGGAAGAAACCACTGCATCTTCTGTGTAACCCAGGATGCCTTTCAACTCGCCTTCTGAAGCCGCCTTCATCGCAGCACAAATCTCGTCGTACTTAGCCGGCTTAGCCAGGTTTACAGTGAGGTCTACTACCGAAACATCCAATGTCGGAACGCGCATCGACATACCGGTCAGTTTACCGTTCAGTTCGGGAATCACCTTGCCTACAGCCTTAGCAGCACCGGTAGAAGAAGGAATGATGTTGCCCGAAGCAGCAC
>CAUQAO010000172.1:0-2529 GCA_963515815.1 uncultured Prevotella sp.
GAAAGAAGATGCAGATTGGCTGACGGCAGACTTTTGCCCATATACTCTATCGATCGTTGCATATCGTCGTTGATCAGTTGCCACACGTCGCCGATGCTCGATCTTTTAATCGGATTCACCTGAATATCGGGTGTTGTACGAATGATCACACCAGGTTTGTCTTTATTTTCCTCTGAATAGGGCAGAGCATAGGTATTGATCAAACAAAAATAATTATACGCTCTAAGTGCATAAGCCTGTGCAGCCAGGTAGTTGTATTTTCCTATTTCGTCTTCATGATAGCCCATCGTTGGCAATGCTTCGATAATGGCATTACAGCCTAAGATATTGGCATAGCGTGCCTGCCAAAAGTTATCGGCGACCTTTTCGCCCATATTGTAATCCCATAGATATACGTATCGGCCTTCTCTTCCCGAAGAAACATCGAAATAGTTGGTGTTTTTCAGCTCTTCGTTCGAGGTTTCCAGGTTACTCATTTCTACGTTATCGGTCATCAGTTTGAACCATCCGGCATCTTTGTTGAACGTACGTGGATAGCCCTCGCCATATAATAAAGGCGTGTACTCTTCCACGTTTCCGGGAATCAGTAAATCGCCCGATGTATCTTGTAAATAGCTGTCACAACCCGAAAGCATTGCGAGAAGCCATATTGCAATAATTGATTTCTTCATGACTATGATGGTTTATCAGAATGAAACATTAACGGATAAAGTATAATTAGGCAAAATCGGAATGGAAGTACTTGGCGTTTCCGGGTCGAGTCCGTTCCATTTCTTGCTGGTCCATACGTGCAGGTTGGTTGCCTGTAAACGTATGAGGCACGAGTTAAGGTGTACCTTCTTGATCGATTTGCTCGGCAGAATATATGAAAGCGATACCGAACTCAGTCGCAGGAAGTTGTTTTTGACAACTCGTTCGTCAGACATATTGTAGAGTTGTGTAGGATAAAGGTAATCTATCGAACCTTTTGTGATGGCCGTCAGCTGATCATTGCCGATAAAGCTGCTGACCACGTCTCTGTTATAAATCGTCGGGATGGTAGTGTGCTGTTCGTCGCCGGGCTTTTTCCATCTATGCACCAAATTACGCGAAACATTCTGTAGGGGATCGAATACGGTGTTCATATCCTCGTAAGCATTCGGCAATCTCTTTACCCCTCCTAAGCTATAAGTGAAGCCCACGTTCAAAGAAAGGGTCTTTTTATAAGTAAACTGTGTATCGAAACCTCCGTACACGCTTGGGAATATCGAACCGCAATTCACCAATTCGAGCAATTGAGATTCGGCTACATGAACTTTCTTTCCGTCTTTTGCATAGAAGAGCGGATAGCCGTTTTCGGGCGAAAGGCCGGCAAAGCGGTAAGAGTAGAGCGAGCCTATGGCTTCTCCTTCGATAGCCATTTCGCCCTGTAGCATCATGTCTACCTTCTCTTTTTCTGAGTATATATCGTTGTTGGCCCTTGTAATTTTGTTTATGTTGCGGGCAAAGTTTACGCCTAACGACCAGTCGAATGTTTTCGAACGCAGCACATCTACATTAACAAAGCCTTCGAAGCCTCGGTTCTGCATTTCGCCGGAGTTGATGTAGAGCGAGTTTCTGCCATTAGATGACGGAATGCTCTTATTGTGTACCAGGTCGGTGGTGTGTTTGTTGTATATTTCGAAGCTGCCTTTTACCCGATCATCCAATATACTGAAGTCGGCTGCCAGATCCCACGTTTTGGTCTTTTCCCAACGAAGATCGGGATTCGGCAGGCGATACAGACGCGAGATATCTAATTGACTTACTCCATCGCGTTCTAATATTTCGACAATAAGGTTAGGAGTTGAATCGTCATGAATATTGCCTTGTATACCGTACGATGCTCTGATGTCGAATCTGTCGAGCCACTTTTGCGATTTTAAAAACGATTCTTGTGCTGCCGCCCATTTACCCGCAACCGACCACGTGGGCAGCCATCGGTATTTCGGATTACTGCCGAACTTATTCGAACCATCGGAACGGATATTGGCATTCAACGTGTACTTAAAGTTATAAGAATAACTGAACGTACCGAAGTACGAAGCTATACGCGTAACCCTGTTGGTATTGGTTGGGTTCAGTCGCCCTCTTTTCACATACTTGTTGATAAACTGCTGGGTATAGACGGGCATGAACTTTTCGCCGAAGTCGGGTATCCATCCGAAGCCTGTCGATGAAACACCCTTGTATTCATTCGACCGCAGCTCTATACCACTCATTGCGTGCAATGTATGTTTCCTGGCAAAGACCTGTTTATAAGTCAGCGTATTTCTGACCGTATAGCCTATTTGGTTGATATGATTCTGATTCAAGATACCACCGAACGGCAGTTCTGAATCTTGATACTTTTGTGAAGATTCGGGATATTGATGATAGTCATATCCTCTGATCTCTGCTATTGCGTACGATTCTTCTTGTGCCCAACTACGATGGGTGGTATTGGTATTCTGATAAGAGAATACGCCTTGATTTCTCAATCAGTAGTATAGTTTTAAGTTATGATTGAAG
>CAUQAO010000173.1:0-2525 GCA_963515815.1 uncultured Prevotella sp.
ATGAGGGTGGTGGTGTGGTCGCCTTGTCTGAAATCGGTTACTTTCGTTCCTAGGTTTTTCGAGGCATATTTCCGTCCGTTTACGCTTTTCGAGTCCATGGCCACGAGGGTCTTCATGCGGTCGCCGCGGTGTATGTCGAGCAGCTGTGCAATGGGGCCGAGCCCGTGGGTGGGATATATGTCGCCGCGGTGTTTCATGTTGTACTCTAACCGCCAGCCCAATTTGTCGTCGGCATTCTTTTTCCAGTATCTATCCCAGTTGTCTCCCAGGTCGTGACGGTAGGCTCCCATCGTGTAGACGATTTCGCCGAAGATGCCGTGCTGTGCCATGTTGAGCGTGTTCATTTCGAAGAAATCGTAGCAGCAGTTTTCGAGCATCATGCAATGCTTTCGGGTACGCTCTGCAAGGTTGATCAGCTCCCAAATCTCGTGCATGTTCATGGCGGCAGGCACCTCTATGGCGGTGTGTTTGCCGTTGAGCAGGGCGCACTGGGCTATGGGAAAGTGGTTGAGCCAGTCGGTAGCGATGAACACCAGATCTACGTCTTTGCGTTTGCAAACATCCTGGTAAGCTTTGTCGCCTGTGTAAAGATCGGCCGGCGGCAGTCCGAATTTCCGTAACTCTTCGTTGGCTTTCACCACTCTGCTGTGTTCTACATCGCACAGAGCTACTATCTGTACACCCTCTTGGTACACCCATCGGCGTATGCTGCCCTGGCCTCGCGAGCCGAGTCCTACGAAAGCCACCCGCACTACGGGTATCTTTTCGGCGCGTAGTTTCAAGGCGTTTTCCTGTCCGGCGGGCCGTTCGGGTACTTGGGTTATTACTGTTCCGTCTTTTATTTGATAGGGCCAGTTGAACTGTGCGTGGGCGGAGCATGGCCAGACGAGGACCGATGCAAGAAGCCATTTTGCTAATTTTTTATTCTGCATTGTTGTAAATTTTATGGTTATTGTTTTATGCTTTTTTCTTTCGAATGAATTGCCGCTGGGCGAGACTTTTCTTCGCAACGGGTGATCCCGCCGGTTGCAAAGTTTATTTTATTATAGAGAAAAGTTGCAGCTGTCGCCGCCTAAGTCTATGGTGCTTTCCCGGCGCTTTCTTTTTTTATCGGTCCACGAAATGCGGTACTTCCCTTTAAATCCTCTGAAAGAAACGGTGTTGTCTTTCGCCGGCTTCAGATTCAGCTCGGTTTTCCATTCGTGGTTGATCAGCCTGTCGAGTTCCTCGTAAACGGGCTTGCGATTCAGGTTGCTATCGTACAATCCCGAGTACGACGGCTCGCCTTTGGCTGCTCCTCCGTCTACCACATTCCACCAGGTAATGCCCATCGTAGCGGGGTAACTGAAGCAAAGCCGATACAGGTTTCGAGCGATGATAGCCTGCACGGCCTTTCCGCGGGCGGTGCTGTCGGGTGCGCATACGGTTACTTCGCTGATATGAATGGGTCGGCCGGCCTGACTGAGGCAGTCGAGTGTGGCATACATCTGTTCGGGCCGCAGAAATTTGTCGATGCCATTGGCCATGTCGCGAGATTCCTCGGGTTCGAAGATATGCATCTGCAGCCCTACGTTATCGATGCGCACCCCGCGGTCGATGAGGTTGCGCACTATTTCTACGTATCGCTTGGTGGGCCCCCAGTGCATGTCGCACTCGTTGGTGTTGAATTGCACGTTGGCCGGGAAGTAGCGATTGGCCCAGGTATAGGCTTTGTACACATAGTCGTCGGGCATCATCCCTCGATTGGCTTGGTCGAAACACTCGTTCACTACATCCCATCGTTGTATCCGGTCGGCATATCTGGTAGCCAGTTGCTTGATGTGGTTTTCGAAGATGCGCTCCATTTCTTTTCGGTTTTCAGGCATCCAGACAGGATGCCCGTGTAGCCGTAAGCCATAGATGATGGCATGCCCGTTGATGTTGATGTTTTTTCGGTTGCAGAACTCTACCACCGGGTCTGTAGGCGGGCGCCGGTAGATGTAGGCGGCATCGGCGGTAAAGCGCGGATGGCTGGCTTCGGGCTCGAGGGTTTTCCAGTAAAATGCTATCGTGGCGGCATTGAACAACTCGCCGAAAGTATTTTCGTAGATGGTGTTGCTGCGGGCACTTTTCAAATCGTTGAACAGGAAAGTATTTCCTCCGAAAAGATAAGCGTGGCTTATTTGCCGAATGCCGACGGGCTTGTGCCTGTTGATATCCTTGAAGCGGATACAGGCATTGCCCTTGCGATAAGTTTCGATGTCTTTATCGATACGGGCTTGTATCTCCGGCGTCCAATTCTTCCAATAGCCCGGGGCCATTACGCTGTCGGGTATTTCGGGGGCCGCAGCATTGTCTGCCGCCGAACAAGCCGGAGGATGTATTGCGAGGAGCGCAATAAGTATATGTAAGATGTTTTGCTTTTCCATAAATCAGGCATTCCGTATTTTGAAATAGTGGTGTCCGGTAAAAAAAACTCTTTGTCTCATTGCAGTGTGCAGAAGCCCTTAAAATTTATTTTTTGTCTCATTGCAGTGTGCAGAAGC